>JACWAE010000028.1 GCA_014874385.1 Dehalococcoidia bacterium | reverse complement strand
GGGTATAAACTGGTTGCCGCCGGCGACCTTGGTCCAGCCGCTCTCCGTGCGCGTGCGGGTCTGGGTGTGCCCTTTAGAGTCGGTATAGGTGTCGGTTACTGTCTTTGACCAGTGTTCATCGACCTGCCAGGCATACTGTACGCAGGAAGTTCCCGCCAGAAAGCTGGTCAGCGGCGTCTCACTCTCGGCTGTGCCTTTGAGTTCGGCCAGGCCGATGAATACCCCCTGAGTCTTCGATGTCGGCAGGTCATCGATGAGGCGCTTGTGCCGCAGAGTCCAGAACGCCCCGATCAGGCACCCCAGAGCAGCCAGGCTGCCCAGGACAACCGATAACAGGGCCGGAATTCCTGACGCCACGTGTCAATTGTAAGGCACAAAGGAGCCTGCGGTCAAAGTGAGCGCAAAAGCCACTTCAAGAGCTATATAAATCACACCAAAGATATGGCAGGGGCAACGGTCACTTCCCTTGGTATTGCTGGAAATAGACTTCTTGCCGTTCGCCCTGAGCCTGTCGAGGGGTGAACGGCCCGTTCATGGTTCGACAAGCTCACCACGAACGGGCATATCTCATCATTGTGGGAGGTAATATTTCCCTCGCTCGCTGCGGATGTTATCATCCCCAGCCACCCCTGAACCACCGAATAACTTTTTTCGTGAAATTATCCCTAATCTGCTGTTTAGCTGGCATTCCATATATCAGGAATTAACCTGCATCCCATCCTATTGACATACTGTCATTCAATTGTTTAATATATATTAAACATATAATATGGAGATATTAATAAGTGACTGTTCCTCTTACTACAGTACGCGATGACTTTCTTTTAGCTATGGGTCGAATCAGTGACTTTTGGGGTTTTAATAAAGCTATGGGACAAATCTATGCTGTCCTATATCTCTCCCCGGGGCCTTTATCACTGGATGACATTGCAGTGAGTTTGAACATGAGTAAAGGTAATGTCAGTTTGAATGTCCGTTCGCTTGAGCGCTGGGGTTTGATAAAGAGGATAAACCAGAAGAATGATCGCAAGGATTACTATGAAGCTGAATTGGATTTCTGGAAAATAGTGAGAGACATCCTTCGTGAAAGAGACAAAAAAGAATTTGATCAGGCGCTGGTGACCGTGACTACCTGCTTAGAAAATGTGCGACAGAATAGTGCCATTTCTTCCACTGCTGAGACTAAATTCTTAGAAGATAGGTTTAAACATATGAAGGAATTCTTCAATACCCTTGATACACTGGCCAAAGCGGTGCTCGCATTAGATAATTTCCACCTGGCGAACTTGACCCGGTTTAACGTGGGCGGAAAGGGTAATTCAAGAAAACATGGAGGAGGGGTGGGATGAAAAACCGGGTATTAGCGCTGATTTTCGTGGCTGGGTGCATCATACTTATCGCTGTCTTTGTCATAGGGTTGGCTAATTGGGGTGAGTTGACTCATCGCGATGGCATAGTGCAGATTCTCCTGGGAGCCCTCGGAGTTACAGCGCTAGCCTTGATAGGGATGGGTATCCTGAATAAGGGTAAAAAAAGGTGGACAGATTTGACTCTGGGTGCCATCTTACTACTCGGGTTCTCAGTAAGCTTTTTTAGCGTGGGTTTTTTCACGGCACCCGCAGCACTGTTTCTCTTGGGGTTCTCCTTAGGTAAATTGACGCAACGTGAAAATAAGCACAGTCTTTGTTGATCAATTTGAACCTCTATTTTACCGCTTTTAATACTCTCAGTGCGCGCAGTGTCACCCACTTGTTGGGTTGCTTCTTAGCGCCGAAATCCACCCATGTTTTACCTTCATAGTCGTATTCCAACAACCAGCGCCCCAGGCTGTCCTGCTTCTCACGGATGATATTGAGAGCGTGTGCCAGCCGGGGGTCGCTACCATAGCCCAATCCGACCAGAGCTTCAACATTCTGCAGCAAATCAGTCACATAAAATATGGGAAATCCGAATTTCCACCAGTTGCCGCTCGGTTTATTACTGAAGCCGCAGGGATAATCTGCCTTTGCCGGGTCTTTGCTGAACAGGAAATCAACCCCGCTGCTGATTGCACTATTTATCAGGTCTGTCCTTTTTCTTTTGGGCAATTTGCTGAAAGCCAGCATCACTTTTACCGCTCCCCAAGCACAGGGCAACTTCTTATTGCCACCGCAAGCAAAGCAAGGTCCACATTTCCCAGAATAATAACGAACTGTGGCTGCCTTATCCTCCATCGGAGCCACGCCCTCTCCCGTAACGCTTCGTGCCATCCATTCAAATGCTTTATCAATGCGTTCATCTTCGCAACCCAGGTCTAACAAGGCAGCGCAGAGGTTGCCCTGCAAACAATCTATAGTTCCTGAGGCAAGCCCATTCATGGTAAAATGCCCATCTTTGGTCAGTGTATGCTCCAATAAGTACGAGCAGGCTGTCGTTATCCTCTTATCCATTTCAATAGAAGCGCCGAGCTGAGATAGCAGGATAAGCGACCATACTGTTCCTCTGTATTTAGGGTTATATCCGGCTCCGGGTCGTTCCCAGTACCCTTCTCTTTTCATATTCGCCAATACCAGAGCAATGGGACCCTCTGTATGTGCCTTCTTCTTTGCTATCATCAACTCTTTTGCATCGTTTTTAACCAGGTCGCGCATCGCCAGATACTTCACACCAATGTCGTCAGGTTCCAGCAGCCACTGCACCGGGTTTCTCTCTGTTCTGCTTTCTTTGACCATTGCTCTACTCCATAGCAGCAAGCTATACGGGAGATTAATTAATGAAGCTACTCCTCCCCCAACCTCGCCTCCAACTCCGCCAGGCTGCTCAACGAACTCCCGTCTCTTCGTTCGCCCCTTCTATCAAGATGGAAAGCCTTGAGTCCTGCTTCCTTGGGGGCAAGGAAATCCTGCTCCCACAGGTCGCCGACGTGGGCCGTCTCTTGAGGAGAAACGCCCATCTGACGGCATACTTCGCCAAATAACCCGGGGCTCTTTATCTGACCGTAGTCTGATACTGTGGAGAACACCCTGGCAAAGTATTTCTCCATCCCGTCCAGTATATAGGGTAGGAACTCCCTGGTGGAGCAGGAGACGACGATGAGGGTGTAATCCTTGCTGAGAGAGGAAAGCGCCTGAGCTACTTCGGGGTAGCAGGATACCCTGTGTCGGCAGTCCTCCAGTAACCGGCTATGGCAGTCACCCAGCCCGAAGCGATGCAGCCAGTATTTGATGTCGTACCATTCTATTCTCCGGTCTCCTACTACCTGATACTCCTTCTCAATAAACGCCCTCGCCTCCCGAAGGCTGATTCCATGCTTCTTGGCATAAAGAGCAGGGACTCCCTCGTACCACACAGCCTGGCTGAAGTCCGGGGTCACCAGGGTTCCGTCAGCATCGAACGAGACTACTCTGACTTTGCCCATATTTTCCTCGACGTTATTCTAAGCCCTCATCTAAAATAAATAAAGGCAGGATTTACCTGCCTTTATTATCAATCTCTATTCGAGGTGTACAAAAAGCTTTATTTTTTAGCGGTAGCTTCTTTTTCCTCGGTCTTTGTTGCCTTTACATAATTCTCGTTGACCTGACGTGCCGGGAAGTCCTGCGTCCTGAAGTCCTTGGGAGGTGCTACTTTATAGAGATTTTCAAGTTTGCCCTGTTTAGCCAATCGGTTGTATATCAACGCCCAGGCGCAATCTCTGTCCTTGCTTGTCTCGCACTTGCCGTTCTGGCTCCCGCCACAGGGCCCGTTAAGAATGCTTTTGGGGCACCTTGTAATAGGGCAGATGCCGCCATACTCACCGATGACGCAATTACCACAGGCACGGCAGCGCTCTGACCACTTGCCTTCCTCTTCGGCTATCCCGATAAAGCGAGTATTTAGTCCGGGAATCACAGGCATTGGCTCCAGCATATCAGCCACTAACTGTACTCCGGCACCACAGGCCAGAGAAAGGACAGCATCGTACTTCTTAGCCAGCTCCACTATGGGCTCGATATACTCTTTATCGCACTGACGCTGTATAGTGGCTTCCTTGATTTCAACTTCCTTTTTATCCAGCTCATTCGACATCCTGAGCTGGCTGGCAAGAAGCTCGACCTCTTTTTCACCCCCGGCCATGCACACAGCTACGCAGGTACCACAGCCCAGAATGAGCAGCTTCTTGTAGTCCTTAACCTTTTCTTTTATTTCATTGAGGGGCTTTCTTTCTCCTACTATCATGTCACTTTTTCCTTCCTCAGAGGATTAGGGCCTAAACGCCGGGCTCTTTCGGTCATCTCGTTACATGCTTTGGCAAACAAAGGGGCGTCAGAAGCACCTATGTTGAACATCTCAACACGGTCCTCCTCCAGTCCCACTTCCTTCAACAGCTTCTTCGCCTGCTGTACCCGTTTTTTCGCTCTCAGATTTCCTTCCAGGAAATGACAATCGCCTTCCTCTCACCCCGCAACGAACACAGCGTCGGCACCGTCCTCGATAGCTTTCAACAGGTGGATGGTATCAACCTTGCCGGTGCACATCAGTTTGACTATACGTACGTTAGGCGAATACTCTATCCGCATAGAGCCAGCCAGGTCAGCGGCCGAATAGGCGCAGTAGTGACAGCAGAAAGCCACGACCTTGGGTTCAAAAGCCTCGCCCATAATCCTACAATCCTTTCCTGGTTAAGTTGAACATAAAACGGAAGTCTTTGCCATTACCTGTACGTCAGAGTAGTGCCGCAGCTTTATTGCTTTACGGGGACAAGCGCTGGCACATATACCGCAACCCTGACAGGCCGCCGGTTCGATGTACGCCACTTTGTCATCATTTATAACAGGCACCCCGAAGGGACAGGAGCGCACGCATGTGAGACAGGCCACGCACCTCGTGCTATCAACTTCGGATACCACGCCTCCCACCATAAGATACGGCTTGGAGAGTATTGTCATGGCCCGCGACACAGCACCTCTTGCCTGCGATATCGACTCAGATACAGATTTGGGGCCGTGAGCCAGGCCGCAGAGGTACATGCCATCGTTTACAAAATCCAGGGGACGTAACTTCATATGAGCTTCCATATAGAAGCCGTCCTGTGTCAGCGGGAGCTTGAGCTTGCTGGAGAACTCCTGAGCGTCGGGTTGGGGTCTGATAGCACTGCTGAGTACAAGCATATCGGGTTCCAGCATGATATCAGTCCCTAAAACCGAATCGAATACCTTTACCTCAACTTTACCATCCTGGACCTTAACGTCAGGCTTTTTCTCTACATCGAATCGAATGAAGGTGATACCTTTATTCCTGGCTTCACGATACTTGAGCTCGTTCATTCCGAAAGTACGTATGTCGCGATAGAGAACGTAGACCTCGACTTCGGGGTTCTTCTCCTTCAGCTTGAGAGCATTCATGACCGCCTGATTACAGCAAACGCGGCTGCAGTACATGTGAGCTTCTTCTCGCGAGCCAACACACTGTATCATAACCACTGACTTCAAGCCTTTGACAGCGGTATCACCCCTGGCAATCCTATTTTCGAGGTCAAGCTGAGTCATAACTTTATCCGATTTGCCGCTCTGATACTCGGTAGGTCTATACTCCACTCCGCCTGTAGCCAGAATGACTACGCCGTGCTCAACATCCGCGGTGCTGCCGTCAGCCGTAGAAATAGTAGTCCTGTAATTACCCACATAACCTGAGAAATCTTCTATCCTTGCACCTGTATATACTTTAATCCTGGGCTCTTTCTTTATTTTCTCCAAGAGCGAAGCAAGTAATGCCTGGGGGTCAGAGCCATCCAGGGTATAGTAAATATGTCTGAGGTTTCCACCCAGCTCTTTTTCCTTTTCCACTAACACTGCTTCGAATCCCTGCGCAGCAATGCCGAGGGCTGCAGTCATTCCCGCCAGACCGCCGCCTATGACCAGAGCGTTGTGCTTTATAGGCGCCGGCGACTCGTGCAGAGGTTCCAGATTGACAACGCGGGCTACAGCCATTCTAACCAGGTCCCGGGATTTATCGGTTGCCTCCACAGGATGAGTTGCATGAACCCAGGAGCACTGGTCCCTGATATTAGCCATTTCAAACAGGAACCTGTTCAAGCCTGCCTCCCGGATAGTGTCCTGGAAAAGCGGTTCATGAGTTCTGGGGCTGCAGGAAGCCACCACTACTCGATTTATATTTTTCTCTTTTATGGCCTGAATGATCTTGGCCTGGGTATCGGTGGAACAGGTATAGAGATTCTCCTCGGCATATACAACATAGGGAAGGGTTGCAGCATACGCAGCTACACCGGGCACATCTACTACCCTGGCGATATTTGTGCCGCAGCGGCAGACAAATACGCCCACCCGGGGCTCTTGTCCGTTGAGATCGATCTCGGGGGGGTATTTTTTCTCGGTAACCATTGTCCCCCTGGCAGCAGCGATTGCCTCAGAGGCGAGGCATGCCGCGCTGCTGGCGTGCATAACCGACTCGGGGATATCCATAGGTGCATCGAATGTACCGGCTACATAGATACCGTCGCGAGAGGAAATGTTCGGTCTGAGCTCCTCGGTTTTACAGAAACCAAATCTGTCGAGGTCAACGGCCAGCTTCTGCGCCAGCTCTTTGGTGCTTGCCGAAGGTACAATTCCCACCGACAGCACCACCATATCGAACTCCTCCTGGACCTTCCGGTCATCTTCACCGGTATATTCCAGGACAAGGTTCTTGCTCTTCTGTAACTCTTTTACTCCTGAGATGATACCCTTTACATAACGCACGCCGAACCTGTTTTTCGCCGATTCATAATACCGCTCAAAGCCCTTCCCGTGTGCCCTTACATCGATATAGAAAATGGTAGGTTGAATCTCACTTGCGTGCTCTTTAGCAATGATTGCCTCTTTTGTAGCGTACATGCAGCAAACCGAGGAGCAGTAGTCTCTACCACATGTTTCATCTCTGGAACCGACGCATTGAATCCAGGCTATCTTTACCGGATGCTTGCCGTCCGAAGGCCGCCGCACCTGACCCTGGTAAGGGCCGGAGGCAGAGAGGATACGCTCGAACTGCATGCTGGTAACAACGTTCTGCATTCGGCCGTATCCATATTCAGGCTTGATAGTGGCGTCGAAGGGTTCAAACCCCGGGGCTAATACCACAGCGCCGACATCTATATCTACTACTTCTTCTTTCATAGCATGGTTAATTGCCTTCGCCTGGCAGGCTATCACACATTGATAACATTCGCTGCAAATTCCGCAGGAGAGACATCTCTCTGCTTCCGCTTTCGCTTCTTCCACGCTGAAGTTCAAAGCCACCTCGCGGAAATCCTTCTTTCTCTCTTCAGACGAAAGCTTCGGCGTCTGCTTACGCGGTAGTTTCTCAATATCATCAAGGGACACTTCGGCCTCAGTGAAAGTTCGTTCGCGTCCGTCATGCAGGTTCTTGCCACTGAGATACCTGTCAATAGATATGGCCGCTTCTTTGCCGCCTGCAATGGCTTCGATCACCGTAGCCGGACCGAGCACAGCATCACCGGCGGCAAACACACCGGGAACGTTTGTTTGCAGGGTGAGTTCATCAGCTTTTATCGTAGACCCTCTATTTACCTCAATCGTGCTCTCTGAACCGAGGAAAGAAAGGTCGGTAGATTGGCCGATAGCAGGGATAATGGCATCAATGTCTATCTTAAACTCGGAGCCTTTAAGAGGAACAGGCTTGCGGCGCCCGCTTTCGTCGGGTTCGGTCAGTTTCATCTTGACGCACTCTACGGCGCTGACTTTACCATCGGCGCCGATAATTTTGGTTGGTGCCACCAGATAGCGAATCTCTACCCCTTCCTCTTCGGCATCTAAAATCTCTTCATCATTAGCCGGCATTTCCTGCCGGGAGCGGCGGTACAATATCATAACGCTCTCAGCGCCTGAACGCAGCGCGGTCCTAGCTGCATCAATAGCGACGTTTCCGCCTCCGACCACAGCTACCCGCTGCCCTACACTCAAGGATTTGCCCAGAGCTGCATCCCTGAGAAACTCGACGCCCGGTATAACACCCTTGAGGGCTTCGCCATCGACGCCTAGCTTATTATTCTTATGAGCGCCTACTGCAACAAATGTAGCTTCGTAACCCTGTGCCTTAAGGTCTTTCAAGGAAAGCGATTTCCCAATGGGGGTATTGGTCTTTATCTCTACTCCGACAGACTTGATGAAGTCTATTTCGGCATTCAGAACATCTTTGGGCAGGCGATATGACGGAATACCTACGGCCATCATGCCGCCGGCGACGGGCAGGGCTTCGAATACCGTTGGTTGATAGCCCCAGAGTGCAAGATAGTAAGCAGCGCTCAGTCCGGCAGGCCCTGAGCCTACAATAGCTACCTTCTTATTCTTACTCGGCATAGCTGACGGCGGTTTATCCTGTCCGCCTGCTCTGACCTCATCGGCAACAAACCTTTTAAGATGACATATGGAAATCGGCTCATCGACCTGACCGCGTTTGCATTTTGTCTCGCAGGGATGAGTACATACTCTCCCACAGACTGCCGGGAACGGATTCTCCTCCCTGATAAGATTCAGCGCCTCTTTGTATTTACCCTGGGCTATGAGCGCTACATATCCCTGAACGCTGATATGAGCCGGACATGCGATTTTGCAGGGCGAGGCGCCTCTCTTGCTTATCGCGAATGCGCCCGGTATAGCCTGAGGATAGCGTTTATATATCGCCTTGCGTGTCGTTAAGCCCCCCTCGAACTCGCTCGATTGAGCCACCGGGCAGACCTGAACACAATCGCCGCAAGAGCTGCATTTGGTCACGTCGATGAACCGGGGTTTCTTCAAGACCTTGACCTTAAAGTTGCCTGCTTCACCGGACAGTGACTGTACCTGGGCATTGGTGATGAGTTCGATATTCAGATGTTTGCTGACCTCTATTAGCTTCGGTGAAATCATGCACATCGAGCAGTCATTGGTAGGGAAAGTCTTGTCGAGCTGAGCCATACGGCCGCCGATGGAGGTTGTCTCCTCTACCAGATAAACCTTGAAGCCGGAGTTAGCCAGGTCCAAAGCTGATTGCATACCGCAGATTCCGCCGCCCACTACCATCACAGCGCCCACTTTTTTTGTATCTTGCTGTTTTACTGTATTGCTCATAATCGTTGTCCTGCTGTTAGATTAGCCCTCTCTGCCTCAATAGCGGCCTCGGGTCTACTGTGTGTCTGCCCAACCATTTCTCTACAGAACTATCGCCGAAGGCAAGCCCCATTAACTCGCTGAAATAGAAGACAGGGGTGTTATACGGCTTCCCAGCTTCCTGCGATATCTCCTTTTGTTTGCTGTCCAGATTCATATGACACATAGGACATTCGGTAACTATGCAATCCGCGCCTGCCTCCTCCGCCATATCCAGAAGCTTCCTGGTGAGCTTCAACTGGAGGTCGGGCCGAGAGAGCGTCAGGTTCCCACCGCAACAGTCAGTTTTGAACGACCAATTCTTAACATCGGCCCCCAGGGTCTTGAGCAGACGGTCCATTTCTTGAGGATCTTCGGCATTCTTCGCATCAGTGACCTTGGGAGGTCGGGCTGTCAAACAGCCATAATAGCAAACGGGATTCAGCCCCTCCAAAGGCTTTTTCACCTTCTCCTTCAACGCCTTCTCGCCTACATTCTCCCAGAAGAAATCGACAATAGGCTTGATATGGAACCTGCCCTCATATTTGCCCGAGAATCCTTCCACGGGTTTCCCCTGCTTCAAGTGCTTCTCGGCAACTTTCAATCTCTGAAAACATGCGGCGCAGGGGACCACCAGATCCATGCCTGCTCTATCAGCGATCTCCAGATTGGTGGCAGCTAGAGCCACAGCCAGCTTGTCATTAGTTACATGGGCAGATGATGCCCCGCAGCATGTCCAGTCGGGCAATTCCTTGAATTCGACACTCAAAATCTTTGCTACTGCTTCGACTGACTCACGATATTCTCTGGCTACTCCATCAAAAGAACATCCGGGATACAACGAGACTTCCATCGCTATCCTTTCCGCTCCGTTGCCCTGAATATGTCTCTAACCTTCTTGTTGGCACGAAATCGGCTGGGAAGAACCTTGACTTTGCCTTTTCTAAACATTCCTAAACCCATACCAGCCTGACTGAGAAGCCCTTTCACCCCCCCGCTTTTAAGCGAGTAAGTGACAGCCATCGATGCCTCATGCACCCTCCCGAATCGCCTCATGGAAGATAGAAAAACATCGTGAAAGATGGGGACGTTCTTCTGCGAAGCTTTGACGCCTTCGCGCTGCGCAATTTGTCTGAGGGTATCCATGATGTGAGCGATGTCGATGCCATTCGGGCATCTTGTCGTGCAGGTTTCGCACGAAGCACAAACCCATATAGTATCGCTATTCAGAACGGTGTCCTTTAAACCCAGATGAACAGAGCGAATGATTTTGTGGGGGGCGATATCCATAGCAAAGGCTAAAGGGCATCCGTTGGTGCACTTTTCACATTGGAAACAAGCTGATACCTTATCTCCGCTTATTTCCTCCACTTTTTTACGGAACGAAGGGTTAGGGACTATAACCTGGGGCAATTCTGTGACTGTCATTCTCAAACCTCTCTCAATTGTGACACAGCTTGTTTTAGGCGTGTGAAAGCTGAATTTCCTTTCAATTAGGTTTGGTTCTTCCTTAGCTGCTGGTGAGGAGCATGGCTACTGGAAACTGAGGAATAATTTAAATAGGGCTCTTTATATTTATGGCTTAAGTCTCCCCAAAGCACAGTATTCACTACCATCTCTAATTGAATAATATCACAAAAGCAGTGCACTGTCCACACGTATTCTAGGATGGCGACAGAGGGACCTGCCGAGCTGTTACTAACAGCCTTTGACTTCATTGAATACGCAGGCCGAAGATGTAGCCTCGCTCTTATGGAAACGCTGAGATGGATGTGGTAAAATAATTACTTGGGCAGGGATACTCGTTCAATCGTTAAAAGAATTGTGCCCCACAACCAAAAGGAGATGCCAGTTTATGCCTGGCTCAGCTAGCTCAAGCTGGAGAGGAAATAGATGAAATCAAATAGTAAGCTTGAAAAGATACTGGAAAGCGGTCAATTTGCAGTTACCGGGGAGCTCGGCCCTCCTACATGCGCTAATGCTGAGGTAATCAAAAAGAAGGCGAGCTATCTGAAGGGTTACGTTGATGCGGTTAATGTCACGGACGGACAGACCGCTGTAGTGCGCATGGCAAGTTGGGCAGCCTGCCTTATTGGAAAGGAAGAAGGATTAGAGCCGACTGTCCAGATGACATGCCGCGATAGAAATCGTATTGCCCTGCAAATGGATATCCTGGGCGTCGCAGCCCTGGGTATAAATAACATGCTCTGCCTTACTGGCGACCATCAGGTGTTCGGGAATCACCCCATGGCTAAGGGTGTTTTCGACCTTGATTCCATCCAACTCATCAAGATGGTAAAGGACATGAGAGACGAGAAGAAATTCCAATGTGGCGACGCGATGGAAGTCCCGCCTCGTCTATTCATAGGAGCTGCAGCGAATCCTTTTGCTGACCCCTTTGAGTTCAGGGTGTTTCGCCTGGGTAAAAAGGTAGCTGCAGGCGCTGATTTCATCCAGACTCAGATAGTATATAACGTAGACAAATTCGCCAAGTGGATGGAAGCAGTGAGGGACCAGGGACTCGATAAGAAGGTGAAGATTCTTGCCGGTGTAGCTCCCATAAAATCCATAGGCGCGGCTCGTTACATGCAGACCAAGGTCCCAGGCATGGATGTACCCGAGCAGATTATTACACAGCTAAAGGCCGTACCTAAAGAACAAGTATCCAAACAGGGAATTAAGCAGTGCGTAGAGATAATAAACCGTATTAAGGAGATTAAGGGAGTAGCGGGTATCCATCTTATGGCTATTGAATGGGAAGAGGCTGTTCCTGAGATCGTGGAGCAGGCAGGACTCCTGCCCCGACCTCAATTCCCCAACTAATAGAAACATCTTCAGTAATAGAGGCAATTTGGCGAGAAACCTGCACTTTTCAGTGCAGGTTTCTCGCTATAGATACAGTCTGGCTTCAAAAGGCATTAGTGTGTTTGACAAGGGTATCGGGCTAGGATTATTATATATTGACTGTCTGCTTCGCAGAGAACATGGAGATAGTCCCTTTTCAAGCCCTGAACATTCCAGGGGTGTACCATGTCTTTTGCAAGCTTCCGGCAGTGCTCAAAGGTCGATAAAATAAGGAGAAAATGTTACAAGGGGGTACTGAATGGTTCCAGATTCACTCAAACAGTACATAGGCAAAGTAGACCCGCCTCATCTCAGGGAAGTAGAGAAAGGTGCCATTAGACGCTACGCCGATGCAGTGGGTAACGACAGTCCTCTATATTACGACGAAGAATATGCCAGGAAGTCGCGCTACGGATGCATCGTTGCTCCACCAGGGTTCTTCGGCTGGGCCAAGAGTACTATTCCCTCAGCAGAAGGGTTAGTTGGCGTAATAGGAGCCATGATCGAGGCAGGGTATGCCGACATTTTGGACGGCGGCATGGCCTACGACTTCTATCTGCCGGTACGTGCAGGTGACACTATAGTAGCCAGCCCAAAGGTCTCGGATGTATCACTAAAAGAAGGCAAGACCAAGATGATGATCGTCCGCTTCGAGACAAGTTATTTGAATCAGAACGGCGATCTTGTTGCTAAGGCGTATCAAACCCTGATTGGCCGTCAACTCTAACCTTGTGAAGGAGAAAAAAGAAATGACAACAGAACAGATATATTGGGAAGACGTTGATGTCGGCACCGAAATGCCCCCTTTGCCTAAGATAGCAACCTCGCTGATGCTGGTGAAATGGGCAGGCGCCAGCGGTGATTTCAATCCCCATCACTATGAAACCGAATTTGCGATGACCCAGGGCACCGGAGGCGTCATTGTACACGGTCTGCTCAAACATGCCTGGCTGATTCATTTTGTGACCGGCTGGATGGGAGAAGATGGTACCCTGAAGAAGTTCTCCTGCCAGTACCGCGGTCTGGATTTTCCACGCAAGATGAAGACAATGAATGAGCCTGTAGATGGAGAGACCTGGCACTGCAAAGGCAAGGTCGTCAAGAAATATGAGGATGGCGATGAGCACTGCGTAGATTTGGAAATCGAGTTGGAGAACGGCAAGGGCCAGATAACCACCCCAGGGACAGCTACGGTTGAACTGCCATCCAGAAAGAAAGGAAAGTAAGCAAGAATGCCAAGTAAGAAGCTAAAGTTTCATACCAGAATCTGCGATGTGCTCGGTATTGAGTACCCCATAATCCAGGCTGGCATGGGCGGCTTCTCTGACCCACCGCTGGTCATCGCAGTTTCAGAGGCAGGAGGACTGGGCACATTGGGAGGAGCTGTCTACGAGCCGGATACGCTGGATCAGGCGATCCGGGAGATCAGAAAGGGAACCAGCAAGCCCTTCGCAATTGATCTATTGCTGCCTGATAGCTTAAAGGATATGGAGGGTGTCAGCAAAAAAGGGCTTATGTCATATATTCCCGAAAACTACTTTGACTATGCAAAGGAGTTGAGGAAGAAGTTTGATATTCCTGACGACTACCACAGCAACAGAGGTGGCGCACTATGGACGATGGAAGGTACCAGGCAGTTGTTACAGGTTTGCCTAGATAACAAAGTGCCTGTTATAGCTGCCGGTCTGGGCAGGCTGGGCTGGGTGATGCCAGAGTGCAAGAAGCGTGGCATAAAGACTATCGGCATCGGTGCCAACGTCAAGATGGCTTTGAAGCACGTGGAAGACCAAGTGGATGTCATAGTTGCCCAGGGATATGATGCGGGCGGGCATACCGGCAACATCGGCACCATGTCCGTGGTGCCTCAGATTGTTGATGCTGTGAAACCAATCCCGGTAGCCGCTGCCGGCGGCATTGCTGATGGTAGAGGGCTGGTCGCTGCCCTGGCCCTGGGAGCAGAGGGAGTATGGTGTGGCTCGATGTTCCTGCTCTCTCCAGAGGCTACCTTCACCGAAGGCCAGAAGGACAGGGTCATCGCTGCTACTGAGCGGGATGCAGTTATTACTAAGGCTATAAGTGGCAAGACGCTGCGACAGTTGAGGACTCCCTTTACCGAAGTGTGGGATAAAGGGCCCCTGCCTCCGTTGGGCTGGCCCTTTCACAATCTGCTGACGCTGGACATAGTTGACTATGCCTATGAACATAAAGACCAAGGTAAATATGATGCTATACTGGTAACGCCCTGTAGTCAGGCCACCAGGCTTCTGAACCAACGCAGGACTTCCAAGCAGATTATCGACGATATGATTAAGGGAGCAATAGAGGACCTGGACAAGGGCATTCCAGGAAGAGTGCAGTGGAAATAAGGGGCTAAATACTAGAAATTAAAAGGAGAGGTGGCGCTCCTCGGAACGAGGAGCGCCACCTTTTTAAATTCCTGAACCGGAATAAAAACCGTTCGCCCTGAGCTTGTCGAAGGGCAAGCCGCAGTACCATCCGTGGTTCGACTAGCTCACCACGAACGGTACTTAATGTCCTCTCGCTTACAGTCCGGCAATACAGCAGCTTACAGTAGCAGTCGCAGGGAACCCGCCCAGGTTATGGGTCAATCCCAGCTTCGGATTCTTCAATTGCCTGTCTCCGCACTTGCCCTGAAGCTGCTTGTAAACCTCGTACATCATCCTCAGTCCGCTGGCACCGATAGGATGCCCGAATGACTTCAAGCCGCCGTCGGTCTGTGTGGGCAGCCCCCCGGTCAGCTCGAAGAATCCAGCCTCAATATCATCCCTCACATGCCCCCTGGCACTGAATCCAAGGTCTTCCATGATAACCGCCTCGGTGATGCTGAAGCAGTCGTGAACCTGCGCCATGCTTATCTCTTTGCGCGGGTTCTTGATGCCCGCCTCTTCATAGGCTCTCTTTCCCGCGTGGACAGTCTCATATACGCTGGTATACTCGAAGTCAGACCTGCAGAATCCCTGCTGCTGCCCCACCGATATCTGTAGAGCCTTAATCTTTACTGGGTCAGGTCGGAACTTCTTAGCCATGTCTGCGCGAACCAGGATCGCTGCCGCAGCACCGTCGGTAACGCCGCAGCAGTCGAACAGGCCCAGAGGCCAGGCGATGATAGGCGCGTTCATTACCTGCTCAATGGTCACCTCTCTACGCAAGTGCGCTTTGGGGTGTTTAGCACCATTGCGATGGCTTTTGACCGATATCAGGCCAATCATCCGCTTGCCTTCCTGCGGGCTCAGCTTGTACTTGGCAAAATAGGCTGTAGCCAGCAGGGCGAAGGCGCTGGGGCCGCTCAAGCCCTGAGAGCCTATGATACCCCTGCTGGTACTCGGGAAGGGCACATCGCCCAGACCGGCCCAGCCTGTATCCTTGAGCTTATCGAATCCCAGAGCCAGCACAATATCGTATACCCCGGCAGCCACCGCATAAGCAGCGTTACGCATAGCATCGGAGCCGGTGGCGCACATGTTCTCTACCCTGGTCACAGGGATATAGTTGAGCTTCAGAGGCTCAGAAAGGCATCTTCCGGTATCACCTGAGAACATGGTTCCTACCCAGGCAGCCTGAATATCTTTCTGCTGAATGCCAGCGTCCTGGTAAGCCTCCTGAGCCGCCTCGATTATCATGTCCTCAGCGCCAGCATCCCATCTCTCACCGAATTTGGTGCAGCCCATTCCTACTATAGCAACTTTATCTTTAATGCTCTCCATTTCGCCTCCTTATACTCCTAGAATCTCACCGGCTTGCACTTCCACCAGTAGCTGTGAACCCCACCCACGTAGTGCATCCATCGGAAGGTCATCTCTACAGCCATCCCGGTTACGACCTCCTCCGGCTCGCGGTCAGTCATATTGCAGGTGAGCCTTCCCCCACCATCGAAATCGACCACCGCCACAGTAAGCGGTGGCACCTCAGTGATGGCCAGGTTGTCATTGGAGAAACTGGTAAGCTTGGCTTTCTTGTCGGCGAAAGAGTAAGGTTCCATCTTATCTACAGCCTGGCATACCTGGCATACTCTCTGCATGGGGTACTGAGGGGTTCCACAGTTCGTGCATCTGGTTCCGCGAAGCGGCAGGCCCCAATCACGGTCTCTCCACAGAGCAGAGAGAGATATGGTTGGCCTGCCCGGGCGAGACTGAGGCTCCATATACATAAGCCCGCGCCAGAGCACATACGCCTGGTAGTTGGGCACCATGCGCTTGGAGGCCAGATGCCCCTTTATGCCCCCGCGGTCACGCACCTTTTCTATCTGGGGCTTCACCTTGAACACCAGGGCATCGCAGCCATCAGAATGGCCAGCAGCCAGGATTGTATCACCAGCCTTGCACTCTTCCAGCGCACCCACCAACGTCATCAGCGGGATGGCGGTTCCCGCGTTGCCCACACTCATGAAATAGGTATCCTGAACTTGAGCAGTATCGAACTTGAGTATCTTCGAGGCCCCCATGAGATGCCTGGGATCATCGGTATTGCAGGTGAACTTGGTGATATCCTGCGGCTTCAAGCTGCATAAGCTCAGCGCCCCATTGACCGCCTCGGGGACTATTCGCGTGTAACCACCCTCTCGGATGAAGCGCTCCTCATAGGCGCGAACGAAGGTATCCTTATCCGACCTCCACTGGTCCATGAAATCCTCAGATATGGTATAGCCGCCGATGTATTCGGCAGCCACCTTGTTATTGCTGACTAAGACAGCGCCAGCGCCATCCCCGAAGAACATCTCGTTCAGACCATTTGCCCCCGCCAGGCGCAGGTCAGCGGCAGTTACTATGACATTCTTGGCTGAACCAGCCTTCACGGCATCGAGCGCCGCTCTGAGAGCAATCATGCCGGCCCTCAGAGAGCCTCCAAAGTCAGCGCAGAGTATGTCCCTGCGCAGCCCCATGGCGCCGGCTATGATTGTCGAGCACTGCTTCTCCTTATAAGGAGGAGTAGTTGAAGCAAAAAACAATCCGTCGATTTCCTTCCGGTCAATGCCCGTGGCGCAGTCTATAGCAGCAGCACAGGCCATAGTCAAACTATCCTCATCATAGTTAGCGACAGCCTTCTCACCGGGCACAGGGAACGGGCTTCGCCAGGCCTTGGCGACCTCACCCCGGTCCAGCCTATACAGCGGTATATAGGCACCATACGCTCTAATACCTACCATTTGTGTCTCCTTTCACAATTCTCGGCACGCAAATTATAGCATACCAGCTACCTACTCACAATCCTGTAACTCGAATCGCACCGGCCTTCTTACGTTCAAAGAGGCTTCAGACTATTTCGCTGTGCCCGGATTGTGCAAATATTCACGTGCCTGCTTGGAACAACCTTCTGGATAGCGGGAGCGGGAGTACTATTACTATTTTCCTAGCTGGAAAACCCCGTTTGGGTGATTGTTGCGCTCCATCAAGCGCCATAGACTCTATTCAGAAGCCTAAACCAAGGGAATCCTTAATAGAACAGGGCTTCGGAAGGGCTTGGGAAAGAGATGAAAGACTGCAGAGACATGACGCTCAGAGAGATTATGGCTTACTGTTTAGTGCTCGCCCTGGGTTTGATCCTCATCGTCAATTTCACCCTCTTCTGGATGTACGGAGGGGTTTTCATTTACGAGCACAACAAGATTATCCTGACGCTGGAAACCATCATGAGCATCGGCATTATCGGCTTCGGCATCGAGCGTTTGATAAGTACCTCTATTAACTCTATCAGGAAGGAAAACAAAGAAGGCGCAGTCTCCTTCAGCCACAAAGCGCAGAGGCAGGTCAAAACTGAGTACCTTGTCCAAGCGAATCAGGAATCCTATAAGCAAGAAAGAAGGCAGGCGCCACAGCCCATACTGCAGAGGTAAGGCTGTTTTCAGTGGTTCAGATTGATTAAGGCTACTTAATCAATTCGCATAAGTCCCCCGACGTCGGGGGACTTTCCGTATCTTCAGCACACAGATAAAGCATAATAAACTCCTCCTCTCCTAAAGGGGGATTACGTGTCCCCACCATGTCATTGCGAGGAAGTCCTTCCTTTAGGAAGGATGACGAAGCAATCTCCACGTCCTCGTTAGTATGAAAGGGTAACGATGAGATTGCTTCGCTGCGCTCGCAATGACATATAAAGAAAATGACTTATTATGAATTACCAATCCCGAAAACCTCCTATAAACAGGAAACCCTCCACTTAGTGGAGGGTTTCCCTACTCTTGTGAATCTTGCCTTATTTTATTTATGGTGTCTCGACAGGCGCTGCTCCCCTTCTCCTACGCAGCAGGAAGAACAGTAGCAACCCCAAAACCAGTAGCCCGCCGATTATCCCGCCTATCAGTGACCACGGCACCGCCACCGCAGTGACACTTAGAGAGGCAGGATTGCTGCTTACAGCGCCTAAGCTGGCGACAATATTAGTAGACCCAACACCTTTGCCAGTAGCCGACCCTCCGACAATAGTCGCTATATTAGCATCAGAGCTAGCCCAGGTCGCTAACCCGGTAACATCAACGGTGCTGTTGTCAGAATAGACGCCTGTAGCTATGAACTGCTGTGTCCCGTTAACTCGAATCGAAGCGCTCTGCGGAGTTATCGAAATCGACAGCAGTTTGGGCGAAGTAACGGTCAAAGTAGCTGAACCACTCATTCCACTTAAAGTTGCAGTTACCTCAACATCGCCTGCAACTTGACCGGTAGCTAAACCACCTGCATCTACGCTCGCTATCGCCTCATTGGAACTGCTCCAGGTAACCTGATTGGTAACATCAGCAGTGCTTCCGTCCGAATATTCCTCTGTAGCGGTAAGCTGCTGCGTACCCGCGACTTGCACTGAGCCGCCCTCAGGGGTTACTGTAATCGACGTTGCAATAGCCGGGCCCACAGTTAAGATAGCCGGCGCTCGCTTGTAACGCCGTCAAGACTTGCTGTTATATCTGTAGTGCCTACACCTACTCCTGTAGCATTGCCTGCGCTTATGGTTGCCACGGTGATATTGCCGCTCGCCCAGTCCGCGGTCGCAGTAACGTTGATGGAACCTGCATCAGCGTATTGGGCCCAGGCCTCAAACTGCTGAGTCTGGCCCAGCGCGATTGAGGCAGTCTCCGGTGTCACCAGAACCGAGACCACCACCTGACCGGCAGTTACATTCAGTGCTGCCGAACCGCTCTTTCCGCCAAAGGTCGCGGTAATGCTTGTATTCCCCACTGCTACTCCGGTGGCCAGATCTGCACTCACAGTGGCAACCGAGGTATTGCCGCTAGACCAGGTTGCTGAGGTAGTAACATCGCTACTGCTATCATTGGAGTAATAGGCCGTCGCCGTAAACTGTTGCGTACCACTGATTGAAACAGTAGCATTACCTGGCGTCACTACAACCGATATCACAACGGTAGGTGGAGGGGCGGAGGTGATGTAGGTTATCTGAGAAAAGTTGGCCGTAACTGCCTGGTTGCCATCCATAGTCACGCTGCCGGACAAAGGACCCGTAACAGTCACGTTGCCGGTCCAACCAGCGAACTGCCATCCGTCCGCAGGCGCGGCAGTCAGCGTCACCTCCGTGCCGCAGGGGATGTCGGAGAAAGTCTGATTCCCATTAGCAGCCACCGTCTGGTTGCCATCCGGTATTCCAGACACGGTGATGGTGCCGTTGCCAACGGACTCAACATTCAGGTTGTACTCCTTAGTGGTGAAGTGGCCATAGACACTCATATTGCCAGTCACCGTTACTGTGGTGGACGTATCAGTACCGGTAGCATTCCCTGTCCACTCATCGAACTGCGAGCACTCGCTTGGCATGGCCTCCAGCGTCACATCCGTGCCGCAGGGGATGTCATAGAAAGTCTGATTCCCATTAGCAGCCACCGTCTGGCTGCCATCCAGGCCAGACACGGTGATGGTGCCGTTGCCAACGGACTCAACATTCAGGGTATATTGGTATTCGGTAAAGTTAGCGGTTATCGTCTTGTTCCCGTCCATGAGGATAGTAGTCGGATTATCACTACCACTCAGGTCTCCGCTCCAACCAGTGAAGTACCAGCAGGGGTCTTCAGTGCTGGCTGAGACCGTGACCACGGTTCCGCAGTCATAAGTGCCACCAGAAGGATCTAACGTTATGCTGCCGTTGCCAACCACAGCCGTGCTCAGGGTGTATTGGTACTTGGTAAAGGTGGCGGTTATCGTCGTCGTGCCCCAGTGGGGCATGTCGACAGTAGTCGGATTCTCACTACCACTCAGGTCTCCGCCCCATTCAGTGAAGTACCAGCATGCACTCGCAGGCGTGGCGTTGAGCGTGACGTCGGTGCCACTATAGATATCATCGGTATCGAAGGAGTGACTACTATTGGCCGGTACCACGTAGCTGTGGCTCTTAGGGTGACACTCAGTTCCAGTAGTCCAAGACACGGTGATGTTGCCGCCGTTACCAGCCATAACGGTGAGAGTGGCACAAGAACCGCCGCCGTATGCTCCACTTGTCGCTGCGGAAGCCAGCGTCAGCCCTGCTGCCAGCATCAACGCTATTATCAGGAAAAATGCCTTGCTCAGGTTCCTCATCGTGCTAGCCTTCGTCATCTCTGTGCTCCTTTTTTATTTTTAACGTCGGTTTCACCACTGGCTCCGCGCTATCCAGGTAACCAGCCTACAGGTAGCGGCTCAAACGCCCCCTTATCATTTACACTATTTTGCGTTAATCAGATAGCATAGGTACCACGCTGTTCAGAGTACCACATACGTACTACTGCGTCAACTGCATTTAATTGTCATTACCCCCCAAATCTAGTACTTTAAGTCTATGACCAATAGCTGCCCGAATCAACCCGTTAGACCCATTACTATTTGCTTTTGCAATTAGCCCGTTTGGGTGATTGTGAGGTGAAGTTCGGTAGGCTATAGTGGTGACACGATAGCTAAAGAGGGGATGGTGGAAGATATGGCAAATAGTAACAGACAGATAAGCACCATGCTCACCGTACGAGAGGTGAGCCGTCTTCTCCATGTCCACAGCAACACGCTGAGGCGCTGGAGCGACCAGGGAATAATAAAGGCATACCGCATCGGGCCCCGGGGTGACCGCAGGTTCCGGCCTGAGGATATCGCCGTGTTGCTCCTTGAGGAAAGCAAAGGCTTCCCCACGGGCACAAAGGAGCCGAACGGGCCACAGGATAATTTAGAGCGGTATGTGATGTCGAGGTAAACTATGAGAAAGATAGTAATAATGATAATCGACAGCCAGCCCTTCTTCCGCGCCGGAGTGCGCCAGGCGCTATCTCAGCAAAATACCCTCGATATACTGGATATCCTGGAATGCGAGCCCGGCGACGAGGGCAGAGAGGCAATCGCACAGATTACGGCAAGCTCGCCCGATGTGGTGTTACTGGACATCGGCTACCCCACCCTCAGAGGGCTCGACCTGGGCAAGAAGATAGTACGCTATTTCCCGGCCACCAAGGTAGTTATGCTCAGCTCCAACCCCGACGAAAACGATGAGGAGCTGTTTGAAGTCATCAAGACCGGGGCGGTGGCTTATTTGAGAAGCAAGAACTGCACCCCCACCGAGCTGATCGATGTAATTAAGAAGGCCTCCCGCGGCGAGTACCCCATAAACGATACCATGAACAACAGGCCCAAGGTCGCCTGGAGGGTACTGAGGCAGTTCCAGGACATAGCCGCAATGGGGAAAACCGTGGAGGAAATAACCACACCCCTAACAGCCAAGGAAATCCAGATTCTCACTCATGTTGCCGAAGGCAACTCCAACAAGCGTATCGCCAATATCCTGGGCATCAGTGAGCAGACCATTAAGAACCATGTCAGTGCCATTCTGCGCAAGCTGAATGCCAATGATAGGGCGCATGCCGTGTTCCTGGCGATTCGCAACGGCTGGATTTCCACACAGCCCGGTGCCAATGCCAACCAGAAGGGGGAGCCAGTTTCAGCGAAACCGCTTCCGGTTGGGAGAGAGCGCCAGGCTTAGCGCACAACCAAGGTACAAACTATATGGGGGCGTTCCATGGAACGCCCCTTTTCTTGTTACATTACGGGCTACGGGTTGCGGTTGCGCGGCTAGTATAGTCGGAGGTCAGTCGGTTGCCGGGGTAACCCCAGCCCTTAGACGTAAGACGAAACGAGCAGCCCAGCCGTATAACGAGCAACAGATGCCCATGCGCTTAAGCCCCTTGTCCTAATATACTTGGACTTTCCTGTACAATTATGATAGAATCCGAAGCTATGGAGGGGTGTCCGAGCGGTTTATGGTGGCGGTCTTGAAAACCGCTGTCTCGGGTCACCGGGACCGTGGGTTCGAATCCCACCCCCTCCGCTTTAATTTCGGTTGCGTTGAAGGGTTACGGTTGCGCAGCTAGAATCGGCATCCGTGGGGCGTCTTATGGATGAAACGAAGAAGCTGATAAAGGGCTTTCAGGACCTGGATGTCTACCAAAGCACCTATAAAGCAATGCTTGAAGTTTTTAGAAACATCTTGGTAAGACTGCCCAGGGAAGAGGAACGCGATCTGAAAGACCAACTCCGCCGCTCGGCTAAAGCTATTCCGAGGTTAATAGCTGAAGGACATTCTAAAAGACACCAGAAGAAAGGATTTCAGAAGTACCTTGACGACGCAATGGCAGAATCAAATGAGACCATTGTCTCTTTAAACCAAGTTAGAGATCTTTATTCGCACTATGTTGATACTAACCTGTGTAATCAGTTAATAGACACTTATGATAAGGCTAGCCGCCAGCTATATAACCTATCGGTCGCCTGGACTAAATTCAGCGAGCGTAGAAGCGACGCAGCCGGGTAACGAAAGACGAAACGAGCAGCGCAACCGTATGACGAAAGACAAAGCTCAACCTAAAAAGCTCTTCGGTTCCTCAGGCATAAGGAATGTAGTGGACAAAGAGCTCCTCCAGCTCATGTTCGAGGTAGGGCTGGCTGTGGGAAACTCGTGTTCTTCCGCAATAATAGGCTGCGACACCAGGACATCCAGCGACGCCGTGAAATATGCGTTCCTATCAGGGTTGCTCTCCGCTGGCGCCTCTGCTTCCGACGCGGGGCTGGTTCCTACGCCAACCCTTGCCTATGCTGCCGGTGATTTTGCAGCCGGCGCTATGGTCACCGCCTCCCATAACCCGCCGCAATATAACGGTATCAAGCTGATAAATCACGATGGTTCCGCCTTCGACTCCATCCAGAGGGACAAAGTAGAAAGAACCCTATCAGCTAAATCTTTTAAGCTTGCATCCTGGGAGAAGATGGCGAAGTGCACAGCCTATCCCGGGGCGGTGGAAAAGCATGCGGAGCGCATCCTCGCCGATTTCCCCGCTAAACTAAGGATTAAGGTAGTGGTGGATTGCGGAGGTGGGGCGGCATCCGTGATAACGCCTCACCTTCTGACCAGGCTGGGCTGCGATGTGGTGACCTTGAACTGCCAGCCCAGCGGCCATTTCCCCAGGGAAATCGAGCCTCTGCCCGAGAACCTTGGCGATTTGATGCAGGCTGTTGTTAATGAAAAAGCCGACCTCGGCATAGCGCATGACGGGGATGCCGACAGACTGGCGGTTGTCGACGATAAAGGGAGATTTGTCACAGGGGACAAACTCATAGCCCTTTTCTCGAGCCACCTCAGCGTTAAGAGGGTAGTCACCACAATTGACGCCTCGATGCTGGTAGATGAGCTGGGGTTCGATGTTACCAGGACCAGGGTAGGCGATGCCTTTGTCTCCGATGAGCTTCGAGGCAAACCTGAGGCTGCCCAGGAGTTCGGGGCTGAGCCCTCGGGATGCTTCATATTCCCTCAAGTCTCCCTGTGTCCCGACGGCATCTACGCTGCCGCTAAAATCGTCCAGATAGCCAGCGAGCACCCCTTATCCTCTCTGGTAGACCAGATACCATCCTATCCTGTACTCAGAGGCAGCGTCCCCGGAGACAGAGCTGCGATGAGGACAATAGAGAAGCTATTGAAATCAGAGGCGGCAGGACAATTGACTTCAATCGACGGCCTCAGGCTCGCTTTTAACGATGGTTGGCTTCTGATAAGACCCTCGGGCACTGAGCCTAAGATCAGGATAACCGCCGAGGCTAAAAACGAAGCAAGAGCAAGAGAGCTTTACAACCTCGGACTAGAAGCTATTCAAAAGAGCCTTAAAAAGCTGGAGAGAGCGAAGACATGAAAGCTGTGATCCTGGCCGCAGGCGAAGGGAACAGAATGAGGCCTCTGACTTATACCAGGCCCAAGGTGATGCTGCCCCTTGCCAACAAGCCGATACTGGAGCACCTGCTCATTGAGCTGAAGAAAGCCGGGGTCAAAGAGTTTACTATCGTGGTGGGCTACCACG
The DNA here is from genome assembly GCA_014874385.1 of Dehalococcoidia bacterium. GTDB lineage: Bacteria > Chloroflexota > Dehalococcoidia > SZUA-161 > SZUA-161 > JACWAE01. Next base: position 2,470 of record JACWAE010000028.1, on the reverse strand, counting down.
GCGAGACCATACGGCAGCACTTCGGAGACGGCGCCCGATGGGGTGTGAGCATTGACTATGTCACTCAGAGGAAACAGCTCGGCACCGCCCATGCCGTTAAGATGGTAGAGGGGTTCGTCAAGGGTAAGTTTCTGCTGGCGAACGGCGATGTCCTGCTCAAGGCAAAGGATATAGAGAAGATAGTGGCAAAGCATAATGTCACCTTAAGCCTGATCGAGATGAAAGACACTAAAGACCTCGGCGTAGTGGAGGTGGTCGGCAACAAAATAAAGGCAATCCATGAAAAGGTAGCCAAACCGCCGTCGAATCTGGTTAACGCCGGCGTGTATCTGCTTACACCGGAGATATTCCCTGCTATAGCCAAGACTGAGAAATCGCCCCGGGGGGAATACGAGCTGACCGATTCTCTGCAAATCCTGCTGAGTGAAGACAATCCTATCTCGTGGGTAAAAATTGACCAGTGGCTCAACCTGAGTTATCCTTGGGACTTGCTGACGGCGAACGAATCGCTCATGGCAGGGATGGAAGAACAGAGACTGGGGACGGTCGAAGAGAACGCAGTCCTAAAAGGAAGGGTCTCCATCGGCAAAGGCACTACCGTTCGGGCAAACTCATATATTCAGGGACCTGTAGTAATCGGGGATAACTGCGATATAGGCCCTAATTGTTTCATCCGCCCCAGCACCGCCATCGGCGACAACTGTCATATTGGGGGAGCGGTGGAGGTCAAGAACTCCATTGTCATGCAGGGCAGCAAAATACCGCACCACAACTATATAGGTGACAGCATAATAGGGGAGGAATGCAACCTCGGCGCTGGCACTAAGATCGCCAACCTGAGACTGGATAAGAAAGAAATCACCGCAGGAAATATAGATACCAAAAGGCGCAAGTTCGGCGCAATCATCGGGGATAGCGTTCAAACAGGAATTAATGCCAGCATCAATGTGGGCAGCCTCATCGGCGACCATGCATTCATAGGACCTGGAGCCATGGTCGGCGGTGTGGTACTGCCAGGTTCCCAGATATTTTAGACTTTTGAGCCGGGTAGCCTGGAGCAGATGCTCCCACCTACCCATAGGGGGTTGACGTGGAAAGAATTGAACAGGCTGTTATCCTCGCCGCCGGAGAGGGCCAGAGACTGAGGCCTTTCACCGCCTCCAAGCCCAAGGTCATGCTCCCCATCGCCAACAAGCCTATCCTGCGCTACGTAATCGAGGCAGTGGCCCAGAACGGCATCCGGAAGATAGTGATTGTGGTGGGCTATAGAAAGGACCAGGTTATAGACTATTTCGGCTCGGGTGAACAGTTCGATGTAGAGATAGAATATGTAGAGCAAAAGCAGCAGCTCGGCACCGCCCATGCCCTGAAGCAGTTGAAGGGGAAAGTAAAGGGAAAGTTCCTGGTCCTGTCCGGAGACAATATTATAGAGCCTGCCACTATAGCCAGCTTAGTCCAGGAGAAACCAGATGCCATACTAGTAAAAGAGCAGGAGAACATATCGAAGTATGGTGTGATCGAAGCCCAGAACGGGATAATAACCTGCATCGTGGAGAAGCCCAAGGAAATCCTGAGCCATCTGGTGAATACCGGCGTCTATGCCTTCACCGATGATATCTTCAGCCTAATTGGACAGGACACGGACCTGCCCTCCGTCATCCGCAACATGATAGACCAGGGACACGAGATAAAGACCTGCGAGGCTGCTGGCGCTTGGCTCGATGTGGTCTATCCTTGGGACATATTGAAGCTAAACGACCTGGCTCTGGCTAAAATATCTCCCGCTGTCGGAGGCACAGTTGAAAGGGGGGCTAGTATAAAAGGTCTGGTCTCAATAGGGAAAGGCACTACCATAAGGTCTAATTCTTATATCGTGGGGCCAGCCATTATCGGGGAGAACTGCGAAATAGGGCCGAGCGTGTGCATCCTGCCTTCCACCAGTATAGGGGATAATGTCTGCATCATGCCTTTCACAGTCATTGATAATAGCATGATAGCGGATGGTGTGGAAATCGGCCCCGGCTCTACAATTCAGGACTCTATAATCGACAGGGGGTGCCGACTCAAAGGGCACTTCGTTACTCAAAGCGGCGAAGCCGACATAAAGGTCGAGGACGAATATAATCAGGTTAACATCGGCGCGATGTTAGGAGAGCACTGTAGCGTCGGGGACAGCGTGGTAACTGCTCCCGGCGTAATCATGGGCAATCGCTGTCGGGTGAAGGCGCTGAAAGTGCTTGAGCAGAGCATTCCTGACGAAAGCTTAGTGGTGTAATCATGTGCGGCATCGTTGGCTACGTGGGGAAAAGACAGGCCCAACCAGTCCTGGTCAATTGTTTGAAAAGACTGGAGTACCGTGGTTATGACTCCTGTGGCATCGCCCTGCTCGGAAAAAACCTGGAAATCTACAAGGACGCCGTAAGAATTGAATCCCTGGAAAAATCATTGCGCCCCAACAGCAGCCACTGTC
>JACWAE010000027.1 GCA_014874385.1 Dehalococcoidia bacterium | reverse complement strand
TTGCCTAGCGCTCTTTGAATTCGACAAGGATCAGATGGGTCTCGGTCTTGCCGATGTTCTCTCCCGTATGAGAGAATGGCTCCATCCATCGCACCTCGCCGTTCTTCAACTGGATGTCCTGGATCCTGCCATCAGGGAATGTGAACCTGTTCTTGGCATCGCTCAAACAATAGACCAGCATGGACGGATGCGAATGCATCTCGACTTTCCTGCCGGGCTTTATCCTCAGTTCAAGAACCCTGACCTTGTTGTTTTCCAGCAAAACTTTATACAGGTCCGGCGCGACTTTCAGGGCATCAATTCTTTCTATTGTCGTAGTCCCAGCCATCTATAACCTCCTCGTATGATATGTATTGGATAGATCATTGGCGTCTATCCTGGTTGCATGACCGGGCAAACCCTGGGATACTGGAGTAGCCAGGCGAGTACGGGATAGGTCTAACACCTCCTGTAGCGTTGACTTCTATGAAAGACTGTCCCCCTGGTCCGGTGGGCACTTCTAACGCGGAGGCTGTTCTCCTACTCATTGACCTCCGGGCTGTGGCAGCAGACAGTCCGGCGCACCCTTGAATGGGCAGCAAGTTCTCATGCTGCGAGGATGTTGCTCTCACCGGGCTCCCAGGGATTGCCCCGCACCAGCCTGTGAGAAAGGAGGAACAATGCCCCCACAGACCAGGTCTCCGGAAAGCGTGGAGACCACTCTCAGCCCGGAAAACACGACGGAGGTTCGGCCATTTCACCTGGGTCTGGACATGTCCCTGCATACCGGCACCGCCTGCCTGCTCGACAATCTGGGCCGGGAAATTGTGCCTCGTTGGACATTCCGCAACAACCGGCCTGGGGCCGAGGAACTGACACAGAAGGTCGCCGATCTCCTCAAGCGCCACCGGGCGACGATCCTGCTGGTAGGGATGGAAGCAACAGGCCTTTATGGATGGCACCTGGCCTGTTTTCTGAGTGATACTCCCCTGCTCCATCCCTGGCAGGCCCGAGTGTATGTCTTCAACCCTCACCGGACTCTCAACTTCAAGAGAGCCCTGGGGGAGCCAGGCAAGACTGATCGGGTGGATGCACTCGTCGTGGCGCAGTGGCTGCGTGTCGGCCACTTGCCGGCGCCTTTCGCCATAGACACCGTCTACGGTCCTCTGCAACGGCTCACCCGTTTCCGGTACCATCTGACACAGACGATAACCAGGGAAAAGCTGTACACTCTGGGGCTGTTGTTCCTGGCTTTCTCGGAGTTTGGGGCTGCGGCCCCCTTTAAAGACCCCTTTGGTGCCACCAGCCAGTCTGTGCTGGAAGAGTTGTCTCCGGATGAACTGGCCACCAAGCCCCTGGAAGAACTTACCAACTATGTGGCTCGGAACGGCCGTGGCGGCTTTGCCAATCCTGATCGAGTGGCGCAAACTCTCCAGCGAGCAGCCAGGGACTCTTATCATCTGAACAAGGTCCACGCTGGTGCTACCCGCCTGGTGTTGAGCGTATCTTTGACCAACATCAGGATCCTGACCCGGCATCTGAAAGAAGTAGACGCCGCCATTGCCAGTGAACTCAAAGCCATCCCTGTGGCAGCTTGCCTGCTCAGCGTCCCCGGACTGGGGCCGGTTTACGCGGCCGGCCTGCTGGCCGAGATTCAGAATATCCATCGTTTCCCGGACCATGCCGCCGTAGCCAAGTTCGCTGGGCTTACCTGGCGGTCCCATCAATCCGGAGATTTCACAGCGGAAGAAACACCATTGACTAAAACCGGGAATACCTACCTCAGGTACTACTTGGTGGAAGGGGCCAACTCTGTGCGGGTGCGTGAGCCGGAGTTCCGGGCCTACTATCGGGTCAAGTATGATGAAGCTACCAAGCACCATCACAAACGAGCTGTGACGCTCACTGCTCGGAAGCTGGTAAGACTGGTCGACGCTCTGCTGCGCGGCGCCCAGCTCTATGTCCCGCCCGGACAGCGTCATGGGGGGAGGGTTGCTCCGGCATAGCATCGGGACTGCTACCCCACGACAATTATCCCGTAACTCTGTTTGCAGCGAAACCCGCGCCGAAACCTTTTCGACCCGGTCGATTTCGTTTGTCCAGAATAATACCTTTTTCGCCTGCAAATTTACTTTCCTACCCTATTGACTTTTCACCGGAGGTCTTTCAAGCTCTTGAACTGGCAGCGGGCGGCCTCGTATAGTCAGGCTGGCACGAGTTCACTGGGAGCTTTAGAGGCAGCAGCTTCGACCACAGCTTCAGCTTCATCTGTCGCTGTCCTGGCTTCCCTGGCCGCTATGGCAGCCTCAAGGTCTGTTGCTGTGGCCGCATTGATGGGAGCACCCGCCTTCTGACATGCGAGCACCTCATTCTTGTAGCCTTCAGCATTGCCCTTGATTACCTTGCCAGTGAAGTCCATCAGGCTGGCCACGTAGTTCTCACGAGCCGCCTTTATCTTGTCGGTCAGCTCTTTGGCCACTCTGACGATGGGCTTGCCGCTATCCGAGAACCTGACAGTCCCATCCTTCTCTTTGGCCAACCTCAGTGGAGCACCCAGGGCCTCACGAGATACATTGGCATCTCCATTGGCATTGGCTGCTATGTAGAAGGGTATCCACACAGTTTGAAGGTCAATACTCCAGACCTTCTTTTGATTTTGTTTCTCAGGGCTGGCAGATGGCTTTAACACACCCTTGATGTATGCGGGGGTTTGAATCTTTGGCACGTTTCACCTCACTTCAAGTTTTATTTTGTGGTGAGGCCGCCCGCTGCCAGCTCAAGAGCATAGCTTACACGTCATACACTTCATGGAGCTTGTTTCTCTCACTTTCAGCCAGCGCATTTGGTTAGGATACCAACCGCTTTGACCTGGCATCTATTATTGAGAGTATGTTGTCAGTGTGAAGTCAATTGAGACTTAAGGCATCGCATACCGATTATCGATATGGGGTGGTCTACCCGCATGTTGCTGACTCATGCCTTAGTGTGATACGCCAGCCTTTACCCTCTAGCCAACCATCGCCATAATAGTATTGGCTGGTAATTCGTTAGCAGCTTTCCCTTGCCACAGGGCGCTTGCGACTTGCCTTGATAGGGACTGGCTGGTAAGTTCCAGTCCCTATACCGTCTCAATTGTTAAGGTTCAAGATAGCTTCATCAGCTACCAGAACCATAATACAATGAAATGCCCTTATCTCGAAGAACTGAATAAACCTATATTTACGTCGGATTTTCCTCTACGTCTGGAACGGCATTCCCCAAATACGAAATGAATCTGGCAACCAAAAACGGTCAAGTGTCAGTCCATGTCAGTCCAAATCAGTCCATCAAAATCGAGTCGTCACGACAACAAAAAAGTGGTCGTCAAATTGTCGTCA
>JACWAE010000026.1 GCA_014874385.1 Dehalococcoidia bacterium | reverse complement strand
GACCTTCACATCGTGGAAGGAGAACTCCCTTCGAAGAAGCTGCCCATCATCCCCGGACATCAGATTGTGGGCGTAGTGGAAGCAGCCGGCAAGAAGGTGACCCGATTCAGGGTGGGTGATAAAGTCGGAGTGGCCTGGCTCCACTCCACATGCGGGAAGTGCCAGTTCTGCCTTAAAGGGAAGGAGAACCTCTGTGAAAAAGCCCGCTTTACAGGATATGATGTGAATGGCGGTTATGCTGAGTACGCCGTGGTATCTGAGGATTTCGCCTATACCATCCCCAAAGGGTTCTCAGATATTGAGGCTGCACCGCTGCTCTGCGCCGGTGTAATCGGATTTCGCGCCCTGAGATTATCGGAGATAGAAAAGGGAGGCCGGCTCGGCCTCTTCGGATTCGGTGCCTCTGCGCATATTGTTATTCAAATAGCAAAGCACTGGGGCTGCCAGGTGTTCGTTTTCACTAGAAGCGAGGAGCACCGCAAGCTTGCCAGAGACCTCGGAGCGGTTTGGGCTGGAGGTGCTGATGAGACTCCTCCGGCAAAAATGCAGAGCGCCATAATATTTGCGCCCGCAGGGAGACTCGTGGTCGATGCCTTGCGTGTCCTGGAAAAAGGTGGTACTCTTTCCCTGGCCGGAATTTACATGACTCGGATACCTGAGATGGATTACCAGGAGCATCTCTACTACGAGAAAACAGTGAGGAGTGTAGCCAACAGTACCAGGAAAGATGCCGAAGACCTGCTCAAACTTGCAGCGGAGATACCTGTTCGGGTAGAAGTACAAGAATTCCCGTGGGAGGAAGCAAACCGTTCGCTATTGCTTCTGAAACAGGGTAAAATTCAAGGCGCAGGGGTGCTAAGGGTTTCCAAATGATTCGCATCCTTCACTTCGCTGACCTTCACCTGGGCGTGGAGACCTATGGTCGCATCGACCCCGCAACCGGCCTGTCCTCACGCCTGGGCGATTTCCTGGCCGCATTAGACCAGGTAGTGAACTATGCCCTAAGCAACGATGTAGATTTAGTCCTTTTCTGCGGTGACGCCTACAGGAGCCGCGACCCCAGCCAGACCTATCAGCGCGAGTTCGCTAAGCGTATCAGACGGCTCAGCGGCAATGATACACGCGTATTTCTGCTCGCAGGCAACCATGACCTGCCAAATGCCCTGGGGCGGGCAACGTCAGTGGAGATCTTCGATACTCTGACCATCGAAAATGTTACTGTCGCCAATGTCCCACAAAGCCACCGTTTAGAGACCAGTAAAGGCACCATCCAGATCGTGGCTTTGCCCTGGATAAGATATGGTAGATTGTTGAGCCGGGAAGATACTAAGAACCTATCCCTTGACCAGCTCAATAAAAAAATCGAAGATGTTTTGACAAACTGGATTAATGCCCAAGCTGCTGCCCTCAATCTCCACCTTCCTGCTATCCTCGCGGGACATCTTGCTCACTCAGATGCTATCGTAGGTTCGGAGAGGATAATGATGGTAGGACGAGACTATTTTCTGCTCCGGAGCACCATCGCTAATCCTGCTTTCGATTACGTTGCTCTGGGACACATGCATAAGCAGCAGACGATTGACCATCCCGTCCCTGTTGTCTATCCCGGAAGCCTTCAGACCATAGATTTCGGCGACGAGGACCAGGAGAAGGGGTTCTACGTTGTAGAATTAGACGAAAACGCAGCTAGAGGGAAGCGACTGAAATCCTACGAATTTCACCCGGTGGAAGCACGCCGATTCCTCACCATCGATATAGATGCGGACACTGATAACCCTACTGAAACTGTGCTTCAAGCCATTGCGAAGAAAGATGTTAAGGATGCCATAGTCCGCCTGCAGATTAAGGTCTCAGCAGCAAAGGAGGGACTGCTCCAGGAAAATGAGATAAGAAAATCGCTCAAGGAGGCGTATTTTATAGCTGCTATAAACAAGGAAGTCGACCGGGAGCACCGCAGCAGGCTGGAAAGCTACCCTGCGGAGGGGCTGACACCGCTGCAAGCCTTAAAGTTATATCTTGAGTCCAAGAAGACTCCGAAAGATAGAACACAGGTACTTCTCGAATATGGTGAAAAGTTGATGCAACAGTGTTCAGCGGCAGAGTAGAACTTTTTCGTGATTGCAAGTACAATACTGGCTAGATAATCAGATGAATGATTCTATTATGCCCGATAATGACCGTAAGTCGTCGCCGGATGGCAGAATAGGGAAACTCTTCCCTCGCAGCTTGCCTCCACGATTACTCCTTATCTTTTTTGCCATTATCATCCAGATAGGTGGAGAGGTCCTGAGCTGGTACGCCAAGAACACAGGAAATCCCGTTATCATCTCCCTCGCAATACTCCTGTGGCTTTTCTGGTTTGGCCTCGTTTTCCTCATAGCTAAGCCTTCCATTGACGATACCTTGCGTCCCTATCGCAAGATATTACACCTGGCTGCAATAGTGGTCGTAATAGTCTTGTCACTCATGGCTCTCGGCGAGGGTATAGGGATACATCTGGTAAACACAGGTGTGGTAAAAGACAATGCGATGGCCACGACCCTGACCGAGAGCTTCGGTTATAACGATGCCACTGCACTAAACCAACAGGCGAGCCAGATTCTTCTCGACGGGGAAAACCCTTATAAAAAATCTAACATCATCAGCGCTGCTGAGGAATTCAAGGTGTCCCCTGACTATCTTACCCCTTTGAAACAGGGGGCTTTTGCCCAAGTCTTCCCCTATCCTACAGATGAGCAAATAGATAAAGCTCTAAGCAAGGCAGAGACTTCAACGGGTACACCTCCGGTGGAGTTTGAGTCAAAGGTAAGTTATCCTGCCGGGTCTTTCCTCTTTCAAGCGCCCTTCGTCGCCCTCGGGCTCAAAGACACTAGATGGTTCTACCTGCTATGCGCTATTGTGATGGTGGCTGTGATTTTTTGGAAGGCTCCGAAAAGCCTGCGGCCCCTCGTAATAATTGCCTTTCTCACCAACCTGGCACTCTGGAACCTCATCGGCACCGGGCAGACTGATACTCTATACATACTGTTCATACTGCTAGGCTGGATATTCAGGCGGCAATTGTTGCTCTCCGCATTGTTCATGGGGCTTGCCGCGACTACTAAACAAATAGCCTGGCTTTTCATCTTGTTCTATCTCATTTTGATACTCCGCGAGGCAGGCTGGAAACGCGTTGCCCAATCGCTGGGTGTGATAGCGTTTACTTTCATCGTCACCAATTTGCCTTTCATTTTCAGTGCTCCTCAAGCCTGGATGCAGGGTGTGCTCGCACCGATTCTCGATCCCATGTTTCCTAAAGGGGCAGGGATCGTGGCTTTCACCATTGCCGGTATCCTACCTCCGAACTCCCTGCTCTTCACCCTTATAGAGGTAGCAGTCCTGATATTAGCCTTGGTCTGGTACTACTACAATTGCCGTAAATACCCTCAAGCAGGATTGCTGCTGGCTGTTCTGCCTTTGTTCTTCGCCTGGCGCAGCTTCTCCGCCTATTTCTATTTCGCCTCCCTCCTGGTATTTGGAGCGGTTATCATAGAAGAATACAGAAAGTTTGCAGCCAGCAAACAACCACAGCTTATTTCCTCTGCCCATCTCTAGCGCTAGGAATGGATTACTCAAGGGAGAGCGATGGTTCCGATTAAGCTTGCTCTCAAAAACTTCATGTGCTACCGCGATAACGTGCCAGCTCTCAGTTTCGAGGGCTTCCACGTGGCTTGCCTCTGCGGCGATAATGGCAACGGCAAATCGGCGCTGCTTGATGCTATCACCTGGGCACTGTGGGGAGAAGCGAGAGCCAAAAGCGACGATGACCTTATCCACCTGGGACAGAGTGAAATGGAAGTTGAGTTCGAGTTTTCTGTAAGCCAAAACCATTATCGTGTTCTGCGTAAACGAACCAAGGGCGGCTTGAAGCGTACTGGCCAGAGCCTCCTTGAGCTACAAATAGCGACATCAGATGGATTCGCTACACTCACCGGGAACACCATCAGGGAAACCGGGAAAAAGATAATCGAGATACTGCGTATGGATTATCAGACCTTCATCAACAGTGCTTTGTTGCTTCAGGGTCGTGCTAACGAGTTCAGCATGAAGAAGCCGGGGGAGCGAAAGGAGGTTCTCGCTAACATATTAGGGCTCTCACTCTATGATAAGCTCGAGAAACTTGCCAGAGACTATACCAAAGAAAGGGAAATTATCCAGCAGAGACTGAGCAGCGATATCACTCGAATTGAACAGGAGTTGAGCCAGAAGCCGAACTACGAAGTTGAGCTTCGGGAGACGCAGGCAGCTATCTCCATGCTCGGTGGCGAGATGGAGAAACAAGAGTCAGCCCTCACAGCTTTGCGTCAATCCAGAGACGCACTTAAGTTTAAGGACGAACAATATAGAGAGATAGGCAAACGAATAGAGCAGGCAGGAAAGCAGCTACAACATCTGAATACTGTGGCTGAGGGGCACCGCTCTAAAATTGAGAGATATGAGAAGGTATTATCGACTTATGAGCAAAATTATGCTGGAATCAAAACACGTCTGGATGAGTTGACCAAGCAGGAAGACGGTTTAAGTGAGAAGCGAGAATACGAGAAGAAAATTTCCAGTCAAATCCACCTGCTGAATTCAACCAATGTCCGATTGGAAAAGGAAGGAAAAGAGCTAAGAGAGAAGCTTCAGCTTCTGGGAAGTGCCGAGGGAGAAGTGGAATGTCCTTTGTGTGGCACAAGGCTGGGTGTCGAAGAGCGTAAAAGGATCGTGACAAACTATGAAAGCCAAATACAGGATAAGAGAGACACGTATCGAACCAACCAGGGTGAGATACAGAAAAAGGAAGAGGAACTAAGAATCTTAGTACAGGAAATCAAGAAGCTAGATACGATAATTACTGCAGAGAGGACAAGGTTGGAACGGCAAGCAGGTGCTCTTGACAAAGAGCAAGCTGAGGCTGAGAGATCCCTACCTCAGGAGAGGGAATCCCTGGCTAAAGCTCAGAAATCTGTAGAGGACCTGACTAAGGCGGTTCAAGATGATACAAAAGAAATGAAAACGCTGCTCAATGAGACCGAGGCCCTGCCCAAAATTGATAGAGAGCTGGGAGATGCTGAGCAGGCACACCGAGAACTTCGAGAGCGGGAAGGTAAACTTCGAGTCAATTTAGGTAAACTACAAGAG
>JACWAE010000025.1 GCA_014874385.1 Dehalococcoidia bacterium | reverse complement strand
TCTGTGAGCAAGTACGGCCTCACCAAGCCCTGGGTTATAAGACACCTGAACAGTTCTACCAGGACTGGCTTAAAAATCGTTATACTAGACAGGAGGTTCTGTCCGATATGTCCTGACCCCATACAACCCCTTGACAGGTTACCCCAAATGGTGGTATCGTCTACACGCAGTATTTGCCATTCGGAGCACGGGCAACAGTTTAAGTTTATATTGCATAAACCTATAAACGTTTGCTTGCAAACTTCATATAATGTCCCAATCATCACCCGGCGGTGACTGATGAAAATTTGCCTCCTAACCTACCGCGGTAATATGTTCTGCGGTGGGCAGGGGATTTATATCTATTACTTGTCCCGTGAATTCCAGCGCCTCGGGCACGAAGTCCATGTTATTTCAGGTCCTCCTTATCCCCAATTGCCCGAAGGGGTAAAGCTATACAAAGTCAAAAGCCAAAGCGCATATGTCCCCAAATACCATATGGGCGACCGTGTCGGCCCCATGCGCAACCCTGTAGATTTATTCGAAGCAGCGGCTACCAGAACGGGCATGTACAGCGAGCCGCTGGCCTTCAGCCTCAGGGCTTACGACGCTATACGGAAGTTACACCCCCGCATAAAATTCGATGTGGTACATGACAATCAAGGCCTGGGCTACGGCCTGACCCTGATTAAAAGGCACAAGCTGCCCCTTGTGGCAACCATACACCACCCCATGGCCCTGGACCGCGATTCGGACTTCGCGCAGGCCCGAAACCAGATCGAGAAATGGCGCCGCTGGTGGTTCTATTCACTATATGTGCCCATGCAGTCATTTGTAGGACGCCGCGCCGACCGGGTAATCACCGTCTCCAAGTGCTCAGCCCGCGAAATAGAGCGCCTCATGGGTATACCTTCGAGCCGCATCAGGGTTGTATATAACGGCATAGATACCGATGTCTTCAACAATCAAGACGGCCTGCCCAAGAAGTCGAATAGCTTGATCTTCGTGGGTAATACCGAGGACAGGAAAAAGGGCATCATCTACCTGCTGCAGGCAATCAAGATGCTGGAGAAGGAATGCCCGGTGAAGCTGACAATCATTGACGGCGGTGCGCCCGAAGCGCAATACGTACCCGCCCTGATGCAGCAGATCAATCTCAATGGCCGCGTCACATTCGCCCGCAGGCTGAGTGGAGACGACCTGGTAAGATGGTACTCAGCAGCGGATATAGCTGTCGTCCCCTCCATGTTCGAGGGGTTCGGTTTCCCCGCTGCGGAAGCCATGGCATGCGGAATACCTGTGATAGCTTTCAGCGCCGGAGCACTGCCGGAGCTGGTTGAAGATGGTAAGACAGGCATACTGGTGCCTCCGGCCGATGTCCCCAAACTGGCTGCCGCTATAAAGAAACTTGTGGAGAACAAAGAGCTGCGCTGCAACATGGGCAAAGAAGCCCGCAACAGGGTGCTGTGCAAATTCAACTGGCAGCTGGCAGCCAAACAAATTATCGACGTCTATCAGGAAGTCCTCTAGCCCGCTGTTATCAATAAGCCCCTTTAGCACAACTCCCAGACCACAGAGGGCGTTTAGAAACGCCTTTTAAAACCTGGGTTCTCTCAATTTAGGGGAAGTCGGGGAGTTGGGCATCCAGGGATTGCCTTTGAGTTTGAGCGACTACCTGCCTGGCTTGGCGAGGAGAGAGGGAGGAAGGAGCCGCCCCCTCCCCCCGCGCTGGCGTAAACAGCTATCCTCATACATTTACTCTACTACCCAATCCCCAATCCATTCACATCGCCAGTTTATGAGCCAGGTGTTTCGGGTATGGTATAGTTGCCGCCCCAGCAGCCATGGCCTCTGCCCCACATCATGCCGCCCAATCGAGGCATTTCGAGCAGCGGAGTGTTGGGCCTGGACTGCCACCACTGCAGGTACTGGTCAGCTTGTGCCTGGGTCATCTTGCCCTGGGTAACCAGGTTCTGCAGCCAGGTCTGCAGGGCCTCGTTTTGCATCTCATTCTGGGCCTGGGTAAACGCGGTTTCCAGTTGCTGCGGGTCAATGGTCACTCCGGTGTTCTGCTGGTATATTGTAGCGACCTTATTCAGCAATGCCTGATATTGAGTGTTAGCCTGGGTTTCGTTCCCGTTTCCATTCCCACTCTGGGCAAGGGTTACCCCTGCTACCACACCGGCAATGAGCACGGCAACTGCCACAGCCGCCAGGAGAACGACCTTCTTTCTCTTCCACACTCTGTTCTCACCTCCTTTCTACCCGGGTTTGGCTATAAATCGAATCTCACAACAACAAAAAGATAGCATCCAATATGAACTGTCTATTAAACAGCTTGATTTTAGTCTCATGATACCACCGGATTGTGAAGAAATTATGTAGAGTCTTTGCGTTCTCCATGAAATGGCTGACAATGCCCAAAGAGCCTGGGCGCCTCACAGACCGGGACGACGCAGGGGTAGGCAGGACGAAAGCATTGTGCGGTATTGTTTAAGAGAAAGCAGGGTTGCAGACTATCTTTATCTCGAGGTTATGAGGCGGGCTACATCTTTGAGACTACAGAGGAACTCTCAAGGCACTTCGAACACTATCTCGTAAGCACAGCGTATTGCGCCGGTCTCGCACACTGTCTCACAATAAGCACACCAATCGCAATTGGCAGTCTCCACGGCTGCGACCACGGGGCCGGTGACTAAGATGAGACCGCCGCGTTCGCAGACAGTGACGCATAAGCCACAGCCATTGCATTTTGCGGGGTCTATCCCAGGGAATATCGCCATCTCTTGCCGTCTCAATTTCAATTATAAGCTATCTATGTTGAAATGCAAGACAATCATACGTGTGGCTACATTCAAGCCCGCTATACATTAAAGTACCTTAGTGTAATTTCAGACTCTTCCTACACGATTCAATTCACCCTTATGCTAAAATATTGAAAACGTTGTATAATTAGGCACAAAATAATCGAGTAAGAGTTTAACTATTGGTGTTTCAATTGTGGACACTCTAAATCTCAAACCCAATCATAAAGCAGTCAAAGAATATTACGAGGCAATAAGCAACCTTTCTGCACTAGGAGCTTCCCACGAAGGTGCGGTCTCCCCGGCCTTTGCTGCCTTGCTACAACACTGTGCCCGTCAATTCAACTGGACCCTCATCGAACAATTCCTCATTAACCGCACCACGAATCCCCTTCGCGTCGACGGGGCGATAGTAGATGAATTCAAAATCCCCCGCGGTTTCTGGGAGGCAAAGGACAGCAGCGACGACCTGGAAAAGGAAGTTAAGAAGAAGTTCGCGTCTGGCTATCCTAAAGACAACATCCTCTTTCAAGCACCAGCCCACATCATCATCTGGCAAGACGCCAAAGAAGTCTTTAATGAGGATATTTACAAGCCGGAAAAGCTCATTGAGGCTCTGCAAACCTTCTTCCAACATCAACCGCCGGCTTTTGAGCAATGGCAACAAGCTGTTGCAGAATTCAAACCCAAAGTGCATGAACTAGCTACTGGTTTACTCGAACTGATTGAAAATGAACGCCGCACCAACAAGAGTTTTATTCAGGCATTCGAAGAGTTTACCCTATTATGTCATACAACCATTAATCCGAACCTCTCCACCCAAGCTGTAGAAGAGATGCTGATTCAGCATGTGCTCACCGAGCGCATTTTCCGCAAGGTGTTCAACAATCCCGACTTTGTGGAACGTAATGCCATTGCCCGCGAAATTGAAAAGGTCATAGTAGCACTGACTTCGCAATCCTTCAGTCGGCACGATTTCCTGAGATCGCTCGACCGATTCTATGTCGCCATCGAAACCGCCGCTGCAACCATAGACGACTTCTCTCAAAAACAGGACTTCTTGAATACTGTCTATGAAAAGTTCTTCCAGGGGTTTTCAGTCAAGGTTGCTGATACTCATGGCATTGTGTACACGCCACAGCCGATTGTGAATTTCATGGTCAAGTCTGTGGAGGACATCCTTCAAAAAGAATTCAGCCGTTCACTTTCAGACGAAGGGGTGCACATCCTCGACCCATTTGTGGGCACAGGGAGCTTCATCGTACGAATCATGCGAGAGATTCAACGTTCCAAGCTGCAATACAAATATGTTCAAGAACTCCACTGCAACGAAGTGATGCTCCTGCCATACTATATCGCTTCGATGAACATCGAGCATGGATATTACGAACTTGTGGGCAAATACGAACCCTTTGAAGGCATCTGCCTAGTTGACACTTTCGAGCTTACAGAAGGAAAGCAACTATCATACTTCATAGCAGAAAATACAGCGCGAGTGAAGCGACAGCAAACCTCACCGATCTTCGTGATTATCGGCAATCCGCCCTACAACGCTCGACAGGTGAGCGAGAATGACAACAACAAGAACCGCAAATACCCTATAGTTGATGAGCGCGTTGCTAAGACCTATGCGAAGGATTCCAGAGCTACAAACAAGAATCCTTTATCCGATGTGTATGTAAAAGCAATCCGGTGGGCATCTGACAGAATTAAGAAGAACGGCGAAGGCATTGTTGCCTTCGTGACGAATGACAGCTTCATCGACAACATAGCTTTCGATGGTATGAGAAAACATTTAGATCATGATTTTGATACAGTTTACGTTCTTGATTTGGGCGGAAACGTGCGGAAAAATCCAAAGCTATCCGGCACAACGCACAATGTATTCGGTATTCAAGTCGGCGTAAGCATCAACTTCTTTGTGAAGAAGAACAAACTAAAAGAAAGAGCAAAAATTTACTACTCTCGCACTGATGAGTTCTGGCGCAAAGAACAGAAATATAATTTTCTCGATGAGAAAATGCATCGCGGAAATATTGACTGGGAAGAAATCGAACCTGACATAAACTGCACATGGCTGACTAAAGGATTAGAGAGGGAGTTTGAGACATTACTACCTATGGGAGCAAAAAATGCAAAGACCAGTGGCGGTAAGGCCTTTTTTAACGATTACGGACGCGGAGTCTTTACCTGCCGTGATGCTTGGGCATACAATTTTAGCCATTATGAGGTTTCACAAAACGTAAAACGGATGATCGAAACCTACAACGACCATGTGTTCAAATGGAGCAGGCTTTCAAAGAAGACTGATGTTGATGGCTTTGTGGTTTATGACGATACGAAAATAAGTTGGAGTAGAGACTTGAAACTGGATTTGCAGCGTGGAAAGCTTGCGGAATTTGACGAAGCAAAGATTAGGCAATCATTATATCGTCCGTTTTCCAAACGATACCTTTTCTTCGATAGGATATTGAACGAGGAAGTTTATCAAATACCTCACGTTCTCCCTACACCTGACACTGAGAAGGAGAACCTAGTGGTCTGTATACGCGCAGTCGGCAATACAAATCCTTTCCATTGCCTCATAACAAACGTTATACCAGATTTCCACTTGACAAGCGACTCACAGTCTTTCCCCTTTTACACCTATGATGAAGATGGCAGCAATCGAAGAGAAAATATAACGGATTGGGCATTAGAACAGTTCCAAAAGCACTACAATGACAACCGCATTTCCAAATGGGATATCTTCCACTATGTCTATGCCATATTGCACCATCCGCAGTACCGCGAAAAATATGCCGCCAACTTGAAACGGGAACTGCCACACATACCTTTTGCTCCCGATTTCTGGAAATTCGCTGAAGCTGGAGTTAAGTTGGCAGAATTGCATGTGAATTATGAAAAGCAAGCAGAATACTCACTTAAGCGAATAGAGAACAAGGATGTATTCTTGAACTGGCGTGTGGAGAGAATGAAGCTGTCAAAAGATAAGACACAGCTTATTTACAACGATTTTTTGACCCTGGCAGGAATACCAGCCGAAGCTTTTGAATATAAGTTGGGCAACCGCTCCGCCCCTGAATGGGTAATTGACCAGTATCAAATCAGTACGGACAAACGCAGTGGCATTGTCAATGACCCCAACCAACTCGATGACCCTGAATACATTGTGGGGCTTATCGGCAAGGTGATTACGGTCAGCCTGGAGACGATGAAGATAGTAAAGAATCTACCTAAAGAATTGGGAACAAGCTAATCAAGATGTAGGGGCTGAAAATTTTCAGCCCTACCTCCGCTCCTCGTGGATGTTATCATCCACGAGCGGTTAACCGGTTAATCACGGCTGCGGATGACCCTTCCTTTTCAGGGTAGCCTGGAGCACCCGCTCCAGGCCTGGGTCGGAGCAGGTGCTCCGACCTACCCATATCTAAGCACGAGCAGCAAGAAATCTATTTTCGTGATAATAATATCCGCAGCGAGCAGAAAGTCTAGGGAGAGCCGTTCGTGGTGAGCCTGTCGAACCATGAACGGGATGTTCAGGGCGCTCGTCCGTAGATAGTCGTCAGTTCCCTGAGCCTGTCCTTGATTTCCCCGGTCAGCATTTCACGCTTGAAGCGCCAGACCCAGTTCCCTTCACTTGTGGCGGGACGGTTCATCCGCGCTTCACTGCCCAGACCCAGGACATCCTGTAGAGGGATGATAGCCGTATCGGCAACCGACATCAGGGCCAGGCGGATGAAGTCCCAGTTGACCTCTCTGCCATCGCTCCCCACATACTTCAAGGCAAGGCGTCTTTCCGCTTCCCTGGCCTCTCTGCTCTGGGTGGTGTCATCGAGGACCTCTTCTCTGAACCAGCCGATGGTGGTGTTGTTATCGTGGGTGCCGGTGTAGACCACGCAGTTTCGCGGGTAGTTATGCGGCCTGTAGTCCTCGGCTTTAGGGTCGTCGCCGAAAGCGAACTGGAGCACTCTCATCCCGGGAAATCCCAGGCGCTCCCTCAGAGCATCGACCTCAGGCGTAATCAAACCCAAATCCTCGGCGATGATAGGCACGTCGCCCAACGCATTCCTGATGGCTTCGAATAGCGCAGCCCCCGGGCCAGGCACCCACTGTCCATTCCTGGCGATAGTATCCCCGTCAGGAATCTCCCAGTATTTCTCAAAGCCGCGGAAATGGTCCAGCCTGACGATGTCTACCAGCGAGCATGTCGCCCTGAAACGCTCGATCCACCAGGAATAGCCATCCCCGGCCATGACATCCCAGCGGTACAGAGGATTCCCCCACAACTGCCCGGTCTCGCTGAAGTAGTCCGGGGGCACGCCGGCAACCACTGTGGGTTTGCCCTCGGCGTCCAGGTAGAACTGCTCCGGATACAGCCACACTGTGGCGCTATCGAGTGCAATGAATATGGGCATATCACCTATGAGCCTGATGCCGCGGTCATGGCAATACTTTTTAAGCTCTGCCCACTGTCTGAAGAACTGGTACTGCTGGTATTTGTGGTAGCGTATGTCACGGGCCAGCTTCTCGCTCCAGCGCCTGACAGCTTCGGGAAGCCGCATCCTGATATCCTTCTCCCAGACATTCCAGGCAACACAACCATGCGCTTCACTCAACGCCATATAAAGCGCGTAGTCATCGAGCCATGAAGCTTTGCTCAAACAGAAGGACTCGAACTCGTCCCGTTGCGCCGGGGCAGCCTTCTCTTCAAAGAGTGCAAACGATTTTCCCAGCAGCGGCATTTTGAAGTCTATGACTGCGTCGTAATCAACGCAATGCTCAGGGAATGCAGGAGCATTTCTCAGGTCGGCGGAATCAAGAAATTGCTCTGCAACCAGCATCTCCAGGCTTATCAGCAGCGGATTGCCCGCGAATACCGAAAGACACTGGTAAGGAGAGTTACTCGCGTCTGTTGGCCCCAGAGGCAGCACCTGCCACAGACGCTGTTTGGTGTCGGCCAGGAAGTCAGCGAAACGATATGCCTCACTTCCCAGGTCTCCTATGCCGAATCGGCCCGGAAGCGAGGTGGGATGCAGGAGGATGCCGCTTGCTCTGGAAGAAGTCACTTTATAATCAGCCTCCATAATATAATAGGAGGATTGGGCATAGTGCACTATGCCCCTACTTAATGCGTCACACTAAGGAAGGGAAAAGCCCAGGCCTTTCCTGAGCTGAGTTAAAAAGTCTTTCCCCGAGGGAGGAGGGTATCCGGTATCACTTCTGTCTTCTTGTTTAACATCTGCGGGCTCCATGACCAGCGCTACCTCCGCCGGGTCAAGTATAACAGTCTTATCTGAGAAAGACTCGCCAGCCCGAGGGCTTTCATCCCGGCATATGCGGTACAGGCGATGGTCAGGGCTGAGGGCAGCTACACCGTCAAGCGTAACCGTCACAGATTTATCCAGGTTCTTATTCACCAATATCCAGCCCAGCTTGCCCGGGGCTTGCTCGGTTTGCCGTTCCAAGACGAGTGCATTGAGGGCCTTTTTCGTTACCTGAAAAGTCCCCTCTCCGTGAAGCAAGGGGTGCTCCAATTTAAGTAGATTTACCCTGCGTATGAATTGCCTTATATCGAAAGAAGGTTTCTCCCAGTGTTTGGGACTTGTAAGTACAACGTCCAGTCTCCGCTTGAAGCCGAACTCATAGCCAATCGGTATCATAAGTCCCGCAGAAAACGTCGAAGCGAAAGCATAGCGCTGCCGCTGCACGGCCTCGCTGCCATTGGAATCGGCAGCCAGACGGCTGGTGTCATGGCTCTCAGGAAAAGATATGGACGGGGCAATCTTGCCGAATTCCTCATGCTGAGCCAGGCACCACGGCTGCTCGAAGTCCCACCACTTGGAGCTATTGAAGATGTAGTGCAGCCCTGTACCTTCGAGAGCCAGCGTTTGCTCCTCGGTAGCCCCCAATGTCTCTGCGAAGAACATCGCCTCCGGGGCGACACTTGTTCCGACCTCAACCAGGTAGCGCCACAGCTCGGCAGGAACCTTGTACGCCGCATCACAACGAAAGCCTTTGAACCCTAAACCAAGGTAGTACTTCACCAGTTCCGCCCAGTAAGCCCAGAGCCCTTCACGATCGCTTGAGCCGCTGTTATCTATTTCCGCCAGGTCATCCCAGACCGTTATCTTCTTCGGGTTACTAAGGTCGCGGACAAAGGGACTGAGAATCTCGCCATGCTCGCCATGCACATACCAGGAGGGGCGTTCGTGAACTAAGGGGCAATCGCGCGAAGTGTGGTTGATAACCAGGTCCATCATGGGCCACAACCCTATGTCTACAAACTTCTTCAAGATAGATTCCAGGGTAGCCATGCCATTTTTCTTACTGTCTTTAGGCAAAAAAATCGGATTAATGCGATAGTGGTGCTTTATAGCGTACAGGCTGCCGGAGTAGCCGGGATAGAGAATAGAGTTTACGAATACCCAGTTGAAGCCCATGTCAGCAGCGCGTTCGGCATGTCGCAGCCAGTCAGACATGGTTCCTGCCAGGCGAGGGAAAATATTATAGATTATGGGAATTTGCTTATGAGCATCCATGACAGCTCCACGCTTAGCAAGCTACCTTAATGAGAACTTGCTTATTGAGAAGGCTTATTTTTCGTAGCTGACCAAGTTGCCTTTCTGGAAACCTGCAGACTCTAAAAATCTTACAAGTCGCTTGTCATTCTCCACCACGACGACACTTACTTTAACTCCTCGTTTCTGGCACTCCTGGCAAAACGCCCCTACCAGCATCCGCCCTACTCCTCTGCCCTGATGCTTGGAGCACACACCCATCATGTCTATCCAGCCACCTACGTCCTTTCCATACTCCAGTCCCCGTATATCACCCAATACAAAGCCCACCACTTCACCATCGATTTCAGCCACAAAACTGGGCAGACCACGATAAATCCACCAGTGAGCTTCGACCCTCACCGGCCACGAGACGCAGCAATGAGGGCCAACAAGCTCTTTATCTATTTCCTTTACTTTTTGCAGGTCCGCCTCAGTCATTCTTCTGATTTTAGCTTCTCCCTTACCTGCTACCATGGCACTACCCCCTGGAAGAAATTCTAAATCCTGCTTTCTAGGCAACAAACAAAATCAGCCTATCTTTTCCTGCCCATTGACTCGGCCGCCGGTACGTACATTTTGTCAGTATACTCTTTCAGCATTCGCCGGGCACTGAACCTGGGCACAATCGTGCGAATTGTCTCTTTGATAACACGGACCCAGCCATGAGGCACGCCACCGCGATCTCTATCATAATAAAGCGGCACTATTTTCTCTTCCAACAAACGATACAGTGACTCAGCATCAGCCCTATCTTCCTCTTCCGGCCTGTGTGTCCCAGGGCCATCGCCAATCGCCCAGCCGTTTTCTCCATTGTAACCTTCATACCACCACCCATCCAGTACGCTGAGTTGAGGAACTCCGTTCAGCGACGCCTTCATACCGCTGGTACCACATGCCTCATTGAGACGACGCGGCACATTCAGCCATATATCTACACCCTGCACCAGGTAGCGCGCCATGTGTATATCATAGTCTTCCACAAAGGCTATCCGGCCCTGAAAGTCACGGTCGGTGGCCATGCAATAAACCTGCTGAAGCAGGCATTTAGATGGAAAATCAGCAGGGTGAGACTTACCGGCGAATACTATTTGAATCGGACGCCAGCGGTCCTTGACCAGCCTCTTCAGACGTTCGACATCCCGGAAAATAAGTGCTGCCCGCTTGTATTCAGCAAAACGCCGCACAAAACCAACGGTAAGCAACTCGGGGTTGAGCAAAGAGCCCATCGCGAGCACCTGCTGCGGCATAACCTCAGCTTCTGTCCACCTCTGCTGTGCCCAATCCAGCATGGCTCCCTTGAGCTTACGCTTCAAAAGCTCGCGGACTGCCCAGAGTTCTTCGTCGGGGATATCCACGACACGCTCCCAGAGCTTCGGGTCGTCGTGCCTTTGCAACCAGTCATTTCCCAGATATTTATCGTAGAGGCGGCACATCTCCGGAGCAACCCAGGTGGGCACATGGATTCCATTGGTCACCTGAATGATAGGTACTTCATCTTCCCTTGATTCCGGCCAGAGTACATGCCACATCCTTCGTGTCACCGTGCCATGAAGCTGACTCACAGCATTACAGCGGCCAGCCGTTGTCAGGGCGAGCGCTGTCATATTAAAGGCCTGGCTTCCATCGCCATCCTGCCGCCCCAGTCCCAGAAATTTCTCCTTCCCTATCCCCAGCGAATCCCAGTAGTTGTGGAATGACCTCTCTACAATGTTCCTGGAGAAAATATCGTGGCCAGCAGGGACCGGTGTATGGGTAGTGAAAGCGGTAGTTGCCCGTACCTTTGGGACAGCTTCATCGAACGTTGCACCCTGCTCCACTTGCTCACGGATACGCTCCAACATCATGAAAGCTGTATGGCCTTCGTTAGCGTGCCAGAGGGCTGGCTTGATGCCCAGGGCCCGGAGAACGCGTACGCCGCCAATCCCCAAAACTATCTCCTGCTGGATGCGCAGTTCCCGGTCGGCTATGTAGAGGCGGGCGGACAACTGGCGGTCCTGAGGAGTATTCTCTTCCACATTAGTATCGAGTAAATATACAGTTGTGCGGCCCACCCGGATTTGCCAGGCGCCAATGTACACGAACCTATCTTCCAACTGAACTTTAACCAAGGGGCCCCGGCCACCGGAGAAAGGAACCGGAGTTATGGGGGCCTCACTGAAATCCAACTGATTGTATATCTCTTCCTGCCAGCCTTCGGCGGAGATATGCTGATGGAAATAGCCCTGGGGATACATAAATCCGACCCCGACCACGGGCAGCCCCAGGTCGCTGGCTTCCTTGCAGATGTCGCCGGCAAGTATCCCCAGACCGCCAGCATAAATGGGCACGGAGTTATGGATAGCAAACTCCATGGAGAAGTAGGCAACAGGACCCGGCAGCAGGCCAGGATAATTAGTATTGAACCAGGTATCCCGGGCTGACATATCCGCGTCGAATACTGCCATCACGGAATCATACAAAGAGAGAAAAGCGGGGTCCGCGGCGGCGGCCTTCAATTTATCAGGATTTAAATCGCGTAACTGCTTGACCGGATTGTGGCCAGTTATTCTCCACATGGGATAGTCTAACGCTCTGAACAGGTCGCGCGCCTGCTGATGCCAGCTCCACCACAGATTGTAAGCAAGCTCGTCCAGCCTCTCTATACGTTTGGGCAGTGTTAATTTCGAGAGCATGTTCCCTGTCTTCCTTATTTTATCTCAAGGGTTTGATAGCTTACACCTATAGTATAATAATACACCAGTGCACCAAAAGTGCATAGGGTGAAGAATAGGCCGTTCACCCTTCGACAGGCTCAGGGTGAACGGTGAAGTCTATTAGCCTCGTTTCTGCAACTCACCGGCGATGGCCTCAGCCCAGGAAGTGATAGGACGATATCGAGTTATCGGTTATTTCCCATAAACAGTTCCATCGGGAATGGCTTGCCATGCCCGGGGTATACGGTTTTTATGTTTAACTTCTTCAGCTTTTCCACACTGGCATTAAAGTCAGCCAGATCGTCGATAAAACGGATACCTGGTTTGCCGAAAATATTGTAAAGCAAGTCGCCGCAAAACAGGTCGCCGCCGCTTGTCAGGACTCCCAGGGAGCCCTTTGAATGTCCCGGAATATGAAGGACTTCAGCATCGAACCCGTATTCAGAGAGATTAAAACCTTCATCGATAGTTAAATCCGGTCTAAATTTATCGAATTTGCCGGGCCTGAAGAAAAACGACATTAACGACATTATTCTGAAGATTACTGAGAATTTGTCCGGCTTGGCTTTTCTGTTCCAGCGCATATCTCCTCGTTCGACCATTCCCGAATCGTCAGCGTGCAGGGCTATTTTAGCACCGTACTTGGCACGGAGGTAAGCGCAATTGCCGGCGTGGTCCAAATCTCCATGAGTTAATATTACGAGCTTGAGATTACCCGGCTGGCAGCCCGCGCTGGCAAGCTCTTTCTCAAGGGCAGCGCGCTTAGAGGGAAAACCGGTATCGATAAGGATATAACCGCTTGCGGTTTTTATGAGGTAGCAATTTACGCCACTCAAACTAATGATTTTAATCTCTTGCGGCATGTTTCCCTCTTTATTTGGGGGGCAGTTATTAAATTACTTCTTGCTCTCCAAGATTCTTTTAGCCCAGCCGGCAGCCCGTTCCAGCTCTCCCTCTTTCAATGGTCCCTCTTTGCCTTTGACGAAGAAAGGCTCAGGAGGCGAAATGAGGGTACCGCCCTTCGTTTTCAGGCTGTTAGCGATTTTTCCTGCGGCATAACCAAAGATTCCCACCAGTTTCGTCGAGAATCTGGTATCGAACGAGGCTACATTGATACCCTTAACAACAGATTCAGGAAGTTTGCTAAGGAAGTCTTGAATCGCCTTCGTTGGCCTGCCTCCCTGGGTCGGAGAGCCGACGATGAGAAGGTCGACGGACTTAAAATCCGCGGGATTCACCTCACCGGGGCGGAGCACCTTAACCTCACCAGCGATAGCACCGCCGATAGCTCTGGCGATTTTCTCCGTATTTCCATAAAACGAGTCATATACTATTAAAGTCTTCATCAGTAATACCTCCGCTTCATGCGAGATGACCCAGTGTACTATAAAATTAGCAAAGCCTCAAGCGTACGTAGGCTCACTCAGCAGTCAGCGTGTGGCTTTCAACCTCCACCCAGGCGCCTAATCCCCCTTACCCCCTTTAAAAAAGGGGGAGGAATTGGACGAGGAAACCTCGCCCCACGAATTGGGCACAGCCCGCAAGAAGGTAATATCATCACCGGCGTAGGGGCAGACCCGTGTGTCTGCCCGAATTTGACCTGCCCAACGGCTGTGGATGGTCCTTCCCCGTGAAGGATCCACAGCGAGCGATGAGACATTGCAACCGTTTTTTGTGTTAGAGCAGCGCGCTTCTATGTCATTCCCGCGCACGCGGGAATCCAGGAACCTATAGACTCCTGCTTTCGCAGGAGTGACATATCATAAGCGTGGGGCGGACTTAAAACACGACTCCAAGCCACAGAATCCGTAGTTGCCTGATTTATCAGGCGGCATTGCCCAATGAATTGGGCAACTACGCCAGGAACCCATATAAAGTGTTAGAAGTCTGTGCTCGTCCAGATAGATAACACTACTAATTCACCGAGAAAGGAGGCAGTGCACTAATCGTATGGACACCGCACAACACAAGCTTGACTAGCCTTCGAGCCTGTGTTAAAATTTTACTTTGGTGGGGTCTATCCGAGTCGCCAAATTTTGCTGTGATTTATTGCTGCTTATTCGAGAGAAGATGCCTTGGACACCTTGTGTAATAAGGGCATAAAGGGACAAGGCTTTTTATTTGTTGCACAGAATGAAATAAACGCTAGCTAAGGAGTGTGCCATGGCTAAAGTACAGACAAAGCTCTTCCGAAGACCCGAAGATGCGAAGAAGGCAATAGGCGAACTCAAAGCCAAAGGCTTCAAGGCGGAGGAGATAGGAATCGTCACCAGCGTCAAGGGCAAGAATGAGATGGGGGACAGCTTAAAACCAGCAGCGGACGTCAATTCGGTTACTGCTATGGGACATGCTACTTCCCTATCCAAAGCAGGTAACGACCTGGCAAAGGCGTTGGGTGAGTTCTGGAGCGTACCCGAGGATACCGCCAACTACTATCAGCGTGCTATTTCTCTAGGTGGCATCGTAGTCAGCGTACACGCTGATGATGTTCAGGCAGAGAAGGCACATGAGATACTGAGAGCGGCTTCGGCACACTCGCACAAGAAAATGCCCCTGCAGGAAATCAGCCCGGGGTTCCTCAAGGCCAGCCGTATGAGTTCCACCAATCCTATAGACGCACCGATGTCCGGCGACTTCCGAAGATATTAATGGAGGCCTAGAAAGATGTCAAAATTTATCGCCACTCGAGCAATTAAAGGCGCTCACGCCGCCGTCAAAATGGCGGACGATACGCTGCAGGATGCCCTGAAGAAAATGGGTCCGGATACCCCCGTAGTATTCAAGGACAAGATAGGCGGGGGTACGGCATTCTACCTCCCCACCATCTGGGGGCTTCTGGGTACTAAGGTGCAGAAGCTGGGCGAGCTGGTACCTGTCATGGATTATGCCAGGGGCCTGCTGCCACCAGTGCCAGCGGAAAACATGTGGCTGCCATACCTTGGCGAAACTCTCGACGCCGGAGCAGCTACCCTCTACGCCTTCGAAACTATCGAGGCCGTACGCTTCGTCAAGGGCGAGCAGCCGGAGAAGAAGGATGGCTTCGAGTATAACGGCCCTATCAATGATACCCAGATGAGAGCCTGGGGCATTCAGTTGGTCGATGGTAGAATGCCAGGTTTCGCTGCTCTGGTAGGCTGTGCCAAGAGCACTGAGGTGGCGGTCAAGATTGTGCGCGAGCTACAGTCCAAGGGACAGCTCATCTTCATCTGCAGCAACAGAAATGGCCGCAATGTTGCCGACCAGTTGCGCGAGGCTAACGTCGAGATGGGCTATGATACTTTCATAGTCCCCTTCGGCACCGATATCGTCTCTGCTATCTACGCTCTGGGCTTCGCCACCCGCGCTGCCTTGAGCTTCGGCGGTGTGGAGCCGGGCGATTACCGACGCATTCTGCTCTATAACAAGTTCCGCTGTTTCGCCTTCGTGCTCGCCCTGGGCCCAATTACCGACATGGAGTATGCAGCGGCAGCAGGGGCTATTAACTACGGATTCCCTGCATTCGCCGATACCGTGATACCCAATATCCTGCCCACAGGAATCACCAAGTTCGAGCACGTGGTAAGCATGCCCTTCGATGACATCCCGGGCAAGGATGACCTCGAGAAGGCAGAAAGACTGGTACAGCGATGCATCGAACTTCGCGGCATTAAGATTAAGATAGCCAAAGTCCCCATACCCGTTGCCTTCGGACCCGCTTTCGAGGGCGAGGTTGTACGCAAGGCTGACCTGGCGTGCGAATTCGGCGGCAAGGGCGGCATGTGTTTCGAATGGTTGAGAATGAAAGGCCTGGACGAGGTCGAGGACGGCAAGGTCACAGTGGTGGGGCCCGATATGGACACCTTTGCAGTAGGCTCAAAGAACCCGCTGGCCATTGTGGTCGATGTAGCCGGGCGCAAAATGCAGAAGGACTTCGAGCCCGTCCTGGAGCGCCAGATTCACCACATGACGAATGGCGCCGAGGGGCTCTCACACCAGGGGCAGAGAGATATAACCTGGATACGAATTCATAAGAACGCAGTCGCCAAAGGATTGAGGCTGCGCCACTTCGGTGATATCCTGCATACCTGTTTGAAGAATGACTTTGGCGCAATTGTGGACAAGGTGCAGGTTACACTCTACACCGAGCCTGACAAAGTGAAGGAGCTGATTGAGCAGGCACGCGCTGTGTACAAAGAGAGAAACGCTCGTATGGCCGGCCTCACCGATGAGGCCGTGGATACATTCTATAGCTGTACACTGTGCCAGTCCTTCGCCCCCACACATGTCTGTGTCATCAATCCGGAGCGCGTGGGCTTGTGTGGCGCTTATAGCTGGCTCGACTGCAGAGCTGCATTCGAAATCAAGCCCACGGGACCCAACCAGCCTGTGCCCAAGGGCAGAGCAATCAGTGAGAGGACAGGCGAGTGGGAAGGGGTCAACAAGTTTGTCAACGAGCATTCACAAAAGAAGATAGAGAGGTTTACTATCTACTCTCTAATGGACGCCCCGATGACTACCTGCGGCTGCTGCGAGTGCGTTATGGCCGTCATACCCGAAGCCAACGGTGTCATGGTCGTCTCGCGTGATGACTACGGCATGACCCCCTGCGGCATGACCTTCACCACCCTCATGGGCACAGTCGGCGGCGGCTTGCAGACACCGGGCATGATGGGCCACGGTAAGATATATGTCACGAGCAAGAAGTTCATCCCGGTGGAGGGCGGCATCAAGAGATTGGTCTGGCTGTCGAAGAATCTGAAAGAGGAACTGGCAGAGGAATTGAAAGCTGCCTGTGAGCGCGAGGGCGTTCCTGACCTCATGGACAAGGTCGCCGATGGCAGCCAGGTTACCACGGTGGAGCAGTTGCTTCCCTTCCTAGAGGGAAAGGGGCATCCCGCTCTAAGTATGGATTCGATTATCGGCTGATCTATCTATTACATGAAAAGGGGTTTCACGTATAAAACGGGGGTCGCCTTACTCGACCCTTGTTTTATGCTCCATATTAGGGAAAGGAGATTTCTGCCATGCCTGGAGTAGAGATTCCCATTGAGAAATGGACCGGGAAAATAAAAGAGGTGAAACTGGGAGGGGGGAAGAGAAAAGAGATAGTCCTTGGCGGCGAGAATACCCTGCCTTTCCTCAGTTTCGAAGGCTCTGTTCCTCACCCACCCACAGTAGCTATAGAAATCCAGGACAAGGAGCCAACCGGTTGGTCTCCGAGCCTGCTTTCTGCCTGGGGCGATGCAGTGAAAGACCCGGCAACCTGGGCCAAGAAAGCTGCGGAATACGGTGCCGAGGCTATATCATTGAGATTGGTGAGCGCCCATCCTGAGATGGGCAATACCGGCGCCGACGAAGCCAAGAAGGTAGTGGACAAAGTGCTGTCGGCAGTTGACCTGCCGCTTATCGTTCTGGGGCCGGGGGTACCTGAGAAGGATAACGCCGTTCTGGTTGCGGTATCCGAGGCAGCGAAAGGACAGCGTATCGCTATGGGCAACTGCGAGGAGAAAAACTACCGCACAGTTGCCGCCGTATGTATATCAGACGGGCATGTCGCCATTGCCAAGAGTCCTCTGGACATAAACCTGGCGAAACAGCTTAATATCCTGCTCACCGATATAGGAGTTCCTGCGGACTCCATCATCATGGACCTGGACACCGGAGCGCTGGGATACGGTCTGGAGTACGCTCTCTCCATTCGCGAGCGCGTGCGGTTGGCCGCCCTGGGCGGCGATGCTATGGTCAGCATGCCTGTTTTGAGCCATGCTGGTGCGGAGGCGTGGCGCCAGAAAGAAGCAAAAGCCAGTCAGGGTATGCCACCCGCCTGGGGCTCAGTGGAAGAGCGCGGCATTATCTGGGAGGAACTTACCGCTCTAACCGTGATCAATTCAGGCTCCAATTTAATCACCATGCTTCACCCCAAGTCCGTAGAGCGGATTAAGGCTACTATCCATAAGCTGATGGGGAATAAATAGAGGAAAGGAGAGCTGAACAATGGCACTGACAGGTATTCAAATCTATAAGTTCTTACCCAAAACGAATTGCAAGGAATGCGGCCAGCCTACATGTCTGGCCTTTGCCATGAAGCTGGCAGCAAGCCAGGCCGAGCTTGCAGCCTGCAAATATGTCAGCGAGGAAGCGAAAAAGTCGCTGGAAGCAGCCTCCAAACCGCCGATTCGCTTGGTGGCCGTGGGCGCCGGAGATAAGAAAATCGAGGTGGGCAACGAGACAGTCCTGTTCCGCCACGAGAAAACTTTCTTCCATCGTCCCGGACTCGTGATCAGGGTCAAGGATTCCGCCGGCCCGGAAAAGGCTGCCAAGACCGCGGAAGAGGTCGGCCAATACAAGGTAGACCGCGTGGGGCTGACATTCGGCATTGACGGCATCGCCATCCAGAACGACTCCGGAAACGCAGCCACATTCGCTCAGTGTGTTGAAGCGGTCAGCGCTAAGACTACTCTCCCCCTGGTTCTTATGGCGACGAACCCCGACAGCATGAGCGCAGCGCTGGAGAAAGTCGCCAAGTCGAAGCCGGCTATCTACGCCGCAACCAAGGAAAATATCGACAAGATGATAGAGCTGGCCAAGAAGTATGCCTGCCCTCTGGCTGTGCGCAGCTCAGACGGGCTGAGTGAGCTTGCCGAACTGACGGATAAGGCAGCGAAGGCCGGCGTAGAAGACCTTATCCTCGACCCCGGCGTTAGAGGCTTCGGTGACACACTGGTCACCTTTACCCAGATGCGAAGGTTGGCCTTGAACAAGCGATTCGAGCCGGTGGGCTATCCTCTAATATCCTTCCCCGGAGAAGGCGCTGCTTCTCCAGATGAGGAAGCGATTCTGGCAGGACAGCACATAGCCAAATATGGCGGCATCATCGTTCTGGACCACTTCTCGCCTGCTTTCGCTTACGGCCTGCTCACGCTGCGGCTCAATGTTTACACCGACCCGCAGAAGCCGATTCAGATGAAGCCAGGCCTGTATCAGATACTGGAGCCCAAGTCAACAAGCCCGCTCTGCGTAACTACGAATTTCTCGCTGACCTACTTCTCCATAGCCGGAGAGCTCGAGGCATCGGGCTGGTCCTCATGGCTGCTGGTCTGCGATACAGAGGGGCTCTCGGTGCTGACCGCCTGGTCAGCAGGGAAGTTCGATGCCGATAAGATAGCCAAGACAGTCAAAGGACAGAATGCTGCGGAGAAGGTGAGCCACCGCAATGTGATTATCCCGGGCGGAGTGGCAGTGCTAAGAGGTGAGCTCGAGGAGGCGCTGCCCGACTGGAAGATTATGGTGGGTCCGCGCGAGGCCATGGCTGTGGGCGGCTTCCTCAAGGAGCATTGGAAGGCTTAACAGCGAGTTTATTTAGAGAGAAGGGGTAGATAGGGGTCTGCTCAGCATTCTACCCCTTCCATAGTTTCAAATACCGCAAGTGATGGGGAAATGACTACAACCATAGCTATCGCTGGTAAAGGCGGCAGCGGCAAGACCACTGTCGCCGCCCTGCTCATCAAACTGCTCTCCCAAAAGGGTGCGGTGCTGGCCATCGACGCCGACCCTGCTACGAATCTCAACCTGGCTCTGGGCTTGCCCCTGAACGATACTGTAGGTAAGGTGAGAGAGGAGATGGCAGCCAAGGTGAAGGCCAGAACCATGGAGCCCGGCCTGGCCAAGCAGGACTACCTGGATATAAAGATAAGCGAGTCCCTGGTGGAATCGCCACAAATAGACCTGCTGGCCATGGGACGCCCCGAGGGCCCGGGATGCTACTGCGCTGCCAACAACATGATTCGCACCTGCGTTGACCGGCTGGGGAAGAACTACGACTATGTGGTAATCGATTGCGAAGCGGGCATGGAGCACATCAGCAGGCAGACCACACGGGACATCGATATCATGCTCCTGGTCTCAGACCTTACGGTAAGAGGCATCCTCACCGCCGCCAACATGAAATCGCTGATAAAGGACCTGAGGACTTACGTAGGTAAGATTCATCTCATAGTCAATCGCGCTGCAAGTCCTCTGCCGCCCAAAATCGCCCAGACAATAGAGGAGGCATCTCTACAGGTTATAGCCCTGATACCCGAAGACCCGAAAATCAAGGAGCTGGAGGCACAAGGCACTCCGCTTATCGAGCTGCCTCCGGATTCGCCGCTACAAAAAGGGGTAGCTGAGGTAGCCCGGAAATTGGGACTGGTAGTGTAGTTGCCCAATTTATTGGGCAGGCCTATCCTGATAAATCAGGCAACTACGGTTGGAGCGGATGCTCCAATCCACCCATATACAAAAAAAGGAGGGAATTAGATGAAGCTGATCGCCATAGGTGAGTGCATCCACATTATATCGAAGGATGTTAAAGCGGCAGTTGAGAATCGAGATAAGGCCTTCATCCAGAATCTAGCCAAAAAGCAGGCTGAAAAGGGCGCTGACTATCTTGACCTCAACATCGGCCCTCAGAAGAAGGCAGGACACGAGGTCATGCCCTGGATGGTGCAGACCATTCAGGAGGTCGTCGATCTGCCGCTTTCGCTGGATACCTCCAACGCCGCTGCTATCGAGGCCGGGCTTAAGGTTTGCAAGAAAACGGCGCTCATCAACAGCACCGATGCCACAGAGGAACGCTTAAGCGCAATGATGCCTCTGGCAGCTAAATATAACGCCAATATCATCGCCCTCACCCTGGCGAAAGGCGGCATACCCACCACCGCCGATGCCCGCGTCGAACTCGCCACCGAGCGCACTTTCACCGCAGCCGCACAATACGGCGTGCCCATCGAGAACATCTGGCTCGACCCGCTGGTGCTCACAGTGAACGGCAACCAGGACCAGGCTCAACAGACCATAAATGCAGTGAGATTCTTCAAACAACTGGCAGACCCCCCACCCAAGACCACCTGCGGCCTGTCCAACGTGTCCAACCAGTGCCCTCCCGACCTGCGCCCCTTGCTCAACCGCATCTTCTTGATCATGATGGCCGGCGCAGGCCTGGATTCAGCAATACTCGACCCGCTGGACAAAGAGACTATGGAGGCAGTACGCATCCTCGATACCAGGGACGATTCCACTCCGAAGGGCAAGCTCTATCTGGGAATTTACGATGCTTACGTTGCTATGGAGCAGTACGATACCAGCCAGGTAGACATGAGCGACCCCGTGCTGAGCGACATAGCCAAGACCGTCAATATCTTGCAGAACAAGACGCTCTATGCCCACGGGTATCTGAAGCTGTAGAGGCTATCTCCTGCCGAAGCCCTTCTCAAGCTGCAAGGAGCTGAGATGGATCATTGTTGGCCTGCCGTGCGGACACGTGCGGGGTTGAGACGCTTGCTCCAGTTGCCTTATTAAGTCCCGCATTTCCTCGTGACTCAATGCCTGCCCTGCCCGTACTGCGCCGTGACAGGCCAGCGAAGCGGCAATATCCTCGCGGCGGTCTCCCTTCTCCCCTTCTGCCAGAAAGTCCAGCACTTCAACCAGCGACTGCGCCACGTTCTGTCCCCTGAGCACAGCGGGCATCGACCTCACCAGATAGGTGCGCTCGCCGAAATGCTCTATGCCGAAGCCGTACTCGGAGAGGGCCTCAGCCTGTATCTCCAGCAGCTCCTGCTGGCGCACCGTGAGCTCCACCGTCACAGGCTCGAGCAGCCCCTGGACCTCAGGGGCTCTACGTGAACGCTCGTTACGGATTTTTTCGAAGAGGACGCGCTCATGCGCGGCATGCTGGTCTATGAGATACATACCGTCAGGCCCTTCGGCGATAACATAGGTATTGGCTAACTGCCCCACTACGCGCAGGATAGGTATGGATTTGGCGACTGGCTCAGCGCTCTGGGGCGGGGTGGCGAGGGGGGTTCTGATTGCTGCTTCTTCAGGCCTGGCGGCGAAGGCAGGAAGATGCTCTGCCTGAGAAGCCGATACTGGCTGAGGCTGAGGCAGGGTATCCAGCGTGGGCATGGGCGCCTGTGCAGTCAGGGTGGCTCTGACGGCTCTCTGCACGGCGGAGAAGATATCGCGCTCGTTGCGGAACCTGACCTCGTTTTTAGTAGGGTGAACATTGACATCCAGCTCCTGAGGAGGCAGCGAGATATTGATTACGGCTATGGGATGCCTGCCCACCATGAGCAAACCCTGGTAGGCCTCCTCGAGGGCATAGGTGGCCATGCGGCTCTGCACCCAGCGCCGGTTGACGAAGAAGCTCAGGTAGCTGCGGCTGGCGCGGGTGAGCGTTATAGGACTGACGAAGCCCGTGACGCCGGGCAGCAAAGGGTCGGCACCCTCTTTAGTTTCTATCAGAAGCATCGCCCTGGCGACCTCAAGACCGTAGACCGCTCCCAGCACCTCCCTGAGATTGCCGCTGCCTGTAGAGCGGAAGGCTGTACGCCCGTCTATGAGCAGGGTGAAACGTACCTCGGGGAAGGCGAGGCTGTACTGTGCCACCAGGTTGCTGATATGGCCGTTCTCTGTAGCAGTGGACTTGAGAAACTTGAGGCGGGCGGGGACGTTGCGGAACAGGTTACGCACGGTGACCGTGGTGCCGATGGGGCAGCCTCGCTTGGCTTTCTCTAAAATTGCGCCATCTTTTATGTTAACAAAAATCCCCGAAAGCTCGTCCCTACTGCGGGTCACCATGGTGACCTCGGAGACAGCGGCGATTGATGGCAGGGCCTCTCCCCTGAAGCCGAGGCTGGAGATACCCTCGAGGTCGTCGGTTGTGGCGACCTTGCTGGTGGCGAACCTCTCGAAGGCCAAGTCTACCTCCTCGGGAGGTATGCCCGCGCCGTTGTCCACCACCCTGATGAGGCGCACACCGCCGCCCTGCACCTCGATGGCGATCTGGGTAGCGCCGGCGTCCAGCGAGTTCTCCAGCAGCTCCTTGACCACCGAGGCCGGCCTCTCCACCACCTCACCAGCGGCAATCTTTGAAGCTACATCAGGAGACAAAACTTTGATCTGCATGAGTTAGTGTTCCTTATTCTCTTGGCTAGCAAAACAATTGAAATTCTAGTCGATATAAAGCCGCATTTTCATCAACGGTTGCCTGAGATTGTAGTTGGATAAACGAGATATTCACCATCAGATTCAGGACTTACTACAAAGAAGTATGCCCTGGGCTTTCCTCGAACTTTTTTTGGCTTGAACCGGTGGGTTTTTCGCATCTTCTCCCATGGATAGAGCCATATCCGATCAACAGAGTAGTCTTTATTGAGGTGCACAAACATCAGATGAGTTGGGCATTCAGGCCCATCTATCTCTGGTATGATACCCGTGTGTTTCCAACCCTTTTCACCCTTGCGAGCCTTTATAGATATCCGCTTTCTATCTTTGGTCACTAGGTCGTGGCTGTACAGGCGACTATCAGGAACCAATTTCCCATTTAGTAGTAGTTTACCGTTTATCTCACCTAGCCAACCAACATACTCGTCACCCTTCAGTTTCTTCCCATCTGCATATTGCTCTAGCTTCTTTCGAATGGTCCCTCTTTGCTGATTCAAGACCTCAAAATGTTTGCGCAAGTCCAACCACAGCCCTTCGAGTTCTTTCTGAGACATCGTTCCCTTCCCCAGGAAACCCCGTATGTATTTTGAGACAGGCATTAGGTTTAACCTAATCAGTAGTATAACAGAATCTAGCATCAATAAGGTCAATCATAGGGCAGCGGCTCTGTCCGCTGCCCGAAAGGTCGGTGGCAGAGCACCGACCCTATGATCTGCGAATTAACATGTGGTGGCGCACTATATGTCCCGTAGGGGCGAACCCATGTGTTCGCCCTTAAACACGATTTTGGGCAGACACACGGGTCTGCCCCTACGCATAAATAATCTCATCGTCATGTTATATGCTGTGTAGGGGCGCATGGCATGCGCCCATGGCGAGGGCACCTCGCCCCTACATTTCTCTAACATCGCCCTCCAATTATCACAGTGTCATCACCTCTAACAAATGTTGGTAGGGGCACGGTGCACCGTGCCCCTACCAACGATAATCAGACCTTAGCCTTTTACTTCTTGGTCTTGCCTCTTAGATAATCAATCATAGGCTGTGTCACCAAGGGAACTACATCGCCTATCATGTGCGGCATTAGACTGTCCATCACTCCGGGCATCATCTCGGGCATCTGCTCCGCCATGTAGTCCGGCATGGGGATGCGCTCCCCAACTTTCTTCAGCATTAACGGCATCACCTTGGGCATCATCATGGGCAGCAGCCGCGGGAACAGGATGGGGAACATGGGCTTCATCAACTCCAGCGTCAAGGGAATCCTGCCCATCACCCGCATCATTCCGCCCATGCCGAAGGGCATAGCCTCAATCAGCTCCGGCCACATCGTACCCATGAGGTCGGCAAAGCCCTGCGGCGACATCAGCGCAATCATGCCCTCGAACACCGCCCACTGCCTCTGCACCTCCGGGTGGGGGTCGGGGAACTTGTAGCCCAGGGCCGAGGCTGCGAAGCGCGCCAGGTCTATCACCTCGACGGGCGTCTTCTTCTTGTCAGCGGTGACGCGGAACTGGAACTCGCAGCAGGGGCAGAGCGCCAGCACCTTGTCAGCGCCAACCTCCAGCGCCTCGTCGAGCCGGGTCTTGCCCACTTCGGCAGCCACAGGCGGGTCTTTGATCAGGGTGAGCACGCTGCCGCAGCAATGCGCTTCCTCGCGATTGTAGGGCATCTCCACTAATTTTACATTAGGTATAGCCTTGATGACATCGCGCGGCGGCTCGTAAACACCCGACACTCGGCCTATGTGGCATGAATCATGCCAGGTAACCGTGGTAGGAGGAAGACTTGCAGGGAACTTGAACTCGCCTGACTTTATCTTCTCCGCCACCACCTCGCTGTAATGCTTCGCTTCGATATTGTATTCAATGCCCAGCTTCTTAGCCCACACCGGATAAGTCTTACGCCACATCATATTGCAGGCAGGACACGATGTGATAACGGTATCAGCACCGGCAACCTTGGCAGCCGCCATGTTCTTCTTTATAGTCTCAGCGAAGACATCCCACTTGCCACACATCAACATGGGTATGCCGCAACAGTTCTCCTTCTCACCAAGGTAGGAGAAGTCAACTCCGGCGGCATCGAGCAAGCGCACAGTGGCCATGCCTATATCATGCTCCACATAGCTGGCAGTGCAGCCTGCAAAATAGATTGTCTTTGCTTTGTGAGCAGGCCCGTGCTTCTCCTTGAGATCCTGGGGGAACCAGTCATCGCGGTTCTTACGGTAGCCGGCCCAGATATCGCCTTGCTTCCTGGTTGCCGCCGCCATCATCTCAAAGGGCGGTATGGTCATCATCTTCTTCTCGTCAATGAGAAGGCCACGTAGCTTCATCCATGCCGGCTCGATAGGCAATGAAGCAGAGCAGCGCACGTTGCATAGCTCGCATGTGGTACAGGCCAGGATGGTGTGAGCCATAAACTGGTCCCACTTCTCGCGACCTTCCATATACTCACGCAGCCAGTACCATTTGCCCCGAGGCGACTGGCTCTCCCAACCCCTCCCATAGAACTGGTCGCACTCCTCGACACAGTAGCCGCACTGAGAGCAGCCATAGGCATACCAGGCCACATCGGCAGGGATACCGCGCACAGGTTTGTCGGGAAGCTCACCGATCTGGGGAATAACTCTGTTGCCAAAGGGGCGTATGAGGGGCTCGAAGGTACTCGCCAGGCCCATGAACGCGCCCATCAAACCGTTACCGATAACCTTGCCGGGGTTAAGGATATTCCTGGGGTCTACCTGAGACTTGTATTCCTTCAATCTGCTGGCCCGTTCCTTTCCCAACACCTCAGGCGCTTTCTTGGCAAAGTAAAGCCCGGTAGCGTAGGCACGTCCGCCGTTCTTCTCAGCGATCTTGATGATGGTCAGGGCCAGGCTGAACACGAAGTTGTAGTTGAACTTGCGCTGGTCGCTGGGGATAAAACCCAGAATCACTACCTCCGGCTTGCCTTTGGAGCCCTCTCGGATAATGACGCCTTCCTTGACCACAGGCTGGTGCACCTTGTGCTCTATCTCGGTCATAACATCGCCTAAAGATGAGAGCGGGATCACCACTTCAGCAGGCACCAGGCTGGGGCCCAGGCGCTTGACGACCATAAGCTTGAAGCGTTCCTTCCACTCGTGCTGAGCAATGCGGTCATTGAGTATCTCCGCCTCGCAGAGCTTCAGCATTTGAGGCAGCTTGCCCATGACAGCATCACGGTCTTTCTTACGGAAAGCCAGGGTAAGTACGTAAGCGGCAGGCAACAGCACCCGCTCCTCCACAGGACGTCCGTAATGCTCCCTCAAGGGAGCTCTGTTTTTCAGTTCGGCCATACGAGGATTGATGAATATCAGAGACCAAATGGGCAGCTTTTCGTCGATCAAAGCCTGCACGAACTTCTGCATATCGTGAGGGTCGGGGCAGCCGATGGCAACAATCTCCAGTTCATCCAGAGGCATGACGCGGACTGTGACCTCGCTGATGAAGCCGGTGATGCCTTCAGCTTCCGATATCAGGTCAAGCTCCTTACCTGCGAACTCTTTGACCTCGCCGTTGGGTAACACCACACGCGCGCTGACCACGTTGTCGGGGAACCAACCTGCCTCGTAGGAGCCAATGCCAGCACCGCCCTGAGCCAGCCAGCCACCTACTGTGGACGAGGGATAGCTTGAGGGATATAGCCTCAAAGTCAATCCCTGCTTACCAAGCTCCCTGTCCAGCTTCTCCCATATCACGCCAGCCTGCACGGTGACGGTCTGAGCCTTGGGGTCAATTTTGATTATCCGATTCATGCGGTAGAAGTCGACAACTACGCCGTTTTTCACAGGCAACACGCCACCGTAGCCCGACGAAGCCTTGCCGCGGGGAGTGAGCGGCACTTTGTTCCGGGCAGCCCAGCGTAACAGTTCCACCAACTCCTGCTCCGTCTCAGGCTGCACCACTGCCTCGGGCGTGGTATTGCCGATTAGCGGTTTGATTAAACCAGGCACAGCAGCTATATCGTGTCCATAGAGCTTACGCTCTGTCTTACGGAAACATACGCGGCTGCCGAATTTACCTTCGAGATATGCCTGCTGCTTGCTGTTTACCTTGCCCATTGAATCCTCCCTCACTACCTGCTTAAGCTTGCTTGCCGCGATGTCCCAGGGACTTGACCAGGGCCTGATTCTGAGACAACTGGTCGGCGAGAACCTCGCGTACTAGGTCGCAGGCCTTGCCTATCTTGGGATGAGCCAGGCTGTAGTAAATAGTGGTTCCTTTGCGGCGCGTGGTGACGATGCCCCTTTCTCTGAGGATAGCCAGGTGCTGCGAGACATTGGACTGAGGCAAGCCCAGGCTGGAGACCAGTTGGCCCACCGATGCCTCGCTGTCCCGAAGCTCATGGAGTATCATGAGACGTTTAGCATCGGCCATAGTCTTGCAGATACTGGCCTGCTGTTTGAAAAGCTGAATCTGAGATTCATCTATCATAGATTCAATCTTTATATTATAATATTCAAATCTATGAATATTGTAGAGGATATTGAGCGATATGTCAAGGGAAATAGAGAGTGTGCCCCGAAGCTTTTATCTACTTCTTCGGTGCGAATAGTCTCGAGACCTTCGGTATTGTGTGCTCCCAGGCTCCTGGCAAAGGGGCTTCGCTTCCCTGCACCGCTCGTTTACCTGATAGATAATTTCGAGTTAAAGGCTCTTGACAATCGTAGATTACTCTTGTAGAATTCCGTGCTAATGAACGAAAGGAAAGGAGCATAGAAAATGGCAGAAGAAGCTAAACAGCCAGATGCTGTAAAAAGGCTCGCCGGCACCATCGGCCTGCTGGCCTTCCTCGGTGGGATAGTTCTAGCGATAGTCGGTGGCATCGGGTACCGGGACTATGGCAGCATCACGCTAGCGCTGGCCATCATGGGCATCCTCGTCGGCGTGCTCAATATCACCGGCAAGGAAGTGCTCCCTTTGCTAATCGCTGCCATCGCCTTGATTGTAGTAGGCAAAGCTGGATTCGCCCCTCTTAATGACCTGGGGGGAGCTGCAGGCACAAGGATAGACAGCATCGTGGGCTACCTGGCAACCTTCATGGCGCCGGCGGCTGTGATCAGCGCGTTTCGCGCCATCTGGGCTGTAGCCCGCCCCGGCTAGAATAGCCTAAGACGAGATGGCCCAGTCCTACCATTAAAAGGAAGGCTGGGGCATCTTATCTTTATATGCAGGTCGTTGGCAACGTGCACAAGGCGAATAGAATGCTCAGGGCAGAATCAGTCACAATAACTTACTGGAAGGCATAAATGAAGCTCTATGGCGTTCCCGTAGTCTGCTTCAATCTACTTTGTTGTAACGCCCGGCGACCTCACCAGTAAGAGCGGAGTGTTCCCTCCATTGAGGACTTTGTCTGCTGTGCTCCCCAATGCCCAACGGCTGATGCCGGACCAGCCGTGTGTTGACATGGCCACCAAATCGGCATGCACTTCATCGGCGAGCTTGATAATCTCATGAGCCGTATTCCCAACCCTCACCTCAGACCTCACTTTGATATGCTTGTCTTTAAGTGAATTTGTCACCTTCTCCAGGTAACTCCCGGCATCCACCTTTAATAGCTCAACCTGAGCCTGGGTATAGGGGATCTGGGCAGTCTCCCCCGGGACGACAGCATAGACAGGGGAAGGTGGCGGCACCACGTGAAGGAGGACAACCTCTCCCTCGAGCCCGGAGGCAAGCTCCTCGGCATAGGGAATCACTGCTTCGCTCTCTTTGGAGCCATCGAGAGGGAGAAGCGTCTTATTCAGTGTGGCTTCGGCAAACGTATGGTGATGGGCGCCCTTGGCCCTGATGAGCGCCACCGGCTGTTTCGTGGCACGCACTACCTTATCTGCCACGCTTCCCAGAACCCACCGCCTGATGCCGGACCAGCCGTGCGTGGCAATTACAATCAGGTCAATACGCTGCTTTTCTGCAAAGTCCACAATCTGCTCGGCAGGGTGGCCGGGCAGAACCGCTGACTTCACCGTGATTGTTTTAGCATCCGGTTTCGCCAGATATTTCTTGGCGCCGCGCTTCGTAACCCCAACCATCTTCTGTAGATATAACTGGTGCATGTGATGATACTGTTCTTCCGAGGACTCACAAACATGCAGCAGGGTGACCTCAGAGCCAAGTTTTCCCGCCAGCTCCTCGGCATAAGGCAGGGCAACCTCAGCTAACTCTGAACCATCCAGGGGAACAAGTATTTTCTCGTACATCGCTGACCTCCTATTTCATAATGATTAAAAAACTTCGCTGCTTGCACCTTAAGCCAGGACGATTATGGTTTCTTCAATACCTTGTCATGTTCTCCCACATTGCGCATGATGATTATTCCTTCCTTCAACTCGAAGGTCATCCTCAGCCTCTTGGAAGGACAAGCCTCCCAGATATTTTGTCTGCCCTCCATCTTCTTAACACGCAAGCTGGGATGTCTCAAATTATCACCCAACAGGCTAAGCGCCTTGCGAACGCTGCGTCGTTCGGCATCCGTGAGCTTCTGATAAGCCTGCTCGAATTGCTCGGTAAGAAAGAGCTCCACGTCACGCCTTGACCCTAAGATATTTCACGGCTGCCGAAGCTGACTTGAACCTCTTGCCCCGCCCAGCTTTTATATCCTCATCTGCTTTGTGCTCCCCCTTCTGCCATTCCTCAGTCCAGAAATACGCTTGGTTGGCATCCACAAGCTTCTTGGGTCTCAGAACAATATGTCCCCGCCTGTCGAGGTCAACCTCTACAAAATCTCCAGGCTTCATG
The DNA here is from genome assembly GCA_014874385.1 of Dehalococcoidia bacterium. Taxonomy (GTDB): domain Bacteria; phylum Chloroflexota; class Dehalococcoidia; order SZUA-161; family SZUA-161; genus JACWAE01. The sequence continues at coordinate 55,379 of JACWAE010000025.1, read as the reverse complement.
TTGGTCTTCACCCTGATCTCTTTGGGAAGGGTAACTTGACCACCGCTTGTTAGTTTCGCTAACATTCCCATAGCAAACTCCTTGGCATATTGGCTCATTGCGCCATTATTACAATATAATTATAACACTTAATTGCAACCAGGACAGAGACCTCTTTTCAGCAGGGAATAAAAGGATTGATGGCAAACAACTTCACAAAACTACTCGCAAGAAGCAGGCTTTTTACCCTTCATTCGCCTTGCGCTGCAGCTCATAGAGCTTGGTGATGGCCTCCAGAGGGGTCATCGAAGATATATCCAGCTTGAGGATTTCATCCGTTACAGGGGACCTCTGTCCAAATAGAGGAATCTGCTCCTGGGGAGTCTTCTGTCTGGAACGAGGTTTGAATCCAGGCACAACTTTCACGTCGCCATTACTTTCGAGCTCGGTCAAGACCTCTTCGGCGCGGTGCACCACTGCTTTGGGCAGGCCTGCCAACTGCGCCACATGTATGCCGTAGCTCTTGTCAGCGCCACCGGGCACTATCTTGCGCAGGAAGACTACCTTGCCGCCTTCCTCCGACACGGCGATATTGTAGTTCTTTACACGGGGCAGAAAGTTAGCCAGCTCCACCAGCTCGTGATAATGAGTAGCGAACAGCGTCTTAGCGCCGAGCCGGGGATGGTTATGAATGTACTCCGCCACGGCCTGCGCTATGGAAAGGCCATCGTAGGTCGAAGTGCCACGTCCTATTTCATCCAGTATAATCAGCGATTTCGAAGTGGCGTTGTTGAGTATATTGGCGGTCTCCACCATTTCAATCATGAAGGTGGACTGTCCCGTGACCAGGTCGTCCTGAAGGCCAACGCGGGTGAAAATGCGGTCCACCAGCCCTATGGTGGCAGAGTCCGCGGGCACGAAGCTGCCGATCTGGGCCAAGAGCACAATGAGGGCTACCTGCCGCAGATAGGTTGATTTCCCCGACATGTTGGGCCCGGTGAGGATGATGAGCTGGGCATCCTGATTCGAGAGATAGGTGTCGTTGGGGACGAAGCGCTCATCCGTCAGCGCCCGCTCCACCACAGGGTGGCGTCCGTTGACGATCGTTATCGAGTCATCATTGGTCAGCCTGGGGCAGGCATAGCCGTACCTCACTGCCACCTCGGCGAAGCTGGAGAGAACGTCTATCTGCGCCAGAGCAGCGGCGATGCCCAGGATGCGCTCGCCGCAATCCCCTACCTGGCGGCAAACCTGGCGAAAGATAGAGCCCTCCAGTTCAGCGATCCTGGTCTCAGCATTGAGGATGAGCGACTCGTACTCCTTGAGCTGCGGGGTGAAATAGCGCTCCGCCCCCGCCAGCGTCTGCTTACGGATATAGTCCTGAGGGACACGGCTCAGGTGAGGCGAGGTGACCTCGATATAATAGCCGAACACCCTGTTATAGCCCACCTTGAGTGACTTGATACCCGTCCTATCGCGCTCGGTGCGCTCCAGGTCGGCCAGATATTTTCGGGCGTTTGATGAAGCTGAGCGAAGCTCATCCAGCTCGCTGGAAAAGCCGCTCTTTATCACATTGCCCTCACTCACCACCGGTGGAGGGTCATCCACGATGGCACTTAACATCAACGAAACCACATCTTCGCAGGACTTGAGCTCCGAGGAAAGCCACTCCAACACACCATCTACATCCAATATCGCCTTCAACTTAGGCAACTGCTCCAGGCTGCGGCGTAATGATACCAGTTCGCGCGGAGTGGCGATGCCTGCCCTCACGCGGTTTATCAGCCGTTCTACATCGCTGAGCCTGCTGAGCAGGCTGATGACCTCAGCACGCTGCGGCGACTGGAACCAGGCCACAGCCTGCTGCCTGCGCTCAAGCTGCTTTATGTCAAGGAGGGGCTGCCCCAGCCATCTCTTGAGCAGCCTGCCGCCCATCGGCGTTTTGGTCAAATCAATGACAGAGAGCAGCGAGCCGGCGGTCAGCCCCAGGCGGCTGCTCTGAAACAGCTCCAGATTGCGGCGCGTCTGAGCATCGAGAACCATATATGATTCGGTGGAATAGGTACTCAGGTTGTTTATCTGACCCAGCACACCCTTCTGGGTCTGCTCCAGATAATGCATGATCGGGCCCGCCGCCCTTATCGCCAGCGGCAGATGGGCACAGCCATAGCCTTCGAGAGTGGATGCCTTGAAGCTGTCGAGTAGGGTCTGCTGCGCTACATCGAGCTCGAACCACTGGTCTTCAAGAGGGGTCACAGGCGCCGATTGCGATGTCAGAGGGAAACGGGAGTTACTCGGGGCAAGCAGCTCGGAGGGGCGAAGCCGTTCCAGTTCCAGCAAGGCTTTTTCGGCGGGAAGCTGGGTCGTAGCGAACTCACTTGTCGTTATGTCAATATACGATATGCCCACCTGCTCGCCTTCAGCAGCAATAGAAGCAAGGTAGTTATTCGTCCTGGTCTCGAGCAGGTTGGGCTCGAGCACCGTGCCCGGCGTCACCACCCGCACCACCTCCCGCTCCACAATACCGCGTCCCGGCTTGGGCTCGGTCATCTGCTCGCAGATAGCCACCTTGTAGCCTTTATTGATAAGCTTGGCCAGATAGTTGTCCAGGGCATGGTACGGTATCCCCGCCATGGGATAACGCTGACCCTTGCCCATCTCCCGGGAGGTGAGGGTTATTTCAAGCTCCCTTGAGACGAGCCTGGCATCCTCATCGAAGGTCTCGTAGAAATCGCCCAGGCGGAAGAAGACGATAGCCTGAGGATAGCTGCGCTTTATTTTGAGATACTGGCTTCGAACTGGTGTCATCTTCGATCTCTGTCTTGTAGGGGCAATTCATGAATTGCCCCTACATCTGATCCCGACTACCCAACAAGTAATCCAGACAGCCCCCATTTTACAGTAATAGTCGCTGTTGGAAAAGTAGTTGCCCAATTCATTGGGCAATTCTGCCTGATAAATCAGGCAACTACAAATTCCGGAGAAAGCAGGGGCGTCCTTCCCGTACGGGAAGGACGCCCCGTAACGTAATCCCCCTGTATCCCCCTTTAAAAAGGCAACAATATAGTTGACAAATCACGGAAGGGGGGATTAGAATTGAGCAACCATTATATCACTTTGGGAGAACTTGTGAAGATTTTCCGCCCTGAGCTATATGGACGACTATTCATAGTGCTGGATAGCCTCGCTTCTTCACATGGGAACATTAGCCCTGAAACAGCTACCGAGTTACGTGAATTTTTGAGTAAGTCACTTCGTTACTTTGAGAAGCTCTCTCTCACTGAAAAGATCTCTCTCACTCCTGTTTCACTTGGCTTCATGCGACAACTTTTAGACGTTTTGGCTGACTCACAAAAAGGCGAAGAAATCCCTAGCACAGCTAGGGCTTTGCAAACAGCACTAGATATTGAGTTAAGTAACCAAGTATTCTTACATCTTAACTTCGAGGAACTTCAATTAGCCAGAGGGGATATACATCACTTTGGGGAGGACGTATTTCTGAATTTCCCGGAGGCACGATTTGATATTGAAGAAGCATCCCATTGTCTAGCCTATCATAGAGCAACGGCTTGTGTATTTCACTTAATGCGTGTTATGGAGGTAGCCCTTCGGGTTCTAGGGGATACACTTAAATTGCCTCCGACTACAAACCCAACTTGGGATGCTATTCTGACGAAGTGTGATTCAGAACTTACCAAGCGACTAGCACAGCGTTCTCCAGAATGGCAGGTAGACGACGTGTTTTTCTCTGGCGCGACTGGTATGCTCCGAGCTGTCAAAGATGCATGGCGGAATCCTACTATGCATGTCGAGAAGGTCTATACAGAAGAGCAGGCAGAAGATATTTGGAACGCAGTCAAAGGATTCATGCGACACCTTGCCACGAAGTTGAAAGAGTGATTAAGCCTTAAGATTTAAGGTGGGGGATGATGGGCATGAATTTAGGCATTGTAATCACGCTGGTTATTTTAGCTTTCGGTGCTGGCGGTTTTTTCGCCCGAATTGAGTACCGACTAAACAGACTAGAGGAAAAACTCAATAAGATGGATGGCAAATTCATTCCACTGGTAACTATCCACCAACTCGAAATAGTCAAATACTACGTAGAGAGAGGTATTTTGCCTAATCCGGGCATGTCACCACGGAAGCAATATCTCCTTGACAGAATCAACTCTCACACAATCAGTCTCGCAGAGTTGCAAGAGCTTAATGACATGCTCGACAAGGAAAAGCAAGAGGCAGAGCGGGTGGGGAATAAGGATGCATGGGTGGCTATTATGGGGCTTCTCGCCTTGGTCGCTGTTTTAATCATTCTGGCAAAGAAGTGATGAGTAATGATTATTTGTCCTTATCAGCGTGTTGCCCCTGTTCCAATTTTTTCGTTTTGTCTTTGTGCTTTCTCCACTGAGACTCACGTCGTTCAATTTCTGTCTTGGGAACAGAGACGACTTTACGGAGTATTTGGTCGAAACGCTGAAACTCAGAATTACCCTCTTGTTCTGGGAGTTCGTCTTTCTTTGCTTTTGCCACTTGCTTTCCCCCTCTTAGGCTGGCGTCGTAGCAGCCCCAATGAGTTGATTATAGGTCAATCGCTTGCCAGTAATGCCTTCTACCACAGACTCGAATCGGTTAGCATCGTTAGTCTTTCGAGCGTTGAAACGGAAAGTTTGTTCGTCAAGATACTTGGGCAGGTGAAATGCCTCAACACTAACGTATGTGCCTTTGATTGCTCGCTTCAAGAGGCTCCAGAAGTTTTCAATGCCGTTGGTGTGAACGTGGCCTCGAACATAAGCCTCGGCATGGTCAATCACCTCATGGACATACTCGGTATTCAGGTTGTCGTAGGGAGACAGTGCATCGGTGATAAGGTTGCTGCCAGCTTCAACCGACTGTTTGACCGCAGGTGGAATTGTATTTCGGCTGGTATCGGCAAGTATCTTGGTTTGAACCTTGCTGGGCATATCGTCAAGATTGTGCCGTTCAAGCAGTCCCATGACAGCGACCTTGCCGATAGTGCCACGGCCTTTGATAACCTTTTCTTTCTTGGCCTTGTGCATATTGACAGCCCTACCACCAATGAAAGTCTCATCGGCTTCGACTGTGCCAGAGAATTTGCCATTGTCAACTCCCATAGCCAAACGTATTCTGTGCATCATGAACCAGGCTGTCTTTTGAGTAACCTTCAGACTACGAGCGACTTCGTAGGAACTGACTCCATTCTTAGCATTACTAATGAGCCAAACGGCTGGCAACCACTTGTTCAACGGGATATGGCTGTCCTCAAATACTGTGCCAACCTTAACAGTGAACTGCCTATTGGCGTGGCGGGAAGTACACTGAAAGCGATGCTGCCTCTCAAGGAAAGATACCTGCTTGGAACCACAGTGTGGGCATACAGGGCCATCGGGCCAACGCATACCAGCGAGGAACTCGTGACAGTGCTGTTCATCCGAGAAATAAACGATAGCTTCTTGAAGGCTTTGTGGAATCATGTTCATTCACTCCCTCTTTATTCTTGGTTACATTCTAGCACAGAAAACGTGATTTGTCAAGTATATTGTTGCCTTTAAAAAGGGGGGAGCCGATGGAAGAATACCTTCCTCGTCGCCACAGGAGTGGCGACGCTACGTTATTTACCTTTCAGGTACTCATCCATGGAGGCTACCGCTCTCTTGGCAGCGCCCATGGCGCTTATCACGGTGGCTGAGCCGGTAACCACGTCTCCTCCTGCCCAGACACCGGTCTTGGTGGTCTTGCCTGTCGCCTCTTCAGCAACTACAGTGCCTTTCTTGGTCGTGTCCAGACCTTTGGTGGTAGTCGGCACTAACGGATTGGGCGTGGTGCCCAGCGCTACGACTGCAATGTCAACATCCATCTTGAACTCGCTGCCCTTCTTGACCACAGGGCTGCGGCGCCCGCTGGCATCGGGCTCGCCAAGCTCCATCTCCACGCACTCCATAGAGGTGACCCAGCCTTTGTCGTTGCCTAGGAATTTCACGGGGTTGGTGAGGAACTTGAATATTACGCCTTCCTCCTCAGCGTTCTCGACCTCCTCACGCCGTGCCGGCATCTCGGTGCGGCTGCGCCGGTACACGATATAGACCTCCTGAGCACCAAGTCTGAGGGCGCATCTGGCAGCATCCATAGCCACATTGCCGCCGCCGATGACTGCCACCCTCTTGCCCACCCTGAGCGGGGTATCGTATTCGGGGAATAGGTAAGCCTTCATCAGGTTGGTTCGAGTCAGGAACTCGTTAGCAGAATAGATACCGTTGTAGTTCTCGCCGGGGATGCGCAGGAACATGGGCAGGCCTGCGCCAGTGCCCAGAAATACTGCATCATACCCGTCCGCAAGAATCTCGTCGACTGTAGCTATCTTGCCTATTACAGAGTCCAGCTTGACTTCAACACCCAGCGACTTCACGTAGTCCACCTCGGCCTGGACAATACGCTTGGGCATCCTGAACTCGGGGATACCGTACATCAACACCCCGCCGGCGACGTGCAGGGCCTCACGGATGGTGACCTGATGGCCGCGCTTGGCCAGGTCAGCGGCTGCGGTGAGACCCGCCGGGCCGGAACCGACTACCATCACTTTCTTGCCCGTCGGCGGAGCGATCTCCGGCTTGGGCTTCGAGGTCGCGGGCTGGGCGAGCTCCCAGTCAGCGACATAGCGCTCAAGGCGTCCGATGGCGATAGGAGCGCCTTTCTTGGCCAGGGCGCAGACCTCCTCGCACTGGGTCTCCTGGGGACAGACCCGCCCGCAGATACCCGGCAGGGCGTTCTTGCCTTTGAGCACCTTCACCGCCTCGGACATTTTGTTATCGCGCAGCGCCGCAATGAATTCCGGTATGTCCACGCCCACAGGACAGCCACCAACGCAGGAGCGCTTCTTACATTGAATGCAGCGGCTGGCTTCGGCCAGCGCGTTCTCGGCCTGGTATCCCAGAGCAACCTCGTTGAAATTCGCAGCCCTTGCCTTGGGCTCTTGCTTGGGCATAGCAACTCTATTCAGGTTCAGCTTTTCCGGCATTAGGTCTTACCTCCCCCGCAGCTACAGCTCTGCTTCCAGAGCTCGAGTGAGCGCTTCTCTTCATCGAGATAGGTACGCTGCCGAGCCATAAGCTCGTCCCAATCAACCTTATGGGCATCGAAATCGGGCCCATCGACGCAGGTGAACTTGGTAACGCCATCAATAGATACCCGGCAGACACCGCACATGCCAGTGCCATCGACCATGATGGGGTTGAGACTGACTATGGTCTTCACCCCAAACGGCTTGGTGGTCAGCGAGGAGAACTTCATCATAACCGTGGGCCCGATGGCGACCACCAGGCCGATCTTGTCCTTACCGCTCTCAAGCAATTCCTTCAAAGGAATTGTGACCACCCCCTTGAGTCCGTAGGAGCCATCATCGGTGGTAATAATCAGCTCATCGCTGAACTGGCGCAGGCGGTCCTCCCAGAACATCAGGTTCTTATTGCGGAAACCCATTATGGAGACAACCTTGTTCCCTGCCTCTTTCATGGCCCGGGCTATGGGAACGATGGTGGCGATAGCGAAGCCGCCGGCGACGCAGACCACCGTGCCATACTTGTCGATATGCGTGGGCAGGCCCAGGGGGCCGGCGAAATTGGCGATAGACTCGCCAGCCTTGATAGTAGCCAGCTTGCGGGTCGTCTTGCCCACTTCCATAAAGACTACGGTAACAGTGCCTTTCTGCCGATTCCAATCGGCTATGGTCAGCGGGATGCGCTCACCCTTGTCATCCACCCTGATTACAACAAACTGCCCCGCCTGAGCTTTCTTAGCGACATCCGGGGCCATTATCTCGAAAAGGTGGATCTCAGGGGTAAGGTCCTCCCTGGTCACGATTTGGTACATTTTACCTCCAATATTTAAGACACTAGGTGGGCAGGGCTCGTTGGAATTAAGAAGAATAACACCGTCAACATCCCATACTAGAACTGTGCAGGAAATTGACAGATGAGATGAGTCCAGCCCCCGATGTATAATTTTACCTTCATTCAAGAAAAATGACAAGAGCAGATATCAGATGGTTCAGTTAGATCGTCGTTGATTGCTGCCTACCATCATGTAGAATACAACGATATATTGAATTAGCTTCTCGGAAAAGTCCTATCTACTGCTGGCACTACTGCTGCTCTTGGCATATCAACCCTAATTTGTGAAAAGAAAGAATGAGGAAATTCGCCATGCGCCGCTTAGTATTTGAATATGCTTGACTTATAATGTATAATTCGGCAAACAATTGCAGCTACATTAAAACAAATGAACGATTTACAAATCAGAACTAGCTTTCATAAGAAGTGCTTACGCAAGCACCATTTTGACTCGTCTACCATAGTGGTCGACGAATTAGGATTGCGCCATGGCAAGTGTAGAGCTGATATTGCAATTATTAATGGGCATCTGATCGGATATGAGATAAAGAGCGATGTGGATTCTTTGCGTAGATTAGATGGCCAGATAGCTAGCTATAACGCAGTATTCGACCGTGTTTTTGTGATTGTAGCTGAACGACATCTTAACGAGGCAATAGCGATGCTACCCGAATGGTGGGGAATAATATCTGTGACAGAAGGTCAACGCGGGGCGGTGAATTTTAAAACCGTACGACGCCCAAAACGTAATACATGCGTAGATAACTATGCAGTCGCTCAGCTACTATGGAGAAACGAAGCCCGAGAGATTCTCGAGAACTTAGGGATTCATGGAAAACAGTTACGGGAGAAACGCGCAAATCTGTACATTCGTATTGTTAGCAGATTGGATTCGTCCGAACTGCGAGCAACAATTAGGGAATACCTTATGAAGCGAATAAATTGGCGACATCCTTCACCACTTTCTCCAGGTGATGATTTGTTCCAACCCAGCGCCACGTCGTAAGCCCCCCGGTTGATTGAGTGCCCTGCGCACAGCCATGAATATACTTGTCGCCTTCCGAGAACGTTATTCCGCTATAGTACCCAGACGCGATAACTTCTTGACATAGTCCACGATATTGACCATATTTATAATCGCGTACATTGCGACCTTTTACTATTAACCAACCATCTTCAATCGTATATCTAACAGTAGCATATGGTTTGGTTAATCGCGGGTCAATCCTTAAGATATCCGGATAATTAATCCCATAATCACCGAAGGCCGGAATCCGAATTTCCGAAAGCATCAATCGCTCTATAAGGGACTTATAAAGGCTCCACTCGTTTCGCGGAATAATTGATGCCCCCAATTGCAGTCCACCCATCGATTGGGGGAAAGAGGTACCAATCAGCGCGAACGAACGCCACTCCTTAAGGTGCGGTAGTTTTCCAATGATTGTCTCCAATAGATTCCCGAAGCTACCTATTGGCTCGAAGTTTGGAGCTCCTAGATCAAGAATGAAATCACATTCGTCAATACCAACGTTATATCGTTGAATAAGTACTTCCAAGGAAGCTGCTAAATCAGCCTTTATCGCCTCATCTATGCCAATTCTAATGCACAGCCCACGCATATCAGTGGCGACAATTGTCTTAATTTCATTCTGACAGGCATAGTCTTGTTTAAGATTGATCACTGGAATCGCCGATACCTTTTTCGCCCTTAGATCTTCAAAAACGAATGCAAGTGGATGCTCTCCATTATTCATACGTTCCGAGGGTGGGATAATATTTATATCTACCAAACAATGCCTACCCCACTTCTCCTTGACTCTCTTGGCAAACTTTGATAAGTGTTCATCAATGGATTTCGAGTTCGTATCGCTTTCAAAATCGTACCCTATCTCAGGGATCTCTATTAAAGGTACTATAGCTACTTGAGCGTTCGATGACAGTCGAGACAATGCTTGATATTCTCCCTGCTTCCATCTAAGGCAAGGGACATATTGCCCTGAACTAAAACTCATTGTCACACCCCCTTCCTCATCTACCAAAACCAGCATCAGGAAAATGTTTCCTAACCTCACCCTGCCCAACAAGATCTTTCAGAATTATGTAATCATTGGCATCGCGCCTTATCCGACCTGCCACGATGGCAGGATGGATATTTAGGTGCTTAGCTGTTTCTATTACCGATTCTCTAGTCCTAGTATATCGAGCTAATTCACAACTCCATTTCTCCTCTGGAATAAGGGTTTCCTCAGCCCAATGATTCGCTTCATCCTCCAATTTCTTTGTTAATCTGTCTGCGCTGATATTATCCAAGTCATCAAAAATGCCTTCCAGCTTACTCTTGCGCAGATGTATTATGATATGAGCTAACTCATGAAACAACACGAACCAGAAATTGTCTAAACGATCGTATCGCAACGTTAGCCCTATCACTGGCCCCTTGCCATGAAGCAACGCTGCCCCGTCTAGATACGTATTTACTAGATGAGGCTCGACCACAAATGCAATACCAACTTCCGCCAATTTTTCCTTGGCACGTAGCGGGCCATTGTCATTTCTGCTCTCTTTGGCAAGTTCTGCAATCCATTTAGAATCAATCAATCCGTCTTCGTATCGACGTTTGAGCTCTACTTTGCTTGCCAAATGTAGAATTCTACATTCCCAAGCTAACAGAGCATAGTCATCAACGATTGAACCAGCCCTAACCTGTTTCCGATGTAACACTCCTGCTAGCGTAGGAAAGACACGTTTAACAAAACCACTCACCAGCGTGTCGGCTTCCCCTAAAGCCTCAGATAATGACCCGCTAAAGCCCTCAAACCATTGTCTTCTATACATCTCTTTCGCAGGAAATCTGTTCCAGTCAAGCCCACCTGGGCTTACTATCTCCGTAGTTGAAGGCTTTGTCTTGAATTCTGCGATCTCAGTAATGTTGAGCTTCAACGCTCCTGCAATTTCACCGAGGCGACGCAGATTTGCAGTTGCATACTCATCCGATTCATATCGCTGAATCTGTTGCTCCTTGAGTCCAACAAGTTCAGCCAAATCGCGTTGCGTCAGTCCCTGAGCTATTCTTGCGCGGATAAGAATCTTTGGCAGCTCTCTCAAATCCGTAGCCTCGAGTATTGTGATCTCACCAGTACGGAGAGCATCATATTCCTTCACTTGATCCGCTAGAGATATCTCCTCACTTTTGAGAGCGCTCAATTCCGCTGTCGCAAGTATATCTGAGCCTACACGCTCTGCAACTTCCTTCAAATTGAATTCTCTAATAGCTTTACGAAGTTTCTTAAGCTGTTGCTTTGTTACCAGATACTGCCGTTCGTTACTAATCATTTCTCCCCCTCCCCTCTCTGCTCATTAGATTCGGATGCGTATGATTCCTTTGTTCTTCCCCGTATCTCGGTCTGTTTGAAAATAGTCAGCAAAGTTATGGGTTCCATCAGCTCTTGCACTAGACGGGAAAAATTCGCCTCCGTACTTCAGTTTCTGATTTCTTCGTAGATTATCAAAATCTAAGAGAACAGGATCGAGCCTACCAGGTTCAACCCCCGTCGGATCCCAACAGACATCAAAGTCCCTGGGGATTGGTTTCTCTGTCACGTAGCTTCCATCCAAGTAAACAACCCTGCATCCAGCAGATTTTAAGGAGTTGCATCCTGCCAAAAGACCTCTATATAGGCCTCTGCGTTTTTCATTCGTCGCAAAGCGATACTCAATCTAGGTTAAAGTCGCATCGTGTATCCCTGGAGGCAGCACTCTCCAGGTTGCACCAATATCTACAAGTTCTGGTATCATGACACAACAATATCATTGTGTTGACAATTTGTCAAGAGGGTTAGGCAACTGGATGCTGTTGTATTCTAAATAGTAGGCAGCGCGGCAATCAACCACGATTTAACTGAACCTCTCAGTGTGCGAATTTGACTTGAATATACTCGGGGGCTATAATGTTTTCCGAGCAGTTGCTTCAAGGAAAATCGAATCTGGCAGGCTTCCCTATTGGTATGACCCGTTTCATTGTTCATTTGATTATTGACTCAAAGTGCCGCGCTGGCTCAAGTGTATATGGCAGAACCATCAGCAATCTCTTAGGGTACTTGGCGAACGACCGCCAAGTTTTTTGTGTATCTGAAAAGAAAGGGAAGCGAGGAACCGGAGGGAACCAGTGGTAACGGAGACCGATGTACGAAAGCAGACACGAGATGTAATCGCCCCATTGAAGGGGCGCCAGATTGTGCTGATACCGGCCATGCAGGCGGTGCAGCAGAAACTGGGCTATTTGCCTCTGGAGGCGATGGAGGAGATCGGGGAACTGGCGGGTGTCTCGGCAAATGTGGTCTATGGAGTAGCTACCTTTTATGCGCAGTTCAGGACGAAGCCAGTGGGTAAAAGGATGGTTGCGGTGTGCCGGGGCAATGCCTGTAACGTGCGCGGCTCGGAACGTATCCTGGAAACTATCGAGCGCGCCTTGAATTTGAAAGTGGGTGAGACGACTCCAGACCGCGAGTACAGCCTGGAAACCGTAGCCTGCATAGGAGCCTGCTCTATGGCTCCGGCCATGAAAATTAATGAGGAGACCATCGGCAAGCTAACCACAAAGGCTGTGGAAGACCTTTTCCCCAAGAAAGCTAAGCAGGAAGGGGCATCTGAGAAATAATGGCTCAGTCTAATACCAGGCACCAAATCTTAGTCTGCCAGGGGACCGGATGCGAGTCCTCAAAATCCGCCAGAATAAACCAGGCGCTGGCAGAGGAAATCAAGCGCTCCGGCCTATCTGATACTATCCAGGTCAAAACTACCGGGTGCCACGGCTTCTGTCAGCAGGGCCCTATCGTTGTTATAGAGCCCGAGGGCATCTTCTATACCGGAGTCAAAATAGAGGACGCGCCGGAGGTGGTGAAGTCCTACTTCGTAGAGAAGAAGCCGCTGGAGCGGCTGCTGTACCATGACCCCGCTACCAATAAAGCCGTACCTCTGTACAAGGATATACCGTTCTACAGCCAGCAGCACCGCCTCATCCTGCGCAATTGCGGCGAGATTAACCCCGAGGAAATCGAAGACTATCTGGCCAGAGGCGGCTATACGGCTTTGAAAAAGGCCATTTCCTCGATGCAGCCGATGCAGGTCATCAGTGAGGTTCAGCGCTCAGGTCTGCGGGGCAGGGGCGGCGCCGGATTCCCCACGGGCAAGAAGTGGGAAGCGGCTTACAAGGCGAAGGGCAATCCCAAATACGTGGTATGTAACGCCGGCGCGTTTATGGACCGCTCCGTCATGGAGGCTGACCCGCACTCCGTGCTGGAGGGGATGGCCATCGCTGCCTATGCCATCGGCGCTTCGCAGGGCTATATATATGTCCTGGCTGACTATCATATCGCCATGAAGCGATTTAATCTCGCTATGGAGGAAGCCAAAAAACGTAACCTGCTGGGCAAGAATATCCTGGGCAGCAAATTCAGCTTCGACGTAGATATTTCGCAGGGGGCCGGGGCCTGGGTCTGTGGCGAGGGCAGGGCCCTGCTGCTTTCAATCGAGGGCAAGCGAGGTATGCCTCGGGTCAGGCCTCCGCTGTCGGTGGACGCGGGGCTGTGGGGCCTGCCTACATGTACGAACAACCTGAGAACTCTGGCCAGCGTGCCCCTGATTATCGATAAAGGCGCAGACTGGTTTGCCAGCATCGGCACCGAGGGCAGCAAAGGAACAGCCGTCCTGGGACTGACCGGCAAGATAGCCAACAACGGCATGGTCGAAGTGCCGATGGGCACTACGCTGCGTAAGGTCATCTTCGATATCGGAGGCGGGGTGCCCGATGGGAAGCGCTTCAAGGCGGTGCAAACCGGCGGGCCGTCGGGCGGATGCCTCCCTGAAAGCGCCCTGGACCTGCCTGTTGACTTCGAAGCATTGGCCAAAGCTGGCTCCATCATGGGCTCCGGCGCAATAGCGGTGATGGACGAGGACACCTGCATGGTGAATGCCGCTCAGGGCTTCCTCTCCTTCTGCCGGGATGAGTCCTGCGGCAAATGCGTGCCCTGCCGTGAGGGGCTTCCCCTTATGGTTGAGATAATCGATAGAATTACAGCAGGAAAAGGAAAACCTGAAGATATAAGCCGGCTTCTGGAGATAAGCGATACGCTTATCCAGGGCTCTCTGTGCGGACTGGGGAGAACCGCTCCCAACCCGGTGCTGACCAGCATACGCTACTTCCGCGACGAATGGGAAGCCCATATCAACGAGAAGAGATGCCCGGCGCTGGTATGCAAGGCGCTGACAAACTTCTACATCCTTCCCGACAGGTGCCAGGGCTGCGGCATTTGCGTCAGGGCTTGCCCTGCAGATGCCATCACCGGCGGGAAGAGGATGGTGCATGTAATCGACCAGAGCAAGTGCATCAAGTGCGCCACCTGCCTGGAGAAATGTCCGCCCAAGTTCAGCGCGGTGAAAAAGGCCAGCGGCGAGACCGTCGAGGTACCCAAAGAGCCTGTGCCCATAGCTGCAGGCGCAGGTGCGAAATAAGCGAGGTACAATGCCAGTGGAAAGCACGATAACCAAAGCAAAAGTCGTTACGATAAAGATAGATGGCGTTGAAATTAAGACTATCGAGGGCAAGAGGATACTGGAAGCAGCGCTGGACAACAATATCTATATACCCAATCTATGTTCGTTGCGAGATATCAAGCTGCCCTTCGGGGCATGCCGGCTGTGCCAGGTGCAGATCGAGGGAAGGGAAGGCTTCATCACGGCCTGCAGCGAGCCAGCAACAGAGGGCATGGTCGTCCATAACAACACACCTGAAGTGAACGACATGCGCCGCAAGATATTGCAGATGATGCTGGCGAGGCATCCATTTGCCTGCCTGGAATGCCACCGCATTGAGCGATGCAAGCCGGGGGGCACCTGCCTGCGCCTGATGAGTGTAAACGAACAATTTTGCATCCTCTGCCCCAATAACGACCGCTGCGAGGTGCAGAGAGCGGTTGATTTCATCGGACTGGGCAAGATGCCCTATCCTTACACCTCCAAGGGATACCCCATCGAGAGAGAGAATCCCTTCATCGTGCGCAATAACGACCTCTGCATCCTCTGCGGACGCTGTGTCAGGGTAGACCAGGAGATTCTGGGAATAGAAGCAATCGCCTTCAACCGCCGTGGCAAGGATACTTTCATCGGCGGAGCCTTCGGCAGGCCGCTCCTGGAGTCCGGTTGCACCTTCTGCGGCTGCTGCGTGGAGGTCTGCCCTACAGGGGCGTTGATGGACGTAGGCGATGAGTGGCAGCGCTGGCCTGACCCCAGGAGAGCCATGATTCGCTGCATGTACGCCTGCGCCGCAGGGGTAGACGTGCCGCGCTTCATCAGGTTCATCAGGGAGCGTAAGTATAATGAGGCTCTGGCAGTAATTCAGGAGAAAGTACCCTTTGCCCATATATGCAGCCGTATCTGCTCGCGTCCCTGCGAGATTGCCTGCAGGCGCAGCAAGCTTGACCAGGGGCTGGCTATCAGGGGGCTGGAGCGATTCGCTGCCGAGCGGGCAAACGTAAAATGGGCTCTGGAGAGCAAAGCGCCTGCTTCGGGCAAAAAAGCAGCCATCGTCGGCTCGGGCCCTGCAGGCTTGACCGCAGCCTACTACCTGGCTAAGAAGGGCGGGCACGCGGTGACCGTTTTCGAATCTGAGCCTCAGGCGGGCGGCATATTACGCACAGCGACACCTGAGTACGACCTGCCTCGCCAGATGCTCGATGATGAACTGGAGATGCTCAAGAGGCTGGGAGTGGAGATAAAGACACAGGCCAGGATGGAGACAATGGACAGGCTGTTCCAGGACGGCTTCCAGGCAGTATTCGTAGCTCTGGACACCCGCAAGGCAGCCGAGTCCGGCATCACGGTCAACCCCGATGATCTCAGCACCGGCAGGAAAGGTCTATTCACGATGGGCGAAGAGGTTACCGGCAAGCACATCTTTATTAAATCAGTGGCGGTGGGCAGGAAAGCCGCCGCCTCCATAGACCGCTATCTGGGCGGCAGCGGCAATATTGAAGAAGCGCTGGCCCCGGTGCAAGAAGGAGTTCACAGGATAGGCAGGATACCGAACTTCGCCCAGCGGAAGCGCGTCGCTATGCCCACGGCCTCCGTAGAGCAAGGAAAAGGCAAACCCGCCAAGGCAGAGCTGGGATTCAGCGACGAGGCGGGAGCAGAGGAAGCGCTACGGTGCATGGGCTGCGACCTGAGATTCAAGGTCGCCAAAATGGTAGCGCAGCCGCCGCAAGGCGCGGTTAAAACAGGCAAGCATTGATAATTGACAGTCAATAATTGAAACTTGGGCTAGCACCAGGTCACGTTCCCGAAATTCAGAGCTGCGACTATTTCATGCCTTCCTCTTTTTACGAGTCAGCTTCTCACCACCTGAGGGTACCAGTCGGAGCACTTCTGCAGCCTCCCTCTCAATGGTTTCTTTATCAAAGAGCATAGGATGATATTCTACCTTGGCCCAGGGTTCCACGAAGTCCCTGTAGTGGTCGCTGGCTGGCTGCCCCGACTGACCTGTGCTGTGCATTGATATCGACTTCGACAGGTCACTCAGGTCTACGATCTGGCGATAGCTGGGGATAACGACCTGGGCGAAGTCTGCGCTGTAATCTAACCCACCATTGTTTACTGTATACTCATCGCCGCCTACCCCTACAGGTCCTGCGTTCAGGATTTGGTCCAGTGGTGGGATCACTCCGAGCGGATGACGGAAAGTGGCGGTATGCAGCCTGCCCCAATGCCAGGTCGACATATCGGGGCCCAGTGTTTTGGTGAGTTCCTCAATGGCCTGTTCCAGACTGGCACTCACAAGTTCGTCCCGCTTTTCCACATTTGACCTGGAGCCATCGCCGAACCAGTATGAGGTGGGATACTCCAGCAGCCCAGGCATAGCCAAAATATGGAAGCAGTTAGTGAGCAGTCTTTTATAGAAGTAATGCTCATAAATATCCTGGCCCAGTTTACCCCTGAGGAGGTTCTGCACCAGTTTTAGATACCACATATGGTACAGAGCGGCAGGAATGCTATCCCTGTCCATGCGAAAATCCCAGGAACGAAAATAATCAAGCGCCTCGTTCTGACGCTGGTTCTTTGGTTTTAGCCGGGTCAGGAGAGGGATAAGCTCCTGGGACTGAAGGCTGTAAACGTCTGCCTGCATTTTCTTGAAATCATCCAGGGAGAGCTTTTCTCGGGCGGTCAGCATCTGTACTATACGCCTGACCCGATAGGCCGGCAGCCAGTCATGAGTGATAAGATATGGGTAGTCATCATCCACTATTTTGTTGTTTGCGGTAGCAAAGAAATGAGTGGGAGGGTTAAAAGCGCTCGGGAGCTCATCGAATGGGATATAACCTGTCCATTCGTATTCTCCAGTCCATCCCGGCACTGGGACCAGCCCCTGCCCTTTCGCCCTTATAGGGATGATGCTGTTGGCGACATAACCGATGTTGCCCTCCACATCGGCATACACTACGTTCTGCGAGATAAGGCCGCAAAGACGCAGGGCTTCTCTGAACTCCTTCCAGTTGCTGGATGCGTTTAGTTTGAGCAGTCCTTTAAGGGCAAGAGCAGAGTGAGATGGCTCATGCCCGGTCCAACGGAGGGCTACAGTCTGGCGAAGTCCTTTCCTTATCTCGGGTTTTGCCATCCCCTGAAGTATAGAGTCAATTATGGGGCCATGGCGCGTAATCAAGACCTCCTTGGTAACGGGCTCCTCCTTGCCGCGTACCGGAAATTGCTCAAGGCAGACTTCGGCATCTTCCCAGTTGCCCTGATACAGGTATTGGCGGCGATTTTTTGGATTCAACTTCTCGATATACAGGTCCTGAACATCGGAGCCCAGATTGGTAAGCCCCCAGGCAATACGCTCATTATGCCCAATGAACACCTGGGGTAATCCGGGGAAGGTAGCACCGATGACGTTGAATTCGGAAGCTACCAGATTTACTTCGTACCAGACGGAGGGCATTCCGATTAACAGGTGAGGGTCGTTGGCAAGAAGAGGCATGCCCGTGGTGGACTTGCTTCCATCTATTACCCAGTTATTGCTGCCAGGCGGCACTGCGTCCGAGCCGAGGGAACCTGTTGCTTTCTTCTGGCATTCCAGCAGTGATGCCGCCATATCTCTAAATACACCGTTTGACGGAATAATAAGCGATGCCTCAGATGGATAAAAGGGGAGCAAGTCATGGGCGCGCTTTTCGCCCAGCCGCTCGATCAGGTCCGCCCTCAGTATTTCGTTATCCCAATTCGTGGACAACTGCCAGGCCACAAGCAGGCCGCAGACAGCAGTATCCGCTAATGTCCAGGGAGATGGCTGCCAGCCCAGGAATCTGTATTCAAAAGGAGGGCTGTCGAGGTGGCTCTCAATGAACTCATTGACTCCCCTGACATAAGCCCCGGTCACGGTCCTGGTGAGCTTATCGCCCTTTCCCTGGATGAACCTGGCTGCTGCCTGAGCAGCTCGTCTCAGCCCTATAGTACGCATGAACATGTCGATGTCCAGAGGAAGTTCGCCCAGCATTTCAGCGAGGGTACCGCTAGCCAGACGGCGATTAAACTCCATATGCCACAGCCTCTCCTGGGCATGGGTGTAACCCTCGGCGTAGAAGAGGTCTTCCACATTGGAGGCAAAGATATGAGGTACTCCCCACTGGTCTCTGATAATGCGGACCTCATCCTTCAACCCCGCTACACTGATGGTTCCGCTTGTCGCCGACAGGGATTTTTGGGCCAGGTCCTTCATCTGTTCTACAGCCTCTTCCATGACACCTCCTAAGGCAGGTGGTTACGATATGTCATCATTTTGCAGGCTGGTGCAAGCTGCGGAGCAGTGGTTTGTTCCAGGCTAATTTATACTATGGAATACTGGGGTGTCAATATGGGCCGTAAAGAATAAGCTAGAATACCGTATTACTCTTATTGCTTGTTGGGAAATAGCAAGATAGAATAGAGGGGCAGGAATAAAGCTGCATTCAGGAATCTGCCACGAGCTTGCCGAAGGTATCACTGTGAACAGGCCGTTCACCCTTCGACGGGCTCAGGGCGAACGGTAAGAAAGAGTCTACTTTTCGAAGCAATATGACTGTAAAGATTGTTACCGACAGCACTTCCGACCTGAACACCCAAATTGCGGGCGATTTGGGGATAGCAGTGGTGCCATTGTATATTAACTTCGGCAAAGAATCTTACCGAGACGGTGTTGACTTAACGACCGAGGAATTCTACCGGAAGCTCGAATCCAGCAAGACTTTACCTACCACCGCCGTCCCCGGTCCTGCTGCCTTCGCTCAAGTTTATGACAAGTTAGCTCAGGAGACGGATGAAATTGTCGTCATCGCTTTAGCCAGCAAGTTATCTTCTGCCTACACGATGGAATCGCAAGCAGTCGGGATGATGAAAAAGAAATGCCGCATAGAGATAATCGATTCGAAGGCAGGTTGCATGGCGCTGGGATTAATCGCTATCGCTGCCGCCAAAGCAGCAAATGCCGGAGCTAAAATCGAGGATGTGCTGAAGATAACTCAGCGGAATATCTATCGATCAAAGATATATTTTGCCTTCGATACGCTGGAATATCTTAAAAGGAGTGGCCGTGTCAGTGCCGCACAAGCTTTTCTGGGCTCAATGCTAAAGGTGAACCCTATCATGACCCTGGAAGAAGGTGAAGGCCGGCCTGTCGCCAAGCCGAGGTCTCGCACAAAAGCCATAGAATTCCTGTATAAGTTTGCTGCGAGCTTTTCAAACATCGAGGAGTTGGCTATTGAAGATGCTGCTACCCCCGATGAAGCGGATATGCTGGCTGAACGTATCAGTTCCAGATTCCCCAAAGAGCGTATCTACAGAACAAAGGTCAGTCCCGTGGTTGGCACTCACGTCGGGCCACATGTGCTGGCCGTGTCAGTGTTAGGGGATAGAGGTTAGTACAGTCAACGGGAAGTTCCTGCTTCTATTCCAAGCAGTTCAGCGCTTCGATAAGCTGCGTTCGAAAGGTTCGTGGTCGCCACGATGGCTGCACAGGCCGGAGTTTCTAAATGGTACTGAACAAGCTTTCCAATGCATTAAGTTGCCCGTATATAATGAGTCTGTCTCCAACATCGATCACCTGTTGAGCAGACGGCCTATCTACCCACCTTTGACTTCGTTCGATGCCCAAAATGACCATATCTCCTTGTAACAGATGCTTTTCTTCAATAGAACGTCCAATAAGCGAGGAGCCCTGTCCAACAGACACTTCAGCAATTCCATAACCTCCTGCCAGATGCAGCAATCGATTTATCGAGGTTGCCCTGGAAACACGTGACCGGACAAGTCGATTCTCAATGAACCTTTCCCATCTACCGGTAAAGCCGACATGACGCCCCACCAAGAAAATAAGGTAGACTCCTACAATAAGTGCGCCTATACTGATAAGCATCTCATAGCCCGTGCCCCTGCTTAACGATGAAGTGGCGCTGACGATGACTGCGATAAGCCCTGCGTTACCGAGTATGATAAGCCAGGTCACGATGCGGCGCCTTTGAGGATTGTTCATTACGAGCTCAGCCTCCTTTGTAGTAAAGCCTGTTCTCGTAAAAGCAGACAGAGCCTGAAAATTGGCGGTATCTTTATCAAGCCCGGTCATCCTCAAGACGATCCCGGCAGCCCTGACTATGAGCAAAGAAGCAAATATGACTATCAGAGTAGGCAGAACCAAATAGGGTGCAGTCATTTTATTCCAGCTCCTTTCAGAAGTGGTCTTCTTGCCTTCGCATAATCGGTGTCGACTAGTGCTAGTACTGTAATTCTAATTGTTATCTACAACTTTGTTCCTTAATTATCTGTTCGGCATGGAAAATGTTATACGCATAGTTGTACGCGCAGCAATTCTAGGCAACAAACCATATAATAGTCATAAAATGAAGGGAAAAAAGCTGAAAAAGTCATTACATTTACCGTTCCGTCATACAAAATCCCTTTGCCAAACGCACAATCTGTTACCAAGACAGGAGTCAGGGAGAGCTCGGGCTGCTCGCTCTTAACTGGCAAGCTCAGTGCAAGTGGAAAGAGAACAAAGGTCAGTCCCGTAGTTGGCGCACTCATGTCGGGCCACATGTGTTGTCAGTGTTAGGGGATAGTGGTTAGCACAAGCAATAGGAAGTTCTTACTCTTATTCCACGTAGTTCACTCGCTTTGATAATCTGTCTCAGAGGTGAATTTGTCCGAGCTTAGTATTCTTAGCTCATCGCTTCTTGCGTTCTTCCACGCGCAGCTCCAGAACAATGTGACCCCAACCACCACATCGCACCCCCACATCAAAGCAACCAGTCCGTTTGAATCTCATCTCATTCGGATCAACTCCAGCATAGAAGAGTTCATTTGACGTAAAAATCAATGTAGCCACTGAGGCCAAGGCGTAGATGCAAATCCTCTTCGGGCTGAGACTGGTTAGGAGATTGCCAGCCCCGTCAAAATACAACTTGTCACCGATGCGGTGGTGGCTATTGCACCCGTTAGATTCGACTACTTCGGCAATGATCGTCTTGTTCATTAAGACCGCAGCCTTCGACAAGACATCTTTATTCCTGGGATTTCGCTTAAAAACCTTCATCTCCTCGTCAGTGTACCCCAGGTGTTCCTGCATAAGCTTCCATTGACTCTCGCTGACTTTCATCTTCTCACCCCCAAGAAATTCTATTGCCAATGCCAGATAAATAAATGAACAATCTCACTTCAGATAACCTTTTTGTTGGAGGAACTTTTTGCTCTGGAGCAAAGCATCTTTGGAGTTCACTTCAAGGATAATCCTGCCATCGTAGCCTATCTCCTCTAATTTCCGAAGAACAGCTATGCAGTCTACCATGCCCGTTCCCACCGGATAGTGAGCATAGGAATCGCCAGCAATGCCGTCTGTTAGATGGACTTCGGTGATTTTTTTACCGTATGTGGTGATAAAGTCCAGCGGATTCACACCGCTGACAAAGGCGTGAACGGTATCCAGAGTCATTCCGATTCCCTTGCGGACAAATGGCTCAAATTCCCCCGGCTCTCTGAAGAGCGCCTCGCCACAGTGCAAGTTCTCCACGGAAAGCTCCATATTTTTCTTTTTGGTATAATCGGCTATCTCGAAAACGCTCTGCTCGGCTATTTGCCTGGTCTGCTTTTCCAGCAATGCATATCTGTCGGGGGTTGCGCTAAAGCAGCCCGGATGCATTACCAGTACGCTTATCCCCAGTTCCCCACAGAGGTCAATGTGCCTCTTTGTCTCTGCAATAGCCTCTCTTCTCATGGTAGAATGAAGGGCAGCGATGTTGACCTCACCCAGAGGAAGATGGCAGAATACTGCGCGGAATGGGCGGATTATCGCTTTCAACTCGTCTAACAACGGAAATAGAAGTTCAGCACCGATAATAGAGAAACCGAACTCAATCTCTATGGTGTCGAAACCATTCTCCAGAACAAACCTGGCAAAATCGTCCAACAGGCTTAAGTAGCCTCTAAGCAACCGCTCCTGGGCAGGCCTGCCAACTCCGCGCGCAAGTCTCTCGACTTGCCCGGTGCACAAACATGTAGAGACACCGAACTGTCTGTTCATTTCATCAGCGACCTCGATTATACCACTTACTAAAATGTGGGGATAAACCACATAATGACGAGCTAGCGCAAAGCGCAAGTTAGTGGTACACTTACATAACAAGGTTCGAAGAAATGGATGATGACAGCAGCCAAGGCGACGGCACCACAGCGCAAAGCAGACCAGCAGATAAAGTTGCCTTCGTCCTCAGCGGGGGAGGCAACCGGGGTGCGCTCGAAGTCGGGGCCCTTCTCGCCCTCCTGGAGCATGAAATTCGGCCGCGAATCCTGGTAGGTACGTCGGTGGGAGCTATAAACGCCACAGCTATGGCTATTAACCCTACCCTGGAAGGGGCCAAGTGGCTGGGAAAAACGTGGCGTAGGGTAACCAAGAAAGATGTCTTGCCCGACAACTATATGTCCATGGCAATACGCCTGCTCACCGGTCGAAGCAGCCTGTTCGACAATAAGAGGCTTAAGGACTATCTAGAGTCCCGATTGCCAAAAGATATGCAAAAGTTTGCGGACATAAAAACCGCAGAACTATATATCACGGCTGTGGACATCCGTACCGGCGAGCTGCGTGTCTTTGGCATAGACCGTACCGAGTCAGTCATCGACGCCGTAATGGCAAGCAGTGCTTATCCTCTAATTCTTGCCCCCTGGGAATACCAGGGGCGGCAGTACGTGGATGGCGCTCTAGTCAGCGACCTGCCCATCCGCGTTGCCGTGCAGATGAAGGCCACTGAGGTTTATGCTATCGATGTGGGAAAACGCCAGACCAAGACCATAAGAAAAAGCCGTCTAGGGGTACTCCGCGTTATCAGGCAGATATTGAACGCCACTGCCTATCAGCGATTTATTGATGATATGGGCTGGGCCAACAAGCTAGCCCAGGACAAAATCCATTATATCATGGTAGAGGGTTTCAATGAGGTGGGCACCTGGGACTTCAACCATACCACGGAGATGATAGAAAAGGGCCATCAGACAGGGGTCGAATATCTGCGGCAATTATCCAGTCACGCCCGCATCTCGGACAAGAAGGCGACCTAGAGCAAACACGCGAGCTTTAAGCCATCACCCTCACTAGGAATCTACTCAGGGTTGAACACCGGTTTCCGTTTCTCGATAAACGCGCGGATTCCTTCCTGCCCGTCCGGATGGGCAGCGCAACTGCGGATACCCTCCCTCTCCCGCTCAAGTTGGGCCTCAAACGATGTGTGGAACGAGTCAGTGAGCAGTTTTTTAGACCAACCAAAGGAGTTCATAGAGACCTGCGCCAATTGCCTGGCTATCTTGACAGCTTCTTCCAGTGCCAGGCCATCATCCACAACCTGCGTCACCAACCCCCAGGCAAGAGCTTGCTCTGCCGGGATGCGCTGGTCGAAGGCTACGATTTCGAGCGCCCTGGCCAGTCCCACGATTCTAGGCAGCGTGAATGAGCCCCCACCGTCGAGGCAAAGCCCAGCCGAGGTATAGGCTTGCTGGAGGAATGCAGAGCGAGCCATGATGCGGAAATCACAGGCCAGCGCCAGTGAAAATCCAGCACCTACAGCAATCCCGTTGATCGCCGCTATAACAGGTTTCTTCATCCTGCGAATCTCCAGAACGGATTGGTGTAAGCGGGCAGACAACTCATGAAGGGCAGCCGAGGTACCACGGGGAAAGTTAAGCATCCACTTCAAATCACCTCCGGCGCAGAACGCTTTGCCATTCCCTGAAATAACTACAGCGCGCGAAGTGTTGTCCATGGCAAGATAAAGAAGGCGTTCCTGAAGACGCTGAACCAGGTCAAGATCAATGGAATTGTACACTTCAGGGCGGTTGAGCAGCAGTTTGGTTATATGACCGTCTTTGATGAGTTGAACCGATTCAGTCATTTCATCCCTCCATTAGTTGTATTGGATTATAGCTGCGCAAAATTTCAGCATACCCGAGAGGCCATTCCCCGCAACAGAGTGTTGTACAGAATAATGCTCCCACAAGTCACTAAAGTCAAGAGCTGGGCATCTGGGATTTCAATCACGCCACCGAGATGATAGAAAAGGGCCATCTAACAGGGGCCGAATATCTGCGGAAATTATCCAGCCACTCCCACAGTAAGAGCGAAAAGGCGACCTAGGCCGGATGCGAGAGAGCTGAGCTATTCCGCCGAGGAAGACAATTCACTGAAAAGGCCAGTCACACGTTCGCCTTGACATAGAGGGGCTAATTTGCTATGTTAAACTTGTTGGTGGAGGGGTTCAAAGACTAATCGCAGGGGGTTGATATGCTGGAATTGCTGGTTCGACTTGAGTGCAAGAGGCAAGCTTTCATTAGAAGAAGGTTGATACAAAACCTTGGTTCAGGTTCTGCCTATTGGGGAATTGCGGGCCTGATATTCTTCGTATCCTTATTCCCATTGCTCATAGCCCCACCTGCTGGCGCTGCAGCAGCACCTCCCGAAGCCACACTAGTCGGAGGGCTAATCTTGGGCGGCTTTATACTGTGTGCTACCATAGTTGGCATACCAATCGGACTCGTCTTACTCTAGATTGCAGTACACTCAAGACATTTTGCTCTATTCACTTAGAGAAATTCCTCAGTTGCGCTTCCTTAATCTGCCTATCACCCTGAAAGCGATGCCCTGTGGCATTTAATGCTGTCTTCGTCTCAACAGCGGAAGTCGTTTATCGATCTGTCTTCAACCCCTATGTCCCCAATCTTGGGGGGATTAAGAAAGTGGGGGATACCCCCAGTTAGTAAACGACCTGCCTATTGCTGTTGCTATATAGTCTTTTAAGAAATATAATGTAATTGCTATGGCTGGGGAAATTGTGGGCGGGGTACTCGGATCAGGGGTCGTTGGGGCGTTCTTAGGCGCCTACATAACGACAAGGGTGGTTGTGTACAGGATAGGCCAGGCTTCCACCGGGCCACCTGCCTACCAGGTTATGGGGCGCTTAGTCTCTGTGGTTATTCCAACACTGATGGAGGAGGAATACCTCCCTAAGCTTCTGGAGACCATCCGTAACCAGACATACCAGCCCATAGAAATCGTTGTAGCAGATAGCAGCCCCCCTCCTTCAAGCGATGAAACCCTGGAGATATGCCAGGCCTACAAAGCAAAGTACATCTTTGTCCCCAAGCTGAATCTGCCCCATGCCCGCAACGTGGGGGCGATGGAAGCACAGGGCGAGATACTGGTGTTTGTTGATGCGGATTGCCTGTTTACCCCCACCTATATCCAGGATGTGGTGGCCGCTCTGGACGAAGGATACGTCCTGGCCCATGGCGCTGACCCTGTAGCGGAGGGTGTCTTCTTCCCTGCGGCATCGCTCATGCTGCGCAGTTGGCTCAAGCCTAAAGCATATACCACAGGCAGGGGTATAGCCATCTGGAAGAGTGCCTTCAATGAATTAGGCGGTTACGATGAGACGCTGGATCCGACAAAGGGCTTCCGGGAGGACCTCGACTTAGGCAAGAGGGTGCGGCAAAAATATGGAAGCAAAGCCATACAACTCTTGCGCACATCTTACCTGGGGGAATCGGCGCGGAGGATAAAGTATCTCGGCACCGCCGAGTGGAACAGGGTCAGAGGGGTCAGGGGTTCGAAGACCATCCCAATATAGGCTCAGGAGCTTTTCGCCAAGCCCCACCACAGGACAAAGCCGATTTGGAGCATATGATTTCTAAGTAGGGAAACCTGTGTCTGCCGGGATAGCATGCTCCACATTTCCTCATCCTTCCAGTGCACGACCTATGGCGAGCGCTACTCTCACCAGACCGATGGGGCCGCCCTGATAGACAAGGAAGCGATCCTCCCAATTCGGCTCGAATTTGACCTTGTAGTCGCTAAGTCCTTTGTAAGACACGAACCGAGTGAAACGTTCAAAGAGTTGATGAACAGCTCGTTCTTCTATCGTCGCCTCGGGCCTCTCTCCTATACCAGCGAATGGCGCTACTCCTAAATTGAACGAACGGTATCCCTCTTGTCTTAAAGCCAGCATTAATTCTGTAAATATGTAGTCCATGGTACCGGGCGGCACTCCAGGTACGTGTCTTGCTAAGTCGAAATTTGCCTCCCCTGGCCTACTAGAGGGTATTTCGTTGACGAAAGCCAAAGGATGTCCTGTGGAGTCTCGGAGAACGACAAGTGGAGTCGCTGCCATATAGCTTCGCTTAAAGCGTCCCTCGAGAAAACCGAACTCGTGCCGCCCGGGTTCAGAGAGCCACTGCTTTGAAACCGCTTCCACCTCATCCAGCGTTGTCGGTGAGTGGGGAGGCTTGTGTCGGGATAGTTTATAACCTCTGGCTTCGAACCTGCGCCTGATCTTGCGAAAATACTTAGCCTCTATAGTATGAGAGCTGAAATGGTCAAGGTCGACTATGGCCTCTTCGCCAATTTTTAGCACAGATAGGCCAATCCGCTTGTACATGGGGAGCAAATCCGGCCATAAGAGTGAGACCAACCAGCCATTGTCAGAACAGAAGCGCAGAAACGCACAGGCAGTATTTTCCATCTCATCATCAGGCCCTACAGGATCTCCATGGCAAAAAGCCACACTCATGACCGTTTTGTATGAGACAAATGATTTGCGGGTGTCGGAGAAGAAATAGGATTTATCGGGCCAGACCTTAAAGTAGTCATAGGAGGACCGGCCATACTTCTCCAGGATAGCCTTTGCCTCTGCGATCTCTTGAGGCACCACCTGGAGCCTGTACGCAACAGGGCGGAATATACTGTAGGCTGAGAAACCGAAAGCCAGAACCCCCATAAGGTCGAGTGAGTCCATAAACCAACGGGCATAATTGCTGTGCGTCACCAGGTCGGAGTTACCGACGAAGAAGAGCTCACGCAACGTTCTGACTAATGCCCCTCCAAAACTGAAATTGACGCCAAAATCACGGCGGTCAAGGAAACTGAAGCCTACAATCCCGTACACTACCGCAAACAACACGACAACAAGCGAAAGTGCCAAACCCCGTGTTATGCTGTGACGTTCAGTGCGCACGGAGAACCGTCTGCGGAAGATAAGCATGAGCGTCAATGTCACTCCTGGAGCCGGGGCTTCATACCACTGCTGCGAACCGAGGTTCATGATCAGGGCCAAAAATAGACTCACGATGGCGAGCCACCAAGCCACCCTGCGGCGCTGAAGTAGGCGAAAGGACAGATAAACAAGAACGAAACCTATCGCCACTGTTAGTGAACGGCTCAAGTGGAATATGCCGAAGGGCAAAACTAAATCAAAGAAACGAGGATGAGGAGGAAAACGTGTCAACAACGTGTGGAAGATGGGCAATAGCCCATTAGCGAGAATAGCAAGGCAAGTAAGCCATATAGGCCACTCTCTCTTAATAGCTTCCCACATCAAGCGCCGCCAGGTTACCGCAATGCCCGGCGGAGGTGTCGGCAGATTCTCCATCAATTCCTCGTTGTTTCTCCTCAGGCAAGTAAACCAACTATGATTAATGTCAGAGAATGTAAGCGAAATGGATTAAGAAGTCAACTGATTTGTGGCAGAGTATCTTATTATGCTTGCGCAGAAATGCCTGCTCCAGACAAAGTATTTGGGGAGCGACATAACAGAGACCCGGGAAATTGTTTGACTACTCAGAGTCTCCCTGCGCGGCTACCGGTACTTGTAGACCACCTTGCCGCCTGTGATGGTGAGACCCATGCTATGAAAAAATCCGCCCAGCATCTCCACCGGCGCAAGGGCAGCCACCTCTTCCACGGCTGACTCGAAGAATTTGAGGTCTGCGTCACCCGCCCAGACGTCCGCCACCCTGACGTCTGAGATCTGGCTGATTGCAAGCTCGTGCACTGCTGGTTTGGCAGGGTTTTCGATATCCGGGAAATGACGCATCAGATAAAATCGTACTGACGGCAACTCCGAGGCGACAGCCTGACGGGTAAAAACCAGGGAGCCTTCCACTATTCTTTCACCGTGGGCCTCGCAGATGCCTTTTATCTTTGCCCCAACGCGCTTGCCACCTATTTTGGGATTCAACTCGCTGAGCTTCGTGCGATAGATGCGGGCCAGCTTCTTGGGAAATCCCTGCACAAAGCCGCGCATCAGGGTGAAATCGTTATCCACCCAGATATAAGGCACTATGTAGCCCGGTTCCCCCCGGAAACTGCACTGAATCATTACCAGGCACTCCTGGTAAACAGCCCGCTCCGGGTTGATAAAGGCCAGCTCGGGATTCGATTCGCTCACCGAGACCCATTCTACGAACCACACAATTCCCTTTCCCGGCTCCGGGCCCATCTCCAGAGGCGGCGGGATCAACTTCTTAGCCCGCTTTGCATCGGTACGGAAGACTAGCTGCATCACCTCACCGCCGTAATACCAGGGCGGTGGTTCAACTATGGACGATCGGCCCTGGGGTGTTAACGGCAGTGTATATCCCTTCAGCGGAAACTGCTTTGCTGTCATGGAACCTCCTCTTTAAGGATATTGTTAAACCTGTCTCTGGCGCTGCGTTCGAGCCAGGGGCGGTGGCCGCATTTCTCCAACATGATAAATCGAAAGTCTCTCAGAACGCGAGAAAGAGGCTCCTTGACTCCTGCGGCGGGATGAGCGTCGTAGTCACCGTGGATGGCGATTACCGGGCACTTGATTTTCCTACCCAACTCCAGAAGCTTGCCGCTGCCTCTAAGCTGCTCAGCCTGTTCCCACACACCCTGGAAGACATCGTACTGGCATTCCAGTATCTCGTCGTCATAGCGCAAAGGGTCATATGAGTCGGCTTGGGATAGCAGCTTTCCCAGCCGTGCCAGGGGCGTGTTCTTGTCTGAAATGCAGGAGTCGTTCAAAGTCTGCATCAGGTAGATGGCTTGCTGTCTTTCTTGCTCGTTGAGCCGACTCAGCCGCATCTGTGTAATACTCAGGGCATATCTATCCTCGTAGGGCGCACTGCCAATGAGTATGAGTTTCCGTACGAAGGAAGGATATCGAGCAGTAAAAATAAAGCTGAGTAGAGCTCCCCAGGAGAAACCGATCAAGGTGACGGGAATAGCTGCGTGTCTCTCCAAAACGGCCTTGAGCTCTCGGACTTGCCCTTCGAGCGTAGTCGCTGTTTGCAGCGGCTCCAGGACGCCCATGGTAGAGGATAGCTCTCGCGCCACCGGCGCCATTTCTCCGGGCGCACCCGGCCCGCCGTGAATTACAGCCACACGGAAAGGCTTACTGCCGTATTTCCTCAGGTTTTCCATGTTTACAGCAAGTTTAAACTGTTCGCCAGCTAAAATAAATAGGTTAGTCTGTTGGAGGAATGCTGACTAATTATGTAGGGGCACAGCGCGCTGTGCCCCTACTCGTTGGAGCGGATGCTCCAAGCTACCCGAAAGAACTTACCACTCCAGACTCAACTCTTTACCACCTTCCCCACAAGTATGCCTTTTGCTTGGGAAGATAAAGAGCGCTCAAGCCTTCTCTCAAGCCCTGCTTTCAACTCCAGCTTACGCTCATCTACAAAGCGAGCACTCTTAGTTCTGAACCTGGCTTCTATGTCCATAACGAGGGAACCCTACCTTCTTCGGGAAGACCTGGCTATCTCTTTCCTTATTTCTACCGGCAATAAATGCGCCAAATCTACGTGTTCGGATGCTGAAAGGACCTCTATTCCGACCAATTTCCCCTTTGCATCCATGTCCAGAGTGATATCCTCGTCCACTTCCTTGCAGAGGACTTTTTCGGCCTCCCCAATCTTCAGATAAAGTGTATCGTACTTCGGGTCATAGCTAATTCTCATGATTTACCCCCACCTGCCATAGAATACCTTAATTGTAATCACCACTGTATCGTCGTTTTCCTCAGTATACACCACCTTGACCTTTTTCTGGGGATAGTGTTTGCCCAGCCAATTCTTATTATACTCGAAAACCAGCTCTTTACTTTTTCGACGTTTCTTCAGTTGAATTTCACTATCGCTCGCTAGAACCAAT
The DNA here is from genome assembly GCA_014874385.1 of Dehalococcoidia bacterium. Classification (GTDB taxonomy): domain Bacteria; phylum Chloroflexota; class Dehalococcoidia; order SZUA-161; family SZUA-161; genus JACWAE01. The sequence goes on along the minus strand of JACWAE010000025.1, from coordinate 24,989 downwards.
CCGATTTCTTCTTCAGTAGTTCCTCTCTCCTTAGCTCTCTCCCTCGCATGTTCTGTAAGCTTAATTCTCAATTAAGCCTCCCGATTAGATAAGCCGCCGCTTGATTGACTATCGAATAATCTCTTTGTGGGATTATATCGTAAACGATTGAGGAAAGAAAGTAGGGGCGGTTCGCGAACCGCCCCTACAATTCTAAATTGGTTGCGGTTTCTAGGCAGGGACCTTTTCGATGACTTTCTCCACCCGTACCGCGCAGAACTTGAGCTCGGGGATTTTTGATACGGGGTCCAGTGCGGGATTGGTGAGCAGGTTAGTGGCGCTCTCCGCAAAGTGGAAGGTCATGAAGACTACGCCCTTCATTAAGCTATTGGTTACTTTCGCTCTGGCTATCACCTTACCCCTGCGCGATATGACGCGCACTTTATCGCCATCGGCGATGCCCAGGGCTTTAGCATCTTGAGGATTGATCTCCACCTCCTCCTCACCCTTCAGCTCGTTGAGCCCCTTCGATTTGCGGGTCATGGTGCCGGTATGGTAATGGAACAGGCTGCGCCCTGTGGTCAGCACCAGGGGGTAGGTATCATCGGGCCGCTCCTTGGGCGGCTTGTACTCCAATGCGGCGAACTTGCCCTTGCCTCGGCTGAACATGCCCTCATGGAGGAACTGCAAGCCGGGATGGTCTTCCGTGGGGCAGGGCCACTGCAGGCTGCCGTTCTCCAGCCTGGCAAAGCTGATGCCGCCGTAGGAAGGTGTTACATCGGCGATCTCCTTCATAACATCCTCAGCGGTGGCGAACTCGAAGCCCCTGCTCCTCATGCGACGGGCTACCTCGCAGACTATCTGCCAGTCCGGCCTGGCTGTGCCCAGAGGGGCGATAGCCCTGCGCACCCGCTGCACGCGGCGCTCGGTGTTGGTGAAGGTGCCGTTCTTCTCGGCGAAGCTTGCCCCGGGCAATACCACATGGGCGAACTGCGCCGTCTCGGTGAGGAATATATCCTGTACTACCAGGAACTCCAGCTTGCTCAACGCCTCTTTGATATGCCTGGCATCGGGGTCGCTGAGCACCGGGTTCTCACCTATGATGTAAACTGCCTTGACCTTGCCTTCGTCCATAGCGTGGAACATATCGGTGAGCACAAGACCCGGCTCTGAGGGTAAGGTACAGCCCCAGGCAGCCTCGAACTTCGACCTCGCGCTGGGGCCTGCTACCTGCTGATAGCCGGTAAACACGTTGGGCAGAGCGCCCATGTCGCAGGCACCCTGCACATTGTTCTGGCCGCGCAAGGGGTTCACCCCCGAAGCCCGCTTGCCCACGTTGCCCGTGAGCATGGCGAGGTTGGCTACAGCCAGCACATTGTCTGTGCCGTGGGAGTGCTGCGTGATGCCCATGGCGTAGAGGATAGAAGCAGGGCCATTGGTGGCATATACCCTGGCCGCCTCAGCGATGGTAGCGGCAGGGACGCCGGTGATCTCTGATACAAGCTCTATGTTGAAACCCTTGAGAGCATTCTTGAACTCCTCGAAGTTCTCGCAGCGCTGCTCCACGAACGCCTTGTCCAGTAAGCCTTCGTCGAATATCACCCGGCACAGGCCCATGAGCAGGGCCACATCGGTGCCGGGACGGTGGCGCAGCCAGATATGGGCCATGCGGCACAGCGGTATCTCGCGGGGGTCGGCGACGATGAGCTTGGCCCCCTTGTCCACCGCCTTCTTTATCTCGAGGGCGATAACCGGATGGTCTTCAGTGGTATTGGTCCCGATAGCGAGGATGCATTTGGCATCCGCAATCTCCTCAATGGAGTTGGTCATAGAGCCGCTGCCGAAGCTTGTGGCCAGACCGGCCACAGTGGGCGCGTGTCAGAGACGGGCACAGTGGTCTATGTTGTTGGTGCCCATCACCGCCCGCGTGAATTTCTGGAAGACATAGTTGTCCTCGTTGGTGCACTTGGCCGAAGATATGGCGGCGAACTGGTTTCCTTTATATCCGGCGAGCCTGACCGTTATCAGGTCGTATGCCTCGCCCCAGGTGGCCTCCACGAACTCGCCGTTCTTCTGCCTGATGAGAGGCGCGGTGAGGCGCTCAGGGGAGTTCACGAAATCGAGGCCGAACTTGCCTTTGACACAGGCCTGACCTTTGTTGGCAGCACCCTTGCGGTCGGGGACAACGCGCATGATTTTGTCATTCTTTATCTCGAGCTTGAGCTGACAGCCCACGCCGCAGTAGGGGCAGATGGTGGTCACCACACGGTCCGGGGGACTCATACCGATGGCGCTGCGCTCCATAAGGGCCACCACCGGGCAGGCATCCACGCAAGCGCCGCAGAACTGGCAGTTGGCCTCTTTGAGGTTGAGCTTATTGGGTGGAGCGATAACGTTGCACTGTAAGCATCGCTGCGCCTCGGCTATAGCTATATCTTTAGGAATTTCAAGCTCGACCTCATCGAAGTTGTGGATTCTATCTTTGGCATGAAGATGTGAGAAGACAGCCAGCTTCTCCGGCGGGAGGTCGTGCTCCGTAAAATGGGTGGCCTCTTCAGGAGCGACGAGCGATTCGGAGATATCGCCCTTGCCTCCCAGGTATCGGTCTATGGTTTCAGCGGCTTTTCTTCCTGCCGCTATGGCTTCGATAACGGTGGAGGGGCCGCTGACGCAGTCACCTCCGGCGAACACGCCCTGGCGACTGGTCTGCAGGTTGGCATCTATCTTAACTACGTTCCCTTTACCCGCCTCGACTTTAAAGCCAGCGGGGATGTCGGTGCGCTGCCCGATAGCAGCTATGATGGTATCAAGCTCGGTAACAAACTCGCTGCCCTTGATAGGGACGGGACGGCGTCTGCCGCTGGCGTCGGGCTCGCCCAGCTCCATGCGGATGCACTCCAGCTTCAGCTTGTGGCCCTCGCGGGTAACCCTGGAAGGGGCAGCCAGATAGGTAATTTCTATGCCTTCCTCCAGTGCTGCGTCCACCTCCTCGGGGTTGGCAGGCATCTCAGCCCGCGTGCGGCGATAGATTATTTTCACATTCTTAGCACCCAGGCGCAAAGAAATGCGGGCTGCATCTATAGCGACATTGCCCCCACCGACCACGCCTACTTCTTTGCCCACGTTTATCTTCTCGCCCAGGTTGGCACGGCGCAGGAACTCCGCCGATTCTATAACACCAGGCAGATTATCCCCCTCCACACCCAGGCTCATCCCCTGATGCGAGCCCAGGCCGAGAAAGACAGCGTTGTAACCCTGCTCGAAAACCGAGTCCAGCGAATCGACCCTGGTGTTCAGTTTAATCTCAACGCCGAAGCCCTTGATATCCTCGATCTCGCCTCCCAGGATATTGCGCGGGAGACGGTACTCGGGTATGCCCACCCTCATCATGCCGCCGGCTTCAGGGAGAGCCTCGAAGACAGTCACTTTATGGCCCTGCTTGGCCAGATAGTAGGCAGCGGTCAGTCCCGCAGGGCCTGCGCCCACCACCGCCACGTTCTTGCCGGTGGGCGGGAGTTTCTTGGCGCGCTTCTTCCAGGAATCATCGCTATTATCGGCAGCGTAACGCTTCATCATCCTGATGCAGAGCGGCTTGTCCACCTCTTTGCCGCGCTGACAGGCCTGCTCGCACGGATGCACACAGACACGTCCCAGGGAGCCGGGGAAGGGGACTCTCTCCCGAATCACTGCCAGGGAAGCGGATGGCCTGCCTCTGGCTATGAGGCGCAGGTAGCGAGGGATGTCTATGCCGGCAGGACAGGCTTTATGGCAGGGGTAAGCGAACTCGATAGCCCTGGCCCCTCGTATATCGTCGCAGACACGGACGCAGCGTTCGCAGAGGATACAATAGTTATTATCACGAATCCAGAAGGGGCTGTCTTCTCGGATGGGCAGCTTCTTGGAAATATATTCAGGCAGCTCGTCGAGCCCGATATGGTCGATGGCTCTCTGCAGCTCTCCATTGCCGCCCTTGAAGCTGGTTTCGTATGGTGTGGCATTCCCTCCTTTGAGGTGAGCATTGGGATATCTCGAAAGCATGAGCTTCAGGCTGTGATGGCGCAGTTTTTGGAGCCGCAGTTTGTTGGTATAGACAACCATTCGTTCGGTTACAGGGGTGATACAAGCCAGTTGGGGCTCGACAACGCCCTTCACCTCAACGACACAGAGGCGGCAGGCTCTATCGGGCTGTAACTCAGCCAGGGGTTTCAGGCCGGGGTAGTTACACAGCGCCGGTATGTAGATTCCAGCCTTCTCCGCTGCCTTGAGTATAGTTGTCCCTTCCTCCACCTTGACCTCTCGCGAATCGATGGTAAGAGTGATCTCTTTCACTTTGCACCCCACTAGAGATAAATTGGAAATAAACGTTAGAGGTCTATTTCTATCTCTTGTTGTCAGAGTGATTCGCTAAGCAAGCCATCATGAGCATCACGATGTTCGCCACGAAAAATTAAAATAGTATCTCCAATCGAGGGAGATTTTCCCGTTCGTGGTGAGCCTGTCGAACCATGAACGGGCCGTTCACCCTTCGACAAGCCTGTCCTGAGCTTGATGAAGGACTCAGGGCGAACGGGTTAGTTAAACCCATCTGCAATCGACTTAAAAACGAATTTATAGCTTGTTGGACAGACAATTTGTCAAGCAGTGATACTAGACCAGGCGAAACCCGTGCATAGAAAGGAAGGAGCCCAGCCGACACAATAACAGTTATGCAGCCGAACTCCCGATGCACATTATACAGAGCAACGATGGGCACCTCCTATTCCGCCACGGAGAGTGCCAGCATCTCAGCCAGCTTCAAACCAAAGAGCCAGATAGCAGCCTTAATCCAAGTATATCCAGAAACGCTGAGCTTTTCAAGGTTCTGTGCATACCCTATCCCACCACCGCTCCGTAATGCTTCATGTTGTCCTCAGGTCTATGTCAGTTAGCTTGGACGCTAAGAAGTATGGTATATTGTGAACATCAGAGAAATGAAGTTGACTTATCTGAGGATTGTCTAATATAGAAATTCTGCGGGATTCATTCCCCCTTAAGCTATCATGAACTGTTGAAAAAACGTGAAGAAGATACGATTAAAAGCAGTCGAAATAGCAAAAAGATACTTGAGCGGCAAGCTTATCGTAGTGCAATTCCTTGGAGGTTGCAGTGCTTTCATATTTAGGACTGCAGTAGCTTACTTTACAACGTACAAATTCCATCTTTCCATCTGGGATACCGCTCTGTTTTATACCATAGCAAGTAACTTCGGCTACGTGGCGATATGGTTTATTGGGTATTTCGTAGCCTTCCGCAAGGACTACCACAAGCTGAAAAGACCAATATGGCCTGATATGCTGCGTCTGCAGCTTATTGAGCAGGCACCCAATCTCATTACCCTAGTCCCTTCTGCCCTATCCGGATGGGCCTTGACTAGCAAAGTAGGCATATCACCCCTGGCTTCTACCAATATTACCTCATGGTTTGGCCCCCAAAAAATTCTCAATCTGTCTGCTGGTTTCATTAGCCAAGCCACAAAGAAAGCCTGGGTTGACAAGACATGGAGTCCTAGCGCAATTGCACGCAGAATACTACGGCGGGAAAGATAATCCTAACATGTTCTATATGTTACTAACCTGCAATTCTAATAAATAAAATTCTTCCTGGTAATCCTAAATGCATTCCTGTATACCACCGCCCTGTAGTGATTCATGCCGTTCCCAATCCATCCACAATAGATAGCTGATTGAAGATTACCCACTACCACAATTTGCTAACATTTTTACTAACGAACTTTTCATCACCCACCCACAAACATCACGGCCGACTCAGATTTGCAAACTGCTGTGGACATCCCACGTGACGGAAGCCCCACTCGACTAGTGCTTGCCTCCATTTGACGCTCCTACTTGTCAGTGCAATACCAGCTCTAAATTGCCCGTATTCAAAGAACAGCACGACTTCTTCGTCTATCAAATGAAGGAACATGTCAAAACCGCACGACCGAACATACGAATGCACGCCTGGCAATTCGTGGAACACGCTCACTAGTCTGTCCCGTGTCCCACCTGATAGCAAAACGAAATACGGCCAAGCCTCCATATCCGCACCTAGAATGTGACGCTTCGCCATTTCCAGCTCACATTTGATACCAAGGGACCTCACACGGCCAGCTGACACGATTATCTCCACCCCAATTTTCAGTAGCAGTCTGGCGATGTCGAAACAGGTGTCGTCGTGCAACAACAGGAGAGCCTTCCCACCGCCGTTGCCGTTCCAGACCACAGGTACTTCTGACCAGTTAGCCTCAGCCGAAACAACATTCTCTGGACACTCGGGCTCCGCGAACCAAGCAATACCGGCCGTTTCAGAGCGAGCAGGCTTGTTCCTCTTCGTCGTGACGCCCAGCCGACACCTTTCGACGCCCAGAATAGACTTCTCTAGCACTCTATTCTCGAATCCGCTCATGACGTTATTGCACTTGTCGCATACCCAGCCTCGCCCGAGCACCAAGATATCATTCCCGAGCGACTCGGGGACAATATGCTCTCTCCCGGTGAACAAGGAACCCATTCCACACATGATGCACGCAGATGGCACTTCTGCTGCTTCTGCACCCGCATCTAGAGCCATGTCCGATTCACTATTGTCCATTTTGCTTGCTAACACCAGTGCTAACAGACTATCAACCACCATTATACATCAGCAGTTCCCCAGCGGTACAAATTGAAGTTAATCAGCCCACCAAACAGTACCAAGATTCATCCCTCTCCACCCTCAAGGACAAGCCTCTTGTATCTTTTAATCAGGGTGTTCTGCAAACCCTTCCGCATTCCCTGCGACTAACTGTGCCATTCCTAATATCATTCCCCCTTTTTTAAAGGGGGCAAGGGGGATTAGGCGCCCCTCGAACCCGTCCACTAACTGCTCCGGTCGAATATCCCAATCCCGTCCTCTCTCTGCGTTCTCTGCGGTGAATCGCCTCCCCGCGACATTTTCCTCTTGACAATATAAGAACTTATGTTCTATTATTGCACCAAACTCATCGGGGTTCTATGCCCGGAACCACCGACCATTTAGAGCCACGCTTGAGGCTGATTGCCGGCTGGCTCGGTAAAGTTTTGACTTTACTGACAACTGAATAAGAGGGGTTTCGTTCGCGGGAATTCGTTTTGGGGAAATCGTTCCTCAACATAGGAGTTTTTTTACTCGGGCAGTCCCCAGGCGTTTAGACGAAGCTGAACGCAGCGTGCGAAATTCCGCGTCCGGGGGCCCCGAAAATTTAAAAATGCGTAATCCTTAATCTCGGGCCGTGCTGTCCTCAGTGAGGACCGATACCAGCGGTGACCCAGTTCACCATCCACCTCATCGAGTCCCAATACCCCTGGCTCATAGGATGGCCGGATAACACAGGGAAGAACAGGGCAAAGCAGGCAACAATGATAACAAGGTAGGCCGCGACCGCCCATTTGCCCCACGTATACTTCTTCCACAGCCACTGAGACCAGAGAGTAACCGCAAGGATTACGAACAGCACGTTGGGGAAAAAGTGATAGATGAAGATCACGCGATGAATAGGGACAAAGGCAAGCCACTGAATCAGGAATGGGATAGAGATGAAAATAGCTACCTTGTTCCTGTACCTTACCGCAAGCCAGAATGTGCCGAGTATTGCGGGTATGCCTAGCCACCACAGCGCAGGATTACCCAGAGTGGAGATATACCCTGTACTGCCGTCAAAGCTGCCCAAATACATCCAGACCGGGCGCAGCATCAAAGGCCAGGTATACCACGGGGAGCTGGCCGGATGAGTTGCTGTCAAATGGGCATGGAAGTCGTACATAGCGAACTGCAGGTGCCACCAGTCATGCGCACCGTGGCCCGCCAGGAAGTACGTTGTGTAAGATAGCATATAGATAGCCACCGAGGCTGCCACGCCGCCCACGAACCAGAGGACTTCGCTCCAGCGGATTACAGGCTTGCGCCATTTGAGCACAACCAGCAGCAGCACGATGCCTGCAAAGCCGTACATGGCAGTCCATTTTGTGGAGAACCCCAGCCCGAAGAACAACAGGCTTATGAAAAGGTACTTTCCGCTCCGCGCAGGGTCTTCCCAGTAACGGTAGAAGAAATAGAACATAGCGATAATAAAGAAAAAGACATAGGTCTCGGGCACGGCAATACGCGCCTCGACGAAATGCATGAACCCGAAAGTGAGCAGGAAGGCAGCGATAAGTCCAGCCCGGGAAGACTTAAATACGCGCTTGGCGAAGAAGTAGATAAGCAATATCCCGAGCACTGCAAAGATGACCCCGCTTATGCGCCAGCCGAAGGGGTCGTGGCCGAAAACGGCGATGCTGGCAGCCATGATAAGCTTGCTTGTCGGAGGATGGTCCCACTGGGAAGGGCTTTCGAGCTTGAGGGTCTGTTCGGCAGTCCTGACGTAATATATTTCATCCCAATAGGTGCCCGATGTGTGGCTGGCGGGGTTGCCCACCAGTTGCTGCTCATCGATAAGAGCTGAGACTGTGTTATCCTGGTCTCCTACTATCCCCTTTATGCTCAATTTGTGGCCGTCTGTGAATAGAGCAACCTCCCCGATTTTTCCAGTCGTATCTTTAAAAAGCAGGCGAACATACCTGGTCTCTTGATTTAGGTCCAGTGAATCCCACTTAGCCCAAACGCCCGATTCGGTCAGGTCACTCTGGTAAGTCCAGTTCCCCGGCGAGCCCCAGTAGAGATCAACATTAACGGGATTGGCATCCTGAACCAGCAGATATACCTTTTCCACAAAGGTCTTTGTGCCGAGGTCTAGATAGACTTCTTCGGGGTTCTCCTGAGGAACCCAGTCAGACTTGGGAAAGCTGCGGTCTCCCAGATTCCAGAGGGACATGCCGAGAAAGATGACGATGAGGAGTACCAGAATAAGGGCATGCGTCCAGGGAATGGGTACTTTGGGGATAGGAGATGGCGGCTCCTCCTCGGCTGCTTCGAGCTTCGGCGAGGGAGGAGAAACCGCTTTCGACACTGCTTCAGGCATCTCGGCTTCCGGCGGCCCGGTAGAAATTTCCGGCGGTCCTCCTTCCGTCTCTCGAGTGCGTTGCATCTTCCAAAAACTCCAGATGGCGTAGAAGAATAGAATAGCATTGATGGGAGCCAGGACGTAAATGGACCAGTGCCCATCCGGGATGAAAGAATTGGCATTGAGCGTCGACATCACATACACCAGGTTGGCAAAAAACGTACCCATGAGCCCCACATAGAGCCAGGGAGGGTGACGCGGGGAAAAGCTCATGGCCAGAAGCGCGAAGACAGGAAAGAGATACCGCTCGTGCATACGGGTCATCAGCATAAAAAAACCGAACGCCAGAAGAAAGGTGGCAAAAATTGGCGCCCTTCCGCCGGGCTTGCGATGGAACTGCCACATGACAAAGGCCGCGAAGACGACAAATGCGATAATACCCCAGGACTGGTAGCTCAGGCCCAGATGCGGCACAGTATCCGGCTTCCAGAATCCAAGCAGCGACCAGAAGTTATAGGCATTGAGGCTGTTATAGGAATATAGATTGTAGCCATTGTAGCGGTCAATCAGAAACGTTATGGGGTTGCTCCAGTGAAACGGCAAGATAACCAGGAAAATCAAGACGAAGAAGACAACGGCGCTGGATATAGCTCGCTTCCAGCCCCCATTTCTCAGCATAACATAGGCCAGAACCGGGAGAAGGACGACGCTTTGAGGCTTGGTGAGTATGGCAAGGCTAAAAAGACCTCCTGAAAGCTCGTATTTCGAGCGCATGGCTGAATAGAGGGAGGCAACCATGAAGAAGGTATAGACCGAATCGAACTGACCCCACACGGCGAGGCCGAAGATGGTTGCAGGATTAAGGGCATACACAGTCATAGCGCCCAGGGCGAAGAGGAAAGAGTACCTCTGGCGCACGAAGCGGAAGATAAGATAGGCCGTGGCAAGGTCGAACAGGTTTTGGGGCAGTTTAATGAGAAGGTCCAAGCTGCCCGGCCCTATGGCATGAGCCAGCTTTCCGAACAGCCAGAAGATATAGATGTTGAACGGAGGGTAATCAGACCAGATAGAATCGTAAAAGCCGTATAGCCCCTTATCGGCGGCGGTGTTATACCAAGCCTTAAAAGTGTTTTCGTCTATATAGTAGCCATGATAGCGAAACAGGAGTATCCGGATAAGAAGTGATACCGCAAGAGTTAGGACAACCAGAAAAATCTGTCCCCCGGGCTTGGAGACGAAGTTTTGCAGTTTTTCTAAGGGCTTTATTTGCATCCCAGTTTTCCGGAACCATCATGAGCTGCTATTGTCTTCCTGTCATCGCCGAATGACAGTATTTTTACATTGTCTCACAAATACCATAAACGAAGCAACTACTACGGCATCACTTGATATATAACGGCGCCCTGGTTCTCATAAATCAGCTTATATTTCTCGGGATGGCTGGCAAACTGCTGCAAGCTCTCCGCCGGGTATGTCTCCTTTTCCATCTTCCCCACATACACGTATTCGACATTATACTTCCTCAGCAAAACAAGAGCCTCAACGCTATCCGGAGATTTGTAAATATTATCTACGTCCGTATCTCGCCCTGCTACTTTATCCCAATTTCCCCTCCACATCACTTCATGGGTATTCGTCCAGCCGATGACCGTAGGCAATCCCGTCATCGTCGCGATTTGCGACGTAAACTCATAAGATGGGCCGGGCGCCTCCAATATGACGTGAGAACCCTGTATGTGTTCGTTTATCCAGTTAATTGCCTCGTAATCGCCCGGCGCTATTATCTTCACGTAAGCCAGCCCATCCAGTGTGCCCCTGTTAATTCCGAAATAGTCATGTGCCTCGCTTGTCCACTCAGTGACAAGGCCAATCGGCTGAATCAAGGATGCCAGCACAAGTAGAGAGAGTAAGACTATCCACACGATCTTCAGTCCACTCCTGGTATTGTTCAGCACCCAGTAGACAGCGTACGCCGCCGCCAAAGCGAAGAGAATCCATATCTGCACATAGAGGTGTGTCATAGTGTTAAATCTCGCGAAGTCTCCGCCAAGAGGAGTAGCGATGTAGAATACCTCACAGAAGAGCACGATCAACGCTCCAGTGAGCGTTAATGTCAGCATAAACTCTGTCTCTCTCTTTTCACGCGCTTTATATATGCAATACAGAGGCACCAGAATCAGAGGTATGAGGATTAATAGAAGCTGGAAATGTAACAAGAAAGAGATTGAGGCAATAACAATCGTCGAAACCATCACGACAATAAGAGTCTCTCCCTTGAACAACCTGCCTTTGAATGCAACGTAGAGGAATGAGAACATAGCAAACAAGAACAGGGCAAAAACATCGATAAATTCCAGCAATTCCGTCCTATGAGTGACTATACCTATCTCTTTGAAGCCACCGGCGCCCCTGGTGAGATGATAGGGCAGATAGAAAATGATGCTCAGGGCGATGACACCAAGTAATTTTTTCCAGCCGAGGTTCGTCTTGAGCAGTATGAAAGCAAGTATGGCGAGGAGCGCATAGGTGGGGTAGCTCCAGGTATCGACAAAGGCAAGGAACCCCAGGCTGAGGCCCAGGATAATAACGGTCAGCAACGAATCGGATTTTGCAGTCCTGCCATCGAGTTCGTTCTTCTTAGCCAGGAACACGGCAAGGATGAGAGTGATAAACAAAAGCTGGAAGGGAATATCGGTCACATCCGAATGCAGGTCTCCTACCAGGAAGGCATAAAAGGGATTGCGCATTGCCGCGAATTTTATCAACCAGTTGGCAGATATGAAATCGAAGGAATGCAACCATCCGAAGAAGTTGGGTGCACTTACGGGATAATAGCCCATGACATCTCGATGAAGGAAGAATGCAGCAGCCTGGAATGCCCCTGAAAGAAACCCTATCACGCCAACGAAGATAACGGTGACAAAGCCGTATAGCTTTTTCTTGGTAACGTTGTACCCGATACCAAATGAAGCGGACAAGGTAAGAGCGAAGAACATGGCTACCGCCAGGTTATAGGCAATGCCATGAGGCACCCTGGAAATCATCATCAGAACAGCAGCGACCATGTGCCCGCCGTAGTAATAGGGGATGCTCTGGCCAGCAAGCCAGGGGTCGGGAGGTGGGAAATAGCCGCTTCGTGTGATGGACTGGATGAATGCGAAGTCCATAAAATCCTCTGAATGAGCAAAGCCGATATCCGGCGTGTAGAATAAGAAGATTAGAAACAGGACATAAGCCGCCGAGAAAACTGCTTCACTGATCAACATCTTTCTCAGCGGCAGATTCTTCAGGCTCAAATTATTTCTGCCCACGTAGAAGGAGAGCGCCAGCAAAAGCAGCAGCGCGACGGAGATGTTGAGGGACCCGAACTTGAGCAGGTGCAGGCTGGCAAGCAGCCAGGAGAAGTAGGTGAAGAGCAGGATACCCAGGATCTTAGAAACGGAGTAGCCTTTATCCAGCAGCCCGCCGCATACCCTGGAGACCAGGGGAAACGTTATCAGGCCGATAACCAGCAGGATAAGCCACCAGATTATGGCATATGCTATCTGAATCATCTAGCAAAGACCCTGCACGGCGATATAGCTCAAGCAAAGGCTGCGAATCTGTGAAACAACCCTTTGGTCGGAACGGCTACTATAGGCCAGCTACCCAGTCCAGCTTATTGAAAGCCAGCGTGCCCCAGAGATTGATTCCGACGCTCAAGACAATGATAGCTATCTTAAGCCAATTCAATCTATAGCGCATGCCGGATGCCACCAGTATAATCATAAAGGGGAGGATATCCAGGCTGAAACGATACCCGAACTGGAGGAAACCGGTCACTCCATAGGTCAGACTGGGGATTGCAGTGAGCACAAGGCCACCAAGGGCCGCAAGCGCCAGCTTATCCTTCAAGCTAGCGCTGAACATATAAAGCAAAGCGGGGGTGGTGAAAAATAGCCCCATCCCCACCCATGATGGCTTGAAGAAGGGGTAGGTGTCGTTAAATACGGGGCCCAGAAATAAAATAGCGTTAAGCTGCCGGGGTATGTACCTTATGCTGAAAAGACCGTTAGAGAAAAAGGGTTCGTTGACAAACTGGCCGCGTTCATAGCCCAGAGTAAGAGAGCCATACTCACCATAGGTATAAAGTAAATACAATCCTCCCATCACTGCCAGAACGCCCGCAAAAATCGCCAGGCGGCGAATAATAACCCGCCGAGCATCTGTTTTCCAGACTACGGTATAGGCAAAGAAGGGGAAGGTGAGAAAAACGGGCAATCTGGACAGCCCAGCCAGTCCCACGAGCAAAGCTACCAGCCAAGGACGGTTCTTGCTTGTGGTCTCGACCAGCGCAGCCATGAGAAAGAAGACCGCCGACACATGTGCCATCATCCAGACACTACCTGTATTGGTGACCCACCAGAAGTTCGTGCCGAAAGCTACCAGCACGGTCATGGCTACCCGAAACCGGAAACTCCAGCCTAATTGCGTGACCGCTATCCAGAAGAAACCTACGGCTACAGCACCCACCAGCATGGAGACGATTACTTGATTGGTGCTCAGCCCCCAGATGGCAACCCAGGGCATAAGGAACAGGGTGGGAGCAGGCGGATTGATGACATATCCCTTGTCACCGTATCTGGCTAGCTCTAACCAGGAAGGCCCATTAACCAGATAAAGGCGGCCGTGAAAAAAGGCATCGACCAGGCGGACAAATTGGTTATAAGGAGTCGAATCCTGGCTGGTGACCAAGTAGATAACGAAGACCAGAGCGGCTACACAGGTCGCTTGAAACCATTTGTTGGTAAGTGCTTTTTGTCGGAATATAATTGCAGTTTGACTCAAGCCTGGTCCTCACGGGAAAATAGAGCCTCCACAAACTCTTCAGGATTGAAGGGGGCAAAATCCTCCAGCTCCTGGCCAGTGCCAATGTAAAAGATGGGTATCTTGAGCTCATCGCAGATAGCGAGGACAATTCCACCCTTTGCTGTGCTATCCAGCTTCGCCAGCAGTATACCGGTGACTTTTACCGCCTCAGTGAAGTATCTGGCCTGGGTCAAACCGTTCTGCCCGGTGGTGGCATCCAGTACAAGCAGTACCTGGGGCTCCATATTAGCTTTATCCACCACCCGCCTGATTTTTTTGAGCTCCTCCATGAGGTTGAACTTCGTATGGAGACGGCCTGCGGTATCAACTATGACAATATCGGCATTTTTCTTCGCTGACTCTAAGGCATCGAAGACCACTGCGGCAGGGTCGCCGCCGGGCTGATGAGCGATCACGGGGACCTTTATTCGTTCCCCCCACACCTTAAGCTGGTCTATGGCTGCCGCCCTGAAGGTATCGCCAGCAACCAGAAGCACTCGTTTCTTTTGCTCCTTGTAGCTATACGCAAGCTTGGCGATGCTGGTAGTCTTGCCCACCCCATTGACCCCCACTACAAGAACTACGCCTATTTTTCCGTCTATAGATGGCAAGAGCTTTCCGCCTCCCACCATCAACATGGAAACTATCTCCTCTTTCAGAGCAGTTCTTACCAGGGAAGCCTCTTTGATCTTCTCTCTCTCTATCCTCTGTTTAAGCCGTTCAATGAGCTTGCCAGTCGTGTTTACACCCACATCAGCAGAGATAAGAAGCTCCTCGAGTTCGTCCCAAAGCTCGTCGCTCAATGTGGGTCGGTCGAAAAGATGCACAACCTTACCCCACCAAGCCTCTCGGCTACGTTTTACCCCTTTTTCAGTCTTCTTAAAAAGGCCAAACATGTCTCTTAGCCTCCCACCAAGCCCTGCAACGCATGACGTGCTGCATCCACCTCTGCCGCCCGCTTGCTCCTGCCACTGCCTCGGCCGAGTATCATATCTCCTGCCAGCACCTCCACAGTGAAGACCTTGGCGTGGTCAGGGCCCACTTCCTCTATGGTCCGATAAACAGGCGTTATTTTACGCTCCGATTGAATGATCTGCTGCAGCCTGGATTTGTAATCGGCCGCAAACTTGTCCTCAACTACTCCATCCAACTCGCTATTCAGCAACTTCAGGATGAAGCTTTCCACCGCATCGAGTCCCCCATCGAGAAACACAGCCCCGATAACCGCCTCCAGGGTGCAGCTCAGATTCCTGGACCGAGAGCGACCTCCGCTCTCTTCCTCGCCATGCCCCAAATACAGATAGTCTCCAAGCTGCAGCGATGCTGCGATGCGGTTTAAGGTTTCTCCCCTCACCAATGCTGCCCTGAGCTTGGTCAATTCCCCTTCTGAGAAATCCGGAAAGCGTGAATAGAGTTCATTCGCAACAACAAAGCCCAGCACGGCATCCCCCAAGAATTCAAGCCTCTCATTGGAGGCTAAGTGTAAGGCGGTGTTTTCGTTCAGGTAGGAGCGATGGACAAGAGCTTGCCGGAGGAGAGACTCATCCTTAAAGTTAACGCCGAGGATAGCTTGAAGTGCATCGAGATCTGACAAAATCACAAACCTGATACTAATTTGAAGCTATGATAAGCTCCTCTACCCTGGCTTGTCAAGGAAATCGTCTCAAACGTGACGGATAATTCCTTACCGCTCCACCCCGGCACTGACTTTTCCTCCAAATCTTGGACACCTTCCTGGTCTATTATTGACATGGCGTAAAATAGTTAGTATAATACAAATGATTAGCATTATGCTAATGTAATGCGCTGGCCTTACTAAAGATACCATGTACACGCTTAGACAGAAACCGGACAGGAGGCTCCAGATGAAGCAGGGGCCAAAACAGGAAGAACTCATAGAAAACATCCTCGAACTCGGAGAAAAGGCATTCCGCGAACTTATTCCTATACTGCCCATAGAATGGCTTCAGTTGGACCTGACTATGCCACAACTTAAGGTTGTCCTGCTCCTCTTCCTGAACGGCCCAGTACGGATGAGCGATATTGCCTCCGCACTTGGCGTGAGCCTGGCCACAGCAACCGGAGTGGTAGACCGGCTGGTGGAACGAGATATCGTGCTGAGAGAAAGCCAGCCCGAGGACAGGCGGGTAGTTCTTTGCCGCCTATCAGAAAAAGGGCAGAAGATGATAGGCGGGCTGTGGCAGTTGGCCCGTGACCGCACCAAAGAACTGCTACAGTCGGCGGCTCCTTCACAACTACAATTGATCACTGAGGCACTTGAGGCACTGCTAAAGGCAGGCGAGGTAACAAGAAGACATTCGCAAAACAATCGAGGTTAAACATCATGGAGAAACAGCAGAGCGTTACGATGAAAGGGCAACATGCTTTGGCCAATATCGGTCTGATAGTAACCCATCAAGAGAGTGCTGACGAGCCATACTTATCTACTCCTGCAATCAAAATAACAGCACCGATTTCAGGGACTGTCTACAAGGATGAAAATGGCAATGGAATGTATGATGCCAAGGTAGATATCTCCATACCGAGAGCAATTGTGAGCGCGTGGCTAAGAGATAAACCCGTAGCAGTGACCCGCACCGATGAAAAAGGGGAATATAAACTATCTGTTCCCGCCGGAAGACATTATGTCCTTAAAGTTTCCCTCCCTTCAAGAGAGGAGTGCTATGATCCAGACCTTAAGAAGTGGGGCATGTGGAGCACTGTAGAAGGACATAGAGAAGATGTTCCGTGTCCCTCTAGTAATCAAAACATTAGCGTTGACTATAGGATGCTCAATTATGGATCTAAAGATTACTCTTGGAGACTCTGGCATAAAGGGCCGGTGTTCCGCAGGGAGAATGTTGTTCTGGTGCACGGGTTCAAGTTCCCGGGCTCCGCCAGGCCAACCCGGTGCGAGGAGCAATTCACCAGGCTTGACGAACTTCTGCAGACAAAAGAGGACCAGTACAATGTATGGCAGTTTGAGTATTCAGACAATGCCAGGGGAACTCTGGGCACGGCAGCAAAGTATGCCTCGAGGCTCGGCAAGGCAATAAACAAGATCGGCGAACTTACCGGTGATAACCTATGCTCTATCGTTGCCTATTCTATGGGAGGGATAGTAGCCCGCCAGTATGTGGCTTCAGGGGGGAAATCAAGAGTCGCCAAACTGCTCACTCTGGCCACGCCGCACTTGGGGACATTGCGATTTGAGCCATTCAATCTCAGATGGCCCGACAAACTTATCCCTAGAGCGGGAGCGGAATTGAGAGCAGATAGCAGGTTTCTCTGGGATTTGAACACTAAGGCTGATTCTAATGTACCGGAGTTCGCTGCTATCGGCGGATACTCTCGGGGCCATACTGATGGTATGGTAGAGATGAGCTCAACCAGCCTGGCCAAATTCAATTCCGACGGCACAGTTTTTGAGAACCTTTACTTTGTTGCCGTGAACCGATCGCATCTGAACATCAATCAGATTAAGGATAAAGGCGATGAGGTGTTCCAACTTATCAGCAGCTTTTTGCTTGGGGGCATAGCAGGTATCAGCAATTTGAGACCAGCCGAAGAACCAAAAGACTATAATGTTCATTTCTTCCTCACATTTGCGCTGAAAGATAATCCAAGGTGGAGGATAATTTATCCCTATGTCGTTGTGGCAAATACGGGTCATCGGTATCGGGGCTTCAGGGTTTTCTCACAAGGCGCTAAAACTGAGGATGGTGCGCACATTTTCACAGTTCGGCTGAAACCGGATGACGATGGTGAGGCTCGAATCTATTACGCACGAGGCAAATACGTAACAGCCCGAGTCCACAGGGGGCAATCAACGATAGTAACAGAACCTATAGGAGCGGACTCCGCAGTACGCGAGAAGACCTCAGTGAACAGGCCTCAGCTCGGGCTCAGCCTGGGGGGATCGTGAAAAACAAGATATAAATTGAAACATGACAGATTCCCGCGCACGCGGGTAACTCTTCAAGTCCAGCTTTTTTGTTGACAATGCTCTCGGTGTTTGATACCCTATCCGAAGCAAGGGAGCTTCGACCCAAATTGACGCGCGATGACCTTCAGAAAATAGTCCAGCACCAGGCCGACTTTATTATCAGCCAGCAGCTTGCCTCCGGAGCCATTCCCTGGTATCGAGGAGCTATCACAGACCCCTGGGACCATGTGGAATGCACTATTGCTCTGGACCTCGCTGGCAGGCACGATGAGGCTGTGAGAGCCTATAGATGGTCCTGCGGAACGCAGAATCCCGACGGAAGCTGGTACTCCAGCTACCCGCAGGTAAAGCAGGATGACCAGACCAGGGATGCAAACTTCGCCTCCTACATAGCGACCGGTATGTGGTTTCATTATCTGGCCACCAAAGAACTGAGCTTTCTGCGACAGATATGGCCTATAGTGGATAAAGCCGTAGAATTCGCTTTGAGTTTGCAGCAGCCCACTGGCGAGGTCTTCTGGGCGGTAAGCCCAACGGGGAAATCGTGGCCGGGAGCTATATTTACTTCTTCAAGCTGTATCTGGCATAGTATTAATAATGGCGTAAACATTGCGAAAACACTGAGAATAAAAAGGCCAGTATGGAAGGAGGCAGGCAATAAGCTCCTTAAAGCGATGAGGGAGCATCCCGAGCTGTTCGACAAGATGGGTGAGAATAAACGACGTTACGCCATGAACTGGTTTTACCCCGTCCTCACAGGGGTGCTCAAGGGCAAAGAGGCGAGAGAGCGTATCAATAGAGAATGGAATGATTTTATCATCACTAACTGGGGATGCAGGGTCGCTGTCGACGAGGATACTACCGCAGTAGCCGAGACCTCCGAGTTGATTATAGCGTTGGCGCTCATTGGTGAGCACGAGAGGGCAAGGATGCTGCTTGATTGGACTCTGAAGCTTCGAGACGATAAGCCCGGCTTCTGCCGGGGGATAAAGTTCCCCGAAAAGCTAGCCTGCCCCCCGGATGCAGAGAGGGCAACCTGGACATCGGCAGCATTGATATTAGCTATTGCAGCCCTGTCTAAAGCTTGAGGTAAATTCAGTGCCTGGTTCTAAAAAAGTTTCTGAAAACCCCACATCGGCAGGTGCTGGTAATGACTTTGTGGGCTATGAAGTCCTCATAGACTTCATGGAAAAACGAAGGTTACCGAAGCTGGAAGGTGACCTCATCGAAATCGGCGCCTTTATGGGCGGCGGCACAGTCAAACTAGCAAGATTCGCTCTAAAATATGGGAGGAGGATATACGCCGTTGACATATTTGACCCTCGCGCCGACAAAACTCCGGACAAAAGCGGGGTCAAAATGTGCGACATCTACCAAGCGTTCCTCCAGGGACGCTCTCAGTTGGAGGTATATCAACAAGCTACGAATGGTTTCGACAACATAGTAACCATCAATAAGGACTCAAAGAGGGTTAGATTTCCCAGAGGGCAGAAGTTTGTTTTTGGCTTCATCGACGGCAACCACCAGCCGGACTATGTGATAAATGACTTCAATCTAGTCTGGCGTAACCTTGTCCCTGGAGGCAGCAGCGGTTTTCACGACTATAATTTCGACCTGCCCCAGGTTACCGAGACTATAGACAGCTTAATAGATAAGCATAAAGACGAGATAAGCGAAGTCAACGAGATAAAACAAAGCCATATCGTGATATTGACCAAGAGGAAGGGACTCCCTGGAAAGTAAGCAAATGCTCGAAGTCCTTCAGGTTGAGACCACAAACTACTGCAACGCCCGTTGCATCTTCTGCGCCTACGGCCAGATTAAGAAGCACGGCACTATGTCAGATAAGCTCTACTCCAAGATTTTAAGGGATGCCACCAAGCTCGACCCGTCTCCCAAAACCTTCATCCCCATGCTCACCGGCGAGCCTTTCCTCGATCCACAGATGGTTGAGCGGATAAAAGAGGCGCGCGCAGCACTTCCTAAAACCGAGATTCACCTTTATAGCAACGGCAGCAAGCTGACTGAGGAGATAATCAAGAAACTTGCAGAAGTGCCCGAATTCCATCTCAATATCTCGGCAAACGGGGCCTCGGTCGAGACCAGAAAGCGACTGACAGGTCTGGGCGACTACGAACATGTCGCCAGGATGATAGATTACATAGATTCGCTTCACATATCACACAGCGTATCGCTGGTGCAGCACCCTTCCATCACCAAAGAAGAGGAGAAGGCTTTCAACCGCAGGTGGCGTAAGACGACATCGAATGCCTCATGCCGGTCTCCCTACATTTTCCAGCACCTGAATTTCGGCGGGCTCACCTATCATAAAGACCAGACTCGCTTCACCTACTGCATCCATGCCACCAGCCACATGACTGTGCTCTGGGACGGCAGGGTGAACCTGTGCTGTATGGACCCGCTGGGCAGGAAAATATTCGGCGACTTGAATCACCAAACGGTCGCTGAGGTATGGCTCTCCGAAGAGCGCCAGCGTTATGCCTCCCTGCACAAAAAGGGGAAGGGAGCGGAGTGCGAGGTGTGCCGGGACTGCAACATCGTCTGCTTCTGAGCTATCGCTTGATATTTGTGTATTAAAGTTAAAGCAGACGTCCTCTCACCGGCTCGAATGTCTTGCGATGGATGGGGCAGGGACCCAGGCGCTGCAAAGCCTCCAGGTGCTCGGGGGTGCCGTACCCTTTGTGTTGAGCCAGGCCGTAGCCGGGGAATTGGCTATCCATCTCTACCATGTGGCGGTCACGGGTGACCTTGGCGACTATAGACGCCGCAGCTATGGAAACACATATGCTATCGCCGTCGACCACACCTTTTTGCGGAATGCGGATGCCAGGCAGGCGCAGATAATCAATAAGAAGGTAATCAGGGCGTGTTGAGAGATGCTCGATGGCATGGCGCATCGCCAGCCTGGTCGCAGGGGCTATGCCCCGTTCATCGATTACCTCATGCGAAACCTGTCCCACCCCAAAAGCTATTTCGCTCTCCATGATTTGGTCGAAAATAGACTCACGCTGTGATGGCGTAAGCTGCTTGCTGTCCCGAACCAGGCTTAACCATGAAGGCCGCTCTTCCAGAGGGAGAATAACTGCTGCAGCCACTACCGGGCCGGCAAGCGGGCCGCGGCCGACCTCGTCAACACCAGCGATAAGCCGGTAGCCCTGTGCTATCAGCCTCTCTTCTTCGGCAAACGTCGGTACCTGGCTTACCATGTCCTGGCTTTCCCTGGATTTGGAACATACTAGCACCTAATTTGGCTTTTTGTCAAAGGATTTTTCTGAAATCATCTCCAAACCTATTGACACGTAGGCAATTGTGTGCTAGTCTCGTTCGCAAAAGCAAGGGAAAGGAGTGTCACATGCAAGCATACTGTATGAAATGCCGCACCAAGGTGGAGATCAAGAACCCAAAGTCGATCAAAATGAAGAATGGCAAGCCTGCAACACAAGGTGTGTGCCCCAAGTGTGGCACCAAGGTGTTCAGAATCGGGAAAGGCTAGCAGCAGTCTCCTAATACCCGGCTGAACTGAAATTATTTAGATTGTTTTCGGCTCAATCCTCAGAGCGCTTTGAGGAGTAGAGGTTTTGTCTCCTCAAAGCGCTTTCTATAAGTGGCGTCCAACCGCTGGCGAGTCTCAAGCCACTCGGGGCTGGTCTCGATTGCAGGCTCAACAGCAGAGCCGGAGATGCCCCTCAATTTTAATTCTTTATCATCGCCAGACATGTTTCCTTATACCCTACTCTCTTCTATGTCATTGCTTCGCTTTGCTCGCAATGATACCGAAATGAGTGAACTCACAAATAGGGGAAAATGCTCCTCCTGATGATTTCAAAGTTGCGTTTTATCTGTTCCTTACCTTTTATGATGCCCGGGCTGCCATACTGATGGCCGGTGAGCAAGTACTCGATGTCCAGCTTCGCTATTCGTTCGATGCTAGCTTTAAGCGCCTCAGCGCTGCCGCCGGGGATGTCCACTCGCCCCGTGCTGCCGTCAAATACCAGGTCGCCTCCCATGAAAATCTTCTCTTTGGGCCAATAGATACCTATGTGGCCATCGGAGTGGCCGGGGATAAGTATTATTTGAGCGACCAAGTCTTTTCCTAAACGCAGCTCGCCCTCTGAGAGATACAAATCAGGGTGAACCTCGGGCATCTCGAAGCCCATTGACTTGAGCGCCTGAGACATTTCGCCGCTGGCCAGCTTGAGGAATTCATTCTCTTCTTTACCGATAGCAACCTTTGCTCCACTCAATTTCCTGATCTCCTCGGAGGCCCCATAATGGTCCGGATGCGCATGTGTATTAATTATTAAGCCCACGTCCTCTATCTTCAGTCCGTCTTTTTTCATCTCAGAGATCAATCTGTCCAGACAATTTTGCCTGGCTTCGTTAACCACCTGTCCAGGATCCACCAGGACATGCTTGTTTCCGGGGAGAGCATTTGCCACAGCATAAGAGTTGGAGTTATTGCCGTATCTCATCATCTCCTGCGTGGTGACACCGGGCCAAAGGTACGCATAGAAGTTATCTACAAGCTTCAATTGAACCCTCCATCAGTGAAGTCAACCGCTAAGGAGATTATAACAGCAGATGAGGGATATTGGCACTCATACACCAGGGCATTTCTCCAAGGGTATTTCTGATCAAGCTGCTGTTTTCGGGTATAGCACGGCCCGGGGTAAAGGATTGCGCATTTCTAAATTTTCGGGGCCCCGGACGGTGGAACTTCCCAGGCCGCTCAGCTTCGTCTGAACGGAGGGGAACCGCCGAGTGAAAAACGTCCCTACAATGAGGAACGATTTCCCAGAAATCGAATCCCGAACGAAATTCCCCGCAAATTCAGTTTTCAGTAAAGTCAGAACTTTACTTGAACCGGGCAGCTTAAATCCAGCCCAACAAGAGGAAGGTCTTAATGCCGACACCGGCTCTTCGGGAGCTACGAGCGTAGAACTCCCGAAACGCTATACTATATGGTGCAATAATAGAACATTAGTTCTTAGGATGTCAAGGGGAAAATGTCGCGGCGGGTAGCTTAGTTAGGGGCGCTCTCACTTACAAGGCAGACTGTTTTGGGGGCATTTCAGAAGCGCTCCAAAAACACGCGGATAAATCAGGAGCGTGTAGAATTCACTTAGTTCGTGTTATCTAGGGGTGGCTGTTTTGGCTCAGAAAGAACTTTACGAACTAGGTCAAGTGCAGGAATATCATTATAGTGCGATTGTAATTTATCCCTTAGCCGGAATAATCGACGCTCGGCAGTACGAATTAGTTGGTCAAAGGTACATGCTTCTATACGACCGAACTCTGAGCCTTGTTTACCTACTTTTCGCTCATTACTTCTAGCTAGACTATTATCAAGGGTCTTGCCAACAACATATGCATTTATTTTAGGATTTCCGTCTATTAAACCACTCGCCGATAAATCCTCAACATAACCCTCGGCTTGGTTGAGCTCCTCTCTCGTTAATACTTTATCCGCCTTCTTTACCTCAATTATCAAGATAGCATCGATTTCTACCAAATCCCCGGCATCCCGGAACTTCTCAGTAGCAAACGCAGATACTGTGGAATCACTGAGACATATAAGGTCAGGCCGGTGGCGTGGATTATATAGACGATTAGGGTCAATGCGTTTTTGGAATAGTTCTTCAAGAGCTTTCTTTACCGTTTTATTAAACGTATATTCCTCTGATTCAAATTGATTGCCAAATAACCATCGTGCTTGTGTAACCAGAGGATGTATTGTATGTAGTTCATCAACTGTTTTGGCAAGAGGACTATTTACAAGCTTATCAAGTGCGGCAATTACATTAAGACGCTTATCAATCTCCCTCAATACAACAAAGATATCTTGTATTGACCATTCATCTAGTAATTTGTCCAGAGCTTCAATATCCTCCGTGTCAAATTTTGACAATTTGGCGAGTAACGAAATTCCAGAACGTGATTGTACCAAATTAATGACAGCTGACGTTGCTACTTCAAGCGCATCAGCATTAATCGTCGGGGCGGTATCAGCGACATTGTTCAAAAATTCGGAAACTTCAATTTGTCCAAGTACATCCAATTTTTCAATCTGATCGCGATGTTTACGAAGAAGACTTGCTTTTGTTTCTTTAGCCCTACCTGCGAGGACTCTGCGAAGGAAGGAATCGGCAAATTCTGCTACCCTGTGTTGAATATTGGTGATAATTTCACCCGGGTAGAATCCTGACCAGTCGGGAACAACGAAGTCAATTATTTCATCACATTGAACAATAATTGAAAACCGCCTTGCTGGACTTGTTCTACCATCTAACACAAGGTCGTTCCCAACTTGCCAAGAAGGGTCACCAACTAAACGCCCACCAACCCAGAAAGCAACCCCGTGATAAGCTTTACGACGTGCCCATCGAGTGGAGTCGACACAGGTAATTTTTATTCGGTATCCATCAACAGTAATTTCTTTTTGTTCGATAAAGCCTGCTAGTTGTTCTAACGCAACTGTAATTTTATTTACTGAAATGGAAAAGTTCGGGTCGTATAAAAACCGGATAGACAAGATTTCGCGGACTTCGTCGCAATCGGGGAGATTGCGGTCAACTTTAACTTCAAGTTTAGTCCCATGTTCTGAACTAGATATCCTCTTCTCACCAATTAGTCCGAAGGGTTGTGTACCAGACAAAGCTCTAACTGTGAATTGCCACGCTTCATCTGTTTTTTGGGTTGAGACCTGATACTCATCAGAAAAGCACAGTAAACCGTGTCTACCCACACCATTACGACCAAATGCTAGACGCCTACCCTGGCGACCAAGAGGAAATTTAACATATTTACCCTGGTGTTTCACACGATTGTAACCAAGAGTCATCCATCGACTATAAAATTCGTCGCGCGTCATTCCAATACCATCATCAGTAATGGATAATCTTTCGTCCAATCTGTTTGGCATTACTATAGCAACTTTACTGGCCCCAGCATCCCAAGCGTTCGCTACTAATTCCGTTAATGCTACGAGAGGTTCATTTGAAATAGCACCAAGTGAACGTTGCAGATAACCTGCTTCGAATAATGAGCCTTGAATTGGAGTTACATTATTTTTCATAATCTATTCCTATTTAATTATCGAAATGAGGTAGGATGGAAAAAATGGACACCAAAGTCAGGTAGAATAGACAGACGGAGGTGTCGGCATGAAAGGGATTCCGCAAGGAAGGTACACCAGGG
>JACWAE010000024.1 GCA_014874385.1 Dehalococcoidia bacterium | reverse complement strand
TCGGTTACCAGTTTGACCGCTTCCTGGCGGAATTCCCTGGTGTACCTTCCTTGCGGAATCCCTTTCATGCCGACACCTCCGTCTGTCTATTCTACCTGACTTTGGTGTCCATTTTTTCCATCCTACCTCACTTGTACCCGAGATAGCTTCCGAACTTTCTTGTCTAGGTTGTGTTCAGCAGCAATTTCCCAAGCCTCTCTGGTTTTGACAGCGCGGTTGCCCATATTCAGAAATAACTCCGTATATGAAGCATCGCTGGAAGAGAACTCTAAATCCTATTGATACTGAAGTGCTACAATATAGCATAATGCCTTGATGTCAGCAATCATCTCTGGATTCTTGGGGAAAATGTCGTAGGCCCACGAATAATCTCCGTATTCAAATCCTTCAGCTTCATCGGCGATTCTTCGAATGAAATAAAGTTGGTTGGTGTCGAAGTATATCTTGTGTCCCATGCATTATCCTCTCATCTATTGCCTATTTAAGTGTACATTGGTGAACAAATAAATCGACTAACTGTACCCCTTTGACTAGCATAACAGGAAACAGGCGTTAAACCAATCGCCGGATTGTTGAAAAATAGAGAATGCTATTCCTTATACGATACGGAGGGCGTTAGTATAAAATCCGTAGGGACGCACAGCCGTGCACCTTGCTGCCGTGAGGGCATGGTGCCCCGTGCCCTTATTTCTCTTCAGCGAGTCGTTTCTTGAGGAAGTCGATGATTTTTACCGGGTAGGGGTCTGTTTCATTTAGAAGCGATAGGTAGTAACTGGTCCAGTCCCCCAAGAAGACGAGGCTCATCATCTGGCTCAGGGGGCTTTCTCCCTTGGCGTCAATTATTTCGTGGCTGACCTTGGCATTGCTCAGCATCTCAGCGGTGAGCTTATATCGAATTAATGTTCGGGGATGTAAATGGGGAGAACGGAGTAATACCACAAAAAGCATCTGGGCTAAGTCAGTGGGGAACTCATAGCCTACCACAGCATTGTGGTTGAGCTCTGGAAATATCTCATAAAAAGCCCAGGCCTTGCTGTTTTCATTTATTTGCGTTTTCCATCGTCTCGCTGCCGCAGAGAGAAAACCTGCCCCATAGATGATCGCTAGATGGCTATATAACCTGGTTGCCAGTTGTTTGGCGGCGTTGAGTTTCAACGGACAACTATCATCGATAGTGCTTTGTTGGTCTTTGAGGATCTGTACCATCTCCGCTACATCTTTTGATTTGTCGCTTATAATGCCCAGCTTCTGGTAGATGCCGACCAGAGGTATGAAGCTGTGCGCCAGTGCGGCACGGGGCGGCGCTTTATAGTCGATGGTTAATATCGGGATATCGTTCTGCCCTGCAATATCTTTTAATCTGCCGCCGGTCGTTATGGCCAGCTTCTTGGCCGGCGTTGTCAGCGCTTGACTGAATGACGAAAGCGTCTCTTCGGTCATCCCGGAGTAGCTTGAGGCGATGACCAGGGTCTTGCCGTCAACAAAATGTGGCAGGTCATAATCCCGGCATACCGAGATGGGCGTTTCACTCTCCAGTGAGGCCAGGCAGTTTAGCAGGTCGCCTCCTATGGCCGAGCCGCCCATGCCTAAGATGATGATCCTGTCTATATTGGAATACCCCTTGGGCAATTTGAAGCTCAAAACCTGCTGCCATGCCTCGAGGCATTGCTGGGGCAATTCGCCAATGCGCTCCCGCATCCCCGCTGGGTCTAGCCTTTGGTAAACTTCGGAGTTGTCAAGGTCTATCATTTTTAAATCCCCGCTAGTTTTTCTCCTGCCTTAAGTAATCTTTCCACATGCTCCGGGGAATCGCTTTCGGCGTATATGCGCAGGACTGGCTCTGTCCCGGAGAGGCGGATCAGGAGCCAGCTCCCATCGCTGAGCCTGAAGCGAAAACCATCCACTGTATCGATCTTGGTCACCTTCGTATTATCGATCTCAGTTGGCTTGAGCTGGCTCAATCGTTGAACAACTGCCTCTCGTTTCTCCTCGGAGAAATGGAAATCGAT
The DNA here is from genome assembly GCA_014874385.1 of Dehalococcoidia bacterium. Taxonomy (GTDB): domain Bacteria; phylum Chloroflexota; class Dehalococcoidia; order SZUA-161; family SZUA-161; genus JACWAE01. The sequence continues at coordinate 68,631 of JACWAE010000024.1, read as the reverse complement.
TCGGTTATAGTGATGTGGGCCGACTTTGCTATAGAGATATTTTATAAGCTCTGAGGGCTTCTTGCCTGTTTTCACCATGAAGTCGAGTATGTATAGGCCTGAAAGTACGCCATCACGCTCCGGAATATGTCCACGATAGCCGAAGCCTCCGCTCTCCTCGCCTCCGATGAGGGCGTTTTCGGCCATCATCTTGGGGCCGAGATATTTGAAGCCCACTGGTGTTTCAAATACTGGCACTGAGTAAAGCTCGCCCAGCTTGTAGACCATGTCCGTGGTGGTTACCGACTTTACGATTGCTCCTCGCTCACCGCGCACCTCTAGCAGGTACAGGGTGAGGAGCGCGAATACCTGGAGTTGCGTCACGAACACGCCGTTTTCGTCCAGGACGCCGATTCTGTCGGCGTCGCCATCTGTTGCCAGCCCCACATCTGCACCACTCGCCTTTACTCTCTTGGAAAGTTTGGTCAGGTGCGAGGCTATAGGCTCGGGCTGTATTCCCGGAAAGAGAGGGTTGCGTTTGAAGTTAAGCTCGATTAGCCTGGTGCTCCCGCCTTTCAATAATCTTCTGAAGTAGCCGGCGCCGGCTCCATACATAGAATCTACGGCTATCTTCAATCCTGCTTTGCGGATGTGTTCGAGGTCGACCATTTCGGCTATGTGGCTGAGATATACCGGTGCTGGGTCATGATATTCGATCAGGCCCTGCTTCAAGCCGTCTGATAAGGGAAGGCGCTTTACCTTGCCGCTGCTCACGATTTGATGGATGCGTTTCTCCAGGTCGGCAGTGACCTCAGGTGAGGCGCTTCCGCCGTACTCTGGCTTATACTTAAACCCGTTCCAAATGTGGGGGTTGTGGCTGGCGGTGATGATAACTCCGCCTGCTGCTTTCTTAACTACAATGGCATAGCTGATTACTGGGGTTGGTGCTGCCTTGGGGTTGAGGTATGCCTTGATACCGTTGGCAGCTATTACCTCGGCTACAGCAGCGGCGAAATCCTCCGAAGCAAACCTGGTGTCGTAGCCAATCAGTAAGCCATTTTTGGCGGCGCCTCCGTCCAGGAGGTAGTCTGCCACTCCTTGAGCGCAGGCGCGGACGTTGTCGAAAGTGAAATCCTCGCCGATTACGGCTCTCCATCCGTCAGTGCCGAACTTGATAATTGGTGGCATTTTAACCCTTTCTAAAATGAGATAGCATTATCCTCAATCGTTTTCCTCGCCCAGACCTTGATGCCGTGCTCCAGCTTGTTGCCGCTGCCTATAGTAACATCATCGCCGATAATGGAGCCATCGGTAACCCAGGTATTGTCTTTTACGGTAGTGTCATTACCTATCACACTGTTTTTTACACTTACATCCTTGCCCAGCTTAACATTCTGCCAGAGTATCGCCTCATCTAAGATGCAGCCTTGTCCAATAATACTCCTGTTGCCCAGGACAGTCGGCCCTGAAATCTTAGCGTTTTGCTTGATGATGCAACCTCTGCCCATCACTATCGGCCCAGTGAGCTTGACCGAAGGATGGATTTTGCAGCCTGCCTCTGCCCAGATGCCGTCAGTGACCGCTTTGCCCGGAAGACGGGAGACGACTTTGCCCATGAGGAGGTCGTGATTCAGTTTGAAGTAGTCGTCGGGTTTGCCGGTGTCGAGCCAGTAGGCATGGGACTGATAGCCGTAAAAAGGGATGCCGCGTTTCACCAGGTCGGGGAAAAGCCCGCGCTCCAGCATGGAACGAACGCCGGCTGGTATAAGTTCCAACATCTCCGGTTCCAGGACGTAGATGCCGGCATTAATCAGGTTGGAGGTTACCCTCTCCGGGCTCGGCTTCTCGATGAATCCTTTGACCCTGTTCTGGCTGTTCAACTCGACTACCCCGTACGATGTGGGGTCTTTAACAGGGGTAAGTGCTATGGTAGCCTTTGCTTTATGGGCCAGGTGAAACCTTACCATCTCGGTGAGGTCCAAGTCGCTGAATATGTCGCCGTTAAACACCAGAAAGGTATCTTTCAGAAATTGCTCCGCATTTTTCACCGCGCCGCCGGTTCCCAGAGGCGTCTGCTCCACTGCGTAGCTCAACTTCACTCCAAAGCTGCTGCCATCTCCAAAGTGCTGCTGTATGCGGTCGGGGAGATAGCAAATAGCAAGAATGATCTCATCGATATGGTGTCGCTTGAGGTGTTCGACCATATGCTCCAGAAACGGTCTGTTCACGATGGGAACCATGGGCTTGGGGAGATTGCAGGTCAGAGGCCGCAGCCGCAGTCCCTCCCCGCCCACGAGAATTATCGCTTTCAACGGCACTCCTCATCTGGCTTCAGCCCTGCATCTGCCCTTAGCTTTGCTGCCTTGTCGGTACACTCCCAGGGCAGGTCAAGGTCGTTGCGCCCGAAGTGACCGTAAGCAGCGGTTTGTTTGTAAATAGGACGGCGCAGGTTCAGAGATTCGATAATGGCTCCGGGGCGAAAGTCGAAGTGTTTTCTGAGTAACTTATGAATTAGTTCCTCGTCCACTTTGGCAGTGCCAAATGTCTCAATGCAGATGGAAATAGGGTGGGCTATACCTATAGCGTAAGACACCTGAATCTCCAGTCTATCGGCTAGTCCGGCGGCGACAATGTTCTTGGCAGCATAGCGGGCGTAATAAGCAGCGGAACGGTCTACTTTAGTGGGGTCTTTTCCTGAGAAAGAGCCGCCCCCGTGTCTAGCGATGCCGCCGTACGTATCAACCAATATCTTGCGCCCTGTGAGTCCGGTATCTCCCATCGGTCCGCCAACCACAAAGCGTCCCGTAGCATTGATATAGTATTTGGTCTTCTTGTCTAAGAGGTTGTGGGGGATTATCTGCTTTATTACCAGTTCCTGGATGTCCCGGTGGATGACCTCGTTGCTGGTTGCCTCATTGTGCTGGGCGCCGATGACCACTGCTTCTATTCGTTTGGGCACTCCGTAGCTATACTCAACGGTAACCTGCGATTTGCCATCAGGGCGCAGGTAGGGCAGGACTCCATCTTTTCTCACCTGAGCTAGACGTTGGCAGAGCTTGTGGGCCAGTGTAATTGGAAGTGGCATGAGCTCAGGAGTTTCATTACAGGCAAACCCTATCATCATCCCCTGGTCGCCGGCACCCAACGTCTCTTTCTCGTTTGAATTGTTCTCCTTTTGCCTTGTCTCCAGGGAATGGTTCACTCCCATTGCGATGTCCGGCGACTGCTCTTTTATGGAAACGATGACACCGCAGGTATCGCAATCGAAGCCGTATTTGGCTCGGGTGTAACCTACACCTCGCACAGTTTCCCGCACGATTTGCGGTATCTCGACATAGCAGTTGGTGGTGATCTCTCCCATCACGATCGCCAGACCCGTTGTGGCCATGCTTTCGCAGGCTACTCTGGCCATCGGGTCTTTGGCTATAATGGCATCCAGAACGGAATCTGAAATCAGGTCGCAGAGCTTATCCGGATGCCCCTCGGTGACCGACTCCGATGTTATCAACATGCACGGCGATTTCATGAAAGTAGTAGTCATTAGCCTGTCCTCTCCTTTAAGTTCCTGACTCCCAGCTCTCCAGATATTTTCGTTGTTCTGGGGTCAGGGTGTCAATAGCAATCCCCATAGCCTTTAGTTTGAGCTTGCCCACTTCTTTATCCACTTCATCTGGAACAGGGTAGACCCTGGGCTTAAGTTCTTTACCTCTTTTAACCATGTACTCGACGCAAAGAGCCTGGTTGGCAAAGCTCATGTCCATAACGCTTGCCGGGTGGCCTTCGGCAGCGGCAAGGTTGATTAACCTGCCTTCGCCAAGAAGGTAAATATGTTTCCTGTCGGCGAACGTATATTGTTCCACAGAACCCCGTATCTGTTTTTTATCTACTGATAGTTTCTCTAAGGCGGGTATGTTAATCTCCACATTGAAATGGCCGCTGTTTGCCACGATTGCCCCATCTTTCATCGCCAGCATGTGTTCGCTGTCGATAATGTGGAGACCTCCGGTGACTGTGATGAAGATATCGCCTATCTTGGCTGCTTCGAGCAGAGGCATCGCCTGGTAACCATCCATCACAGCTTCCAGAGCACGGATAGGGTCAACTTCACATACAATGACATGGGCGCCGAGTCCCTTCGCTCTCAGGGCAACCCCCCGGCCGCACCAGCCATATCCACAGATCACTACTTTCTTACCCGCCCAGAGGATGTTGGTTGCCCGCGTAATACCGTCTATGGAGCTTTGCCCCGTGCCATAACGATTGTCAAAGAAGTGCTTTGTCTGCGCATCGTTCACTGCAATTATGGGGTATTTCAGCCTTTTCTCCTGCTCCAAGCTCCTCAGCCTGATCACACCTGTGGTTGTTTCCTCTGTCCCCCCGATAATATTTCCGATAAGCTCTTTACGTTCCTTGTGAATCGATGCCACAAGGTCAGCGCCGTCGTCCATCGTAATATGTGGCTTGTGGTTCAGAGCGGCATTGATATGTTTGTAGTAGGTCTTGTTGTCTTCACCTTTGATGGCGAAGACAGGGATGCCCTGCTCCGCAACCAGGTAGGCAGCCGCATCGTCCTGCGTCGAGAGCGGGTTAGAGGCGCAGAGAGTTAAATCAGCGCCGCCGGCCTTGAGGGTTAAAGCCAGATTGGCTGTCTCGGTGGTGATATGAAGGCAGGCAGAAATACGAATCCCCTTAAGGGGTTTACTCTTGGCGAACCTTTTCCCGATCAACTGTAGCACTGGCATCTCGCGGGACGCCCATTGTACTCGGAGCTCTCCTGCCGGGGACAGGGATTCGTCCTTAATATCGCTACTGCCCGCTATTCTTCGTCTCACTATACTACTCCTTTGATGTTGTTGCCCTTCTTTGTCGTCTTCGACTTGAATTGCTCGGCAACCCAGTCAGGTAAATCCAGAGTGCCTATTATAACCGGGTTTTGGTGGCAATCGCTGCCGCCGGTCATGACCAGATTATGACCCCTGCAGAACTCGATGTAACGAGCAGTGGTCTTGGCGTCGTGTCTGGTATGCCAGCACTCCATGCCGTCTAAATATTCTAACATATATTCCCCGATTACCTTCATCTGTTGCGTCAAATCGCGAGTTATAGTTACAAGAGATGTGCCATTAGGATCGTTGGGGTGTGCAAACACCAATATGCCACCAGCATTCCTGATCAACTTTGATGCTTCAGCAAGCGAAAGTGGGTACTTAGGCACATCGCATTTCACCAGATATTTATCAAATGCCTCCTGTTTATCCTTAACGATTCCCTTTTTAACCAGATAGTTCGCTATATGGGGTCGGCCGAATGCGCCATCCACAGTTGCCTGTATGTTCTCCAGGTCTTTCTCCGTGAAGCTCTTAATTCCCTCTTTATCGAACTCCGCATTTAAATTTTTTAGGATCTTACGTGCTCTGGCTTCCCTGTGTTGTCTTATTAATTGGAGCTTGTTTTTCAACTCCTTATTTTCTATATCGTACTGATAACCGAGAAAATCCAGCGAGTGCGATTTGCTGGATTTGCCCTCGCTCTGAGGATATTCAAACGTGACGTTCAACTCTATGCCGGTAATATAAGAAATCCCATAGTCTCGGGCCAAAGCTATTGCTCTTGCCTGGGCATATATGGAATCATGGTCGGTTATTGAGAGTAATTCGATGTTTCTTCTCTTCGCCTCTCTAAAGACATCCTCGATTGGCCAATTGCCATCGGAGCCGGTCTTGGTATGTACGTGCAAATCTATTTTCATCTAGTAGCCCCGTTCGTGACTTTTAACCGCGGAGCACGCAGAGAGCGCGGAGAAGACTGTTCTTGAAACCCGAAGACGAGCCTTCTGATACCGTTTTTAAGCACTTTGACATTGAAATTGATGAGCAGGCCTACTTTGCAACCTGATAGCTTGAGATAAGATAACAATTGCGCTTCGTGAATTGGCTCCACTCTCTCAACAGTCTTCAATTCAACCACTATTTGCTCTTCTACAAGCAGGTCTATTCGGTATCCGCAATCAAGCAGGACTTCCCGATAAATCACAGGCAAGCTTTTTTGTCGTTCAACATTCAATCCTCGCTCTGTCAATTCATAGGCAAGACATGCCTCATCATAGGCCGACTCAAGCAAACCTGGCCCCAGTTCTCTATGAACAGCTATAGCAGCTCCAATAACTGCTTCTGTTATCTCATTTAAAGTACGCTTCATCTCTGCGTTCTCAGCGCTCTCTGCGGTGAAATGGTTCCTCGAATGCTTATCTCTTATCCATACCGATGATATACCAATCTTCAGGCGGATCGAATTGGGTATCTACTATCAAATGCACAATGTCAAGGTTGGGGTGCAACAGCTTCAGGTCATCAAGGTCTACCTTCTCAAACTTTTTTTCGTTATTGATATAGGCTTGTTCGGTAAGAGCGTTAGATTCATACTTCTCTTTACTGCGTCTAGCAATCCGTGCCAGGGATACCTCGCGAGGACATTGAGTTTGCAGTATGACAAAGGTTCTTTTGTATTTGGCTGCCAGAGCAGCGGCCCGTCTTCGCAACGATTGAGTGATGAAGGTAGCGTCGACTATCACGCCTTTCCCTTTCTTGAGGAGTTCCTCTGCCTGGCGGAAGGTCTCATCGTAGACCAGCATCCGTTTATCCATATTCGAGGCGACCTTTTCGTCGAAAATGTCCTCACCTTTCAGCACTTCTTTCCTGATAAGGTCGGTGCGTACGATAGTATAGCCCTTTATCTTCGCTATCTCCTCGCTGGTCTCAGTCTTCCAGGAGGCGGGAAGCCCAACGGTGATGAGCAAAATGTCAGGCCCGAGGTTAGCTTTTACGAACTTGGGAAATGGCTCTTTCATCTTAACGTCTCCGCTTAGATTGGCCTTTCTCCCTCTTCAACCATCAGGTAATAGGCATCGCGGATATTTTCTTCCAGTTCCCTGAGAGACTTGCCCTGACTGAATACTCCGGGGACCTCTTTTAGCTTACCTACGTACCACCCTCCATCCTTCCAATACTCCAACGTGAAATATCCTGATGTAGCCACTTCTCTAACCTATGTTAAGCTATGATATAGCAGATATTTAATACCTTGTGTATTCTCCAAGACCTGTAGTTGCCTGATTTATCAGGCAAACTCGCCCAATAAATTGGGCAACTACGCTTCGTAGAATCGTTTTAACTCTATTTCCTCTACTAATGGATTGTTCTGAATATATTCCCGAATCATTGCCAATGCTTGTTCATTTCTAATCACGTGCTCGTAGTAATTTGGCTGCCATAGCCTGAACCCAACTTTCTTTGTAACGGCTGCTTTTAATCTTCTGATAATCTCTGCAAGTTTAATTTCACATTGCTCTAAAATCAATATCATATGGATATGAGATGGCATTATTTGGCAATAATCCAGTTTTACTCCGCTTATCTTGCATGGTAATTGCTCGATACACTGAAGAACCGTCTCCTTGTTTTTGCCTGTCAGATAGGGCTTTCGATAATTGATGCAAATTGTCACAAAATAGAATCCATTTGAGGAGTAATCATATTCCTTCAAACGTACATTCTTGATTGCTCGCATTTCTAGCCTTTTAAAAACGATGTTCAAATACAAACTGTAGTTGCCTGATTCGTCAGACAAAACCGCCCGATAAATCGGGTAACTACGATATATACAATTCTGCCAGATCGAAGTACCTTCGGGCCCTGTTCAGTGTTTTTGACTTCTGGTCTCCTGAGATATGCGGGTCATCCAACTGGAAACTTTCCACCTTCCCCCGAACATAGGCGCGGTAGCATTTATAGAAGTCAAGCAACTGGAGCAGTTCTTTGTCACCCGATGCTTTTACATAGGCGTCAGCGAAGTGTTTCGATAGCTCGGGACGTCTGTGGAAATCCAGGTCCATGGCCAGGAAGGCGACCTCGCTGGCAACATCGATGTATCTGAACCTATCATTGAACTCGATACAGTCGAAAATACATAGGCCGTCTATGAAACAGATATGCGCTGCATGCAGGTCTCCGTGGCAGTCCCTTATTCTGCCCTCTTTAACCCTCCTGGCAAATAACGCTGCGTTTTTTTTGAGAAAGGAATGCGTGTAATTCTTTATCCGTTCGTATTGCTCTTTGGTAATTGTTTGGTTGACATAACTATTGACCTGAACGAAGTTCTCCTCAGCGTTTTTCGACACAGTATCGAGCCCTCCGATATTGGCCAACTCTTCGCTGATTTCTGCCTTGCGGTGAAATTCGGTCAATCTCTTAGCAACCATCTCCACCATTTGTGGCGTCACCCGGTCTCTCTGTAGCATCCTGTCCATCATACGCTGATAGGGAAGGGAGCGCATTTTCACTGCGTATTCGACCTCTTTACCGCTGCCCTCGATAAGAAAGCTCTTTCCTTTCCTGGTTATACTTACTACCCCCACGTAGATATTGGGGCAAAGACGCCTGTTTAGCATTACCTCCTGATCGCAATAGAAGCGTCGTTTCTCTAGAGTGGTGAAGTCGAGGAAGCCGAAGTCAACAGGCTTCTTTACCTTGTAGACATAATCTCCGGCAAGGAAGACAAAGGATATCTGCGTCTGCACCAACTCGACTGACTTCGGGTTGTGCGGATATGCTTTGGGGTTCGATAGCGCTTTTACCAGTGCTGCCAGCTCTGGCATTATTGCCTACCCCTCTACCGAAGCTGAATTCGCTCACTTTTATTTAGCGGGCTTCGAAGCTTTTCTTTTCTCTTCCAGCTTCTTGGCCTTATGGCGGTGCTTCAGTTCTGCTACCCTTTTTCTCTTGTTCATATTATTTCACCCTGCTTTTTATGGGGAAAATATTATTGCCCCATTCTAATCTCTAACCTGGCTTGCCTACTATCCCTACAGCGGCGATTGCTTGTGGGCCTCCCAGATTATGTGCAAAGCCCATCTTAGCATCCTTAACCTGGCAACCTTCTGCCCTTCCCAGAACCTGCTTTGTCAGCTCGGCTATCATTCTAACTCCAGTAGCGCCAACGGGATGCCCGAAGCATTTGAGCCCACCATCAGGGTTTATGGGGAAGTCTCCGTTGATAGCTGTGACTCCGGCTCTGATTAGCTCTGCGCCCTCTCCAGGTTTACACAGCTTCATATCCTGATAGGTCATCAGCTCCGTTATGGTGAAGCAGTCGTGGACTATCCCGAAATCCAATTCCTGGCGCGGGTTTGTTATCCCAGCCTCTTTATAAGCATCCTCAGCCGCCCTTACAGTTGCCGCAAAGGACAGGCCAGTCCAGCCGGGCTTGAAATATGGCCATTGAGTCTCCACAGCCAGAGCCATTCCTTTTATTGTAGCGTAATTGTCACCCACCAGCCTCTTGGCTATTTCCGGCCTTGTAAGCACGACTGCGGCTGCTCCTTCAGACAGGGCACAGCAATCAAAAAGGGTGAGGGGATAAGAAATCATGGGTGCATTTAATACCGTCTCAATAGTTATCTCTCTTCTGAAATGTGCCTTGGGATGCTTTGCTCCGTTTTGATGGTTTTTAACAGCGACTTTTGCCAGGTCCTCTCTAGTCCAGCCCCATTCCTTGAATGCCCGGATGGCGCAGGGAGCAAAATAGGCAGGTGCGGATTGCCACGGTAATGAAGGGTGCCAGTATAGTATCTCCTGAGATAGCCCCCTGCCACCTTGGTCCAGGACTTTCTCTACGCCACAGGCTATAACTATATCGTATCTATGAGCAGCTACGGCGTATGCTGCATTTCTAACGGCATCCATGCCCGAAGCGCATTGATTTTCTACCCTGGTAACAGGTTTGCCGAACAACTTCAGAGGCTCGGCGGCTGCCCATCCTGACATGCCTGACCAATCATAAAGCGTGGAAACCCATAGGGCATCGGTATCTTTGCGCAGGTCAATGTTTGCTTCTTTGCAGGCGTCATATACCGCATCGACAATCAAATCACCTGCGTCTTCTTCCCAATGCTCTCCGAATTTTGTGATCCCGGTTCCAATGATTGCTACCTTATCTCTCAAGCTCTCTGGCACTTTTCTCCTCCGAATTCAGCTAGATTGTCTTACAGGCCTGGCTCTCCATCCATAGAAAAGGAAGCCGCTCTTCTGATGAAGCAGCCTGAAGGTCAGTTCTACTGATGTGCCTATGTTTACCTCTTCGATTTCGTGGTCTGTCATTTCCAGCCACATTCGGCACCCGTCTTCAAGGTCGACAAGTACCCTCGAGGTGGGATTAATACCGTCGCCTGTGAAATTCCCGGGTCCCAGCAGGTAGTCATGAGTAAAAGTGAAGACCCTGCCTTTTCTGGCCAGCTTTACTTTTACATGGTTGTCTTTCTCACCGCAGTTTGTGCAGACTTTTCTCACAGGATATTGCAGCGCTCCGCACTTGTTGCATTTCATGCCATAGAATGGCAGCAGCCAGCTCTCGTCTCTCCAGTATTTGACCACAGAGCTCTTCTCCCATTCCGGCCAACCGACATCAATCTCTTTTTTGACCGCCAGGAAGCGCCCGTACGACGAGATCATTTTCTTAGTGGATACATATTTTGTGCCTTTACGCTTGCCTTTCACTTGTTCCACTTTTTCGGTAGTCTTTATCAGTAGGGCATCGCTACCTTCGCCATAGCTGGCGCATATAATCCTGTCGTTCGCCTTTGCCTGTTCCAGTGCTGCTACCAGGAGCAACAGGCAGTGTGCTGTCCCGGTTACTCCTACGCTTTTAAATAAGAGGTCTTGCATCTGAGTCTTCGCGTCTATCTTCAACGGGGCCGCGATAGCTGCGTGGCTCCTTGCATCGGGACCGTAGAATGCAAACTTGGATATATCCTTCGCCTGGATGCTGTGTTTCTTCATCAGATCGCCAACTGCCTGAGGGACGTCCTTCAGCAGCCCATATCTGGTGTCAAGCCTTCCATCGAATACTTTGGGATATGAGTCTTCTTCCCTTCTCCACGGGCCCGGTATGGGGTCTAGTACAGTGGAGAAGTCCTCTATCTCTGCGAGGGAATCCTTCCCGTCACCCAGCAATAAGGCAACCGCGCCGTCACCGAATGCCTGTTCGGCATCAGAGCGCGGCTCAGCTTTCCTGGCATCGGCAGCAATAACCAGGACTTTCTTCATTGTCCCTGCTTTTACAGCATCCGAGGCAGATTTTACCGCCAGTGTCCCCGCCCTCAGCGAGTCTGTGAAATCGAAGGTGAATATGTCCTTTCTGAGGTCTAAAGCCGAAGCGATTAAGGAAGCAGATTGCTTCTCTTTGAAGGGAGAGGAAACGGTGGCAAAGTAAAGTCCGTCTATTTCCTTGGGCTCGAAGCCTGTTAAACAATCGAGGCCTGCCTCCACTCCCATCGTCAGACTGTCTTCGTCCCAGGATATAACGGCCCTCTCTCCACCCAGCGATGCACTGCCTATTGACTTGGCTATCTCGTCTCTGCTCATTCTCCACATGGGGATATAAGCACCATACGATAATATGCCTGCCAACTTTGCCTCCTTAGTTAAAGTCCAAGCCGTTTTCTCTGCTTACTGCGCCCTGAAGTTGAGGTAATTCCTGGCGCCTTCTTGATGCTCCATAAACTCTATCTTAACTGGCGTTCCCACTTTGATTTTTTCAGGGTTTTTGGGGTCAATACCATGAATACGGCCGCAGATTTTGGGGCCTTCATCCATTTTTACTATTCCCACCAGGTAGGGATTGTTTCTATTGTAGCCCTCCGCGATGGTACAGGTTGGGCCTACGGAGATGGCAGTGAAAGCAGCGAGCTTACCGCTTCCCTTCATCTCTACCCATTCTACATCTGTGCTGTAGCATTTCTCACATATAGGATGAGGCGGTAAATAGAGTGCCTGACACTTCTTACATCTGGAAGCCATGAGTTTCTTCTCGGCGAGAAACTGGTAAAATGAATTGCTGGTTACTTTTCTTTCCTCTGTCAAGGTATTATCTCCTCTCATAAATGTGAACTACGCAGGTGCCTCCCGTAGCGCCGACATTGTGCGATAAGGCGAGGCGGATGTCTTTTCCAGGGACCTGCCTGGGCCCCGCTGTCCCTCTCATCTGATGCCATATCTCCACTACCTGCCCCACCCCGGAAGCCCCCACTGGGTGTCCCTTGGATTTCAGCCCGCCGGAGGTATTGATCGGTTTAGCTCCCTCGCGAGCTGTAAGTCCATCTTTGGTTGCCTTGGTACCCTCTCCAGGCTTGAAGAACCCCAGGTCTTCGACGGCCACCAGCTCAGCGATGGTGAAGCAATCATGTACCTCGGCGATCTGGATATCCTGGGATGTCACCCCTGCCATCTCGTAAGCTTCTTTTGCGGCAACCTTCGCCGATTGTATGGTGGTCATGTCTTCTCTCTCGTGCAGTGCGTGGTCGCTGCCCTGCCCGGAACCGATGATGTAGATTGGTTTGTCGGTGAAGTTCTTAGCCAGGTCCTCAGCGACTAGAAGAATGCAGGCTGCCCCATCGGTGATGGGCGAGCAGTCAAACAGCTTCATCGGCCAGGCGACTGTGGGATTCGCCTGGGGGTCTTTGAGAAAATCGAACTCATCTTTCCAGGCGGGTAACGGCTCGCCTTTTTGTTTTGCTTTCTCCATCCTGGCGTTCATCAGGTCTCTTATGGACTTGTTGAATTGTGCTTTGGGGTTTAGAGCCCCGTTTTTGTGGTTCTTAATACCCACTCTCATGAAATCTTCCACAGTGGCGCCATGCTTCGCCATATACGCTGTAGCCATGGCAGCATACAGGCCGGGGAACGTAAATCCACAGCAGCCCTCATAAATGGTGTCGGCGGCAGAGGCGAGTGTATCGGTTACCCTTTCCGTGGGAAGATAGCTCATTTTTTCCACGCCGCTGACCAGTACAATATCGTAAAGACCGGAGACTATGCCTATGAATCCTTCCCGAATAGAAATTCCGCCGCTGGCGCAGGCGCCCTCTACCCTGATGGCTGGCTTGGGTACCAGTCCTACCCAGTCCGCCATAATGGGAGCGATATGCCCTTGTCCCTCAAAAAGGTCGCTGGAGAAATTTCCCACATAGAGAGCTTCAATGTCTTTTGTATCTATGCCCTTGTCTACCGACTTGGCCATTTCTGTGAATGCTTCCACGAACAAGTCACGGCCGTTTTTGTCCGGAAATGCGCCAAACTTCGACATACCGGCCCCCGCAATAGCCACACCCCTGGCCAATTTTCGTGCCTTTCGGCTCATAGTGCCTCCTTCAAAGTACTGTTAATTTATTTGCTGATTATTTACTGCTTATCAGCTCTGTATATTATGACTCTTTCTAAAGTCCGCTGAGACCGCAGCAGTCAACTCTAAGGCTCTTGTGGCTGCTTCTATAGAGATAGAGCCCAGCCCGCAGGAAGGAGTAATCAGGCACTGCGATTTGATGGTATCGTAGCTGATACCTTTCTTTGAGAGCAGCCCCATCGTTTTCTCCAGCCTGTCTCCGATGCTGGCTTCCGTCTCTTTGTTCAGGGCCTGCTCATCGTTGGGAACAATGCCCCATGCTATAACCCCTCCGCGATTGAGAAAGCTGTTCACCCCGTCTGGATAGAGTGCCAGGGTTTCTCCATAGTTATAGGCATCGAAGCTCAAGATATCCAGAGAGGTCTGTAACAGAACCGACCAGTCGGTATTGCCGCAGCAGTGTACAGCCTTGAGGCCACTTATGCCTCCCAGTACTTCCTCCAGTAGAGTTACAACCTGCTCTCGTGAAGTGGATACGAACGCTGAGCCCAGAGAAGATAGATAAGGCTCATCGACAGAGATGATAGTCTTGGGGCACACGCTCCTGAGCGCTGTCTCCTGCCAGGCAGCCTTCAACCTGAGGTGCTTGGCTATAGCATCGGCCAGCATCTCATCGTAGAGAAGCGGACGCCGATTCTGGTCCGTTACGGATAGCCCGAAACTTATTGGTCCGGTCACCTGTCCTTTAACTGCCTTTCGCTCTTTCTGTTTAGCCTCTTTAAGAAACGTGTGCAGCCCTGCGGCGTGTTTGGCGCTTATCTCGCCATATTCTATCTTATTCTCCAGGTAGGCGGAGTAGAGTCGCTCTAAACCCTTGCTCAAATCTTGAGAGCGGTCTACCCAGATACGTTCTCCTTCCACTATCACCCCGGGGAAGCCCTCGCTGAACTGGACGTACATATTTTCCAGAAATGACTTCTTGGGCAATTGCGGCCATGCAGGTATTTCAGAGAGATACTTTAAAACTAAAGAGCAGGCTTCCCGAGGCTCAACATATGGCATGCTGCCTATACCGGTAGCCAGCCCGTTTAGCTCAAATCCCCCTTTGGTCACTTGAGGTATTTCCCTATCAGCAGAGAAAGCTCCTCCTTCCTCTTTTGCGGAATTAATTCTCTTGATGTAATGATAGCATCTTTGAGTGCTGTAGCGCAACCGCAATCGCTTCGTTTGGGAAGCTGGGCGCTGGCTTTTTTTATTACCTCCTTGGCAACCTCCAGGGTCTTCATCAGGTTTGAGATCACCATCTCTATGGTGACTGACTCATGCACCTCGTGCCAGCAATCGTAGTCGGTAACGCAGGCGATGGAGGCGTAACAAATCTCGGCTTCCCTCGCCAGCTTGGCTTCAGGTATAGCAGTCATGCCCACTACACTTGCTCCCCAGGAGCGGTACAGGTTGGATTCTGCCTTAGTGGAGAACAGGGGCCCTTCTATAGCTATATAAGTGCCCTTGGGGTGCACCTTGCGCACCTTGTCTTTTAAGTCAGCGTGTGATGCTACCTGGTAGAGGAGCTGGCTGAGCACCGGGCAGAAGGGGTCGGCGAAGGTAACATGTCCTACGATCCCTTCTCCAAAGAATGTACTTACCTGTCTTTTGGTGCGGTCTATTATCTGGTCGGGAATAACAAGGTCCAGAGGCTGGATATCTTCCTGCAAGCTGCCCACAGCGTTCACAGCGATTATCTGCTCTACTCCCAGCGACTTCAAAGCCCAGATATTGGCTCGTACCGGCAGTTCGGTAGGCATTATGCGATGACCGCGGCCATGCCTGGGGAGGAAAGCGATCCTTGACTTCCCCAGATTGCCTAAAACTATGGCATCGCTGGGTTCTCCAAAAGGTGTTTTCACCTGCACTTCTTTTACATCGCTGAGCCCCTCTATTTCATAAAGCCCGCTGCCGCCGATTACACCTAGCTTCGCTTCTGGCATTTTCACTCCTCATTTCGCAAGTTCCTTCATTTTTTCCACATACGGCTCTCTGGCTACACCCTTCTCGGTAATGATAGCTGAGACGTAACAATGGGGTGTCACATCGAAGGCGGGGTTGGCTGCCTTAGCACCTTTGGGTGCAATCCTGATGCCCTGGATGTGAGTGACCTCATCCGGGTTGCGTTCCTCGATGGGTATATCTGCGCCCGATGACAGCGAGAAGTCGATTGTGCTCATAGGGGCTGCCACATAGAAGGGAATGCCGTTCTCTGTAGCCAGCACCGCCATCGTATAGGTGCCGATCTTATTAGCCACATCGCCGTTAGCAGCTATGCGGTCCGCCCCCACTATGACGCAGTTGATTACGCCCTTGTTCATGAAATAGCCAGCCATGCTGTCGGTGATCAAAGTCACCGGGATGTTTTCCTTGAGCAATTCCCACACGGTGAGCCTGGCTCCCTGCAGCAGTGGGCGGGTCTCGTTGGCATAAACCTTCACTTTTTTGCCTTGCTCCTTGGCCATTTTGATTACGCCCAGCGCCGTGCCGTATCCCGCCGTAGCCAGAGACCCTGCATTGCAGTGGGTCAGTATGGTGAATCCATCCTGAATCAACGCAGCTCCGAGCTCGCTGAGACGGCGGTTTGCCTCGTCGTTTTCAGTCTCTATACACTGCGCCTCAGTGATGAGGGCTGCCTTTATCTGCGACACGTTTTTGCCGCTATGAGCGACTTTGTTCATCCTCTCCAGGGCCCAGAAGAGATTGACCGCTGTGGGCCGGGATGAGGCCAGCGTCTCGCTGATAGGGCGCAGCTTGGTCAGGAAATCAGCTTTGGAGCTTGCCTTTATTCCCTGCGCTGCCAGGGCGAAGCCGTAGGCAGCGGCGACGCCGATGTCGGGTGCTCCCCGAATACATAGCTTCTTTATAGCATCGGCTACCTCATGGCAGTCGCGCAGCTCCAGAAATACCTCTTTATGAGGCAATTCTGTCTGGTCGATTATCTTTATTCTGTCACCCAGCCACTCGATAATCTTGAAGCCTTCCATCTAACCCACTTTGCCTTTCTTGAGATTTATGAGCCTGCCTTGCCGGTCTCTAAGAGAGAAGAGGCTGTCCTGTTCCAGAATCTTTAGAGCGTCCTCAACCTTTATATGCCCTACGATGACCGAGAGAACACCGTTAGGCTTCAGTACCCTGTGCAGTTCCCTCAGCAAAGCTTGTTTATCTTCTACCATGTGAATCATGTCGTATGCCAGCGCTACATCTATGCTCTGGTCTGGCAGCCGTGTGTCTCTGTCTGAAAGGATTGTGGTGATATTGGTCAAGCCTGTTTTTTTAGCCTTTTTCTGCACCGATTGCACTGCTAGAGGGTGAATGTCCAGAGCGTATACTTTCCCCTTTGCCCCAACCATCCTAGCGGCTGCGATAGCATAGAAGCCAGGACCGCAGCCAAAGTCCAGGACCGTTTGACCCTCTTTGATGCCGGCTTTCTCCAGAGGCTTTCTGACATCCACAAACCTGCGATGCAATGCAAGGAAAAATGCCATCAGCCTGAACGTGATATTTGGCAGTGGTTTGGTTGTTTCAGGGTTCATACGTCTCCCTCAATATCAGCCTAGTAGCTTGAATGCTACTACGTCGACCAGTCCTTTATCCGTTAGTCTTAGCTCAGGTATCACGGGCAGGGCCAGGAATGATAGTGTAGCGAAGGGCGACGGCAGCACACAACCCAAATCAGCAGCCGTCTTCTGTAGTTTCTCCAGCTCAGGCACTACAGCCTCAAGCGGCTCTTCCGAGAGCAGCCCGGCAATAGGCAATGCTAAAGACCATCTGATTTTGCCTCCAGCCGCAGCAACCAGACCGCCCTGTAGCCTTTCGACCTCCTTAACTGCCGCGAAAATATCCTGGTCGTTTGTGCCCACGACAACGATATTATGAGAGTCGTGGGCTATGGATGAGCCCAACGCCCCGTTTTTGAGTCCGAACCCTTTTACGAATCCCAAACCTATGTTGCCGGTAGCTTTGTGCCTTTCCACCACTACCAGCTTCAGTATGTCGCGCTCCATGTCCGGCACCACAAAGCCGTTCTTGACATTCGCCTCCAGCTTGATACTCCTGGTGATTATCTGTCCAGGGACAATCTCAATAATCGGTAAGTCCTTCCTGGAGGCCGGTATCTTTAATGCGTCTATGTCGAATGGTTTGATGTTGACAGAGTGGGTGATCTTGGGGTCGGTTCGCCGAGAAGCAGAAAAAAGCGCCTCGCCCTCCCGGGCTGCCAGCTTTCCCTGGTGAAATACCATGTCTACGCTCAGCTTTGACAGGTCGTCAATTACGATTAAATTAGCCACATATCCCGGTGCTACCGCTCCGACTTGCCTCAGCCTGAAATGCTCGGCAGTATTGATGGTCGCCATCTGGATGGCGCGGATGGGGTCGAGTCCTCTTGCTATCGCCTTTCTGACTACGGCGTCTATATCGCCTTCCCTGAGCAGGTCGGCGCAGGTACGGTCATCGGTCACAAAAAGGCATCTCTTATAGGTCTTGTCTGTGACCAGAGGCAGCAGTTCATCCAGGTTCTTCTCCGATGAGCCCTCTCGTATCATGAGATACATACCGCGTCTCAGTTTTTCTCTTCCTTCCTCTATGGCAGTAGACTCGTGGTCGGAGCTGGCCCCTGCTGCCAGATAGGCATTCAAATCCTTGCCGCTGACTCCGGGGGCGTGCCCATCTATCACTTTGCCTTTAGCCAGTCTAAGCTTCTTTAATACCTCTTCGTCTCGCATCAACACACCTGGGAAGTTCATCAACTCGCCCAAGCCGATAACGTTCTTCCATTTCAAGGCGGTCTGAAGCTCTTTTGCGCCAAGCTGAGCACCGGACGTCTCGAGATGTGTGGCAGGCACGCAGGAGGGAGCCATGAAATAGCAGTCTAACGGTAGCCCTCGAGCGCAGTCCATCATATACCTGATACCCCTCAGTCCGGCAACATTGGCTATCTCGTGAAGATCGGTGACTATAGCGGAAGTCCCTCTGGGCACCACTGCCTTGGCGTACTCAGCGATATGTAAAAGGGAACTCTCGATATGGATATGGCCATTGAGCAGCCCCGGGGCCAGGTATTTGCCTTTTAGGTCTATAGTCTGCTTCGCCTGATGATAGTCACCGATGCCGGCTATACGTCCTCGTGAGATGGCGACATTGCCCTTCTCGATCTCAGCCGTGAATGTGTTAACAACCCTGGCATTAGTGAGCAAGAGGTCTGCTGGAACCTCGCCTCTGGCTACGGCTATCAGTTTCTCCAGGCTCAATTCTACTCCTCCAGGATGCAAAGGTCGGGCAAATAGCGGTACTTTTCATTACAGTCCAAACCGTAGCCGACAACGAAGGCATCGGGGATTGTGAATCCTATATAGTCGATAGGGACTTCCACTTTCCGCCGCGATGGTTTGTCAAACAGGGCACATAACTTAATTGAAACAGGCCTTCTGTGCTTTACATAATCTAGTAGAAAGCTCACCGTGAGTCCGCCGTCCACGATGTCCTCGACTACCAGCACATGTCTGCCTTTTATCGGTATCTTGAGCCCTTGTACCAGCTTGATTTTGCCCGAGGTCTCCTTGCATGCACCGTAGCTCGATACTCTGATGAAGTCGACCTCGACAGGTATGTTCATGGCACGGACCAAGTCTGACAGGAAAACGAAGCTGCCCTTCAGAACGCCGATGAGGATAGGGTTCTTATCCTTATAGTCTCTACTGAGCTCGGCCGCGAGTTCAGCTATCCTCTTGGCGATCTCTTCTCTCGTGATAATAATTTTGGTCTTATCCAAGAACTTCCCCCTGCTAAATTTTGCCAACTGCCATAATATAAAGCACGCTCTCGTTCCTGCCATCTAACCCAAGTAAGCGGTTGAATTCATTGTCGTAAAAAGCACCGATAGCACAGGCTCCCAATCCCAGTGAGGTAGCTATGAGATATGTGTTCTGCGCGATGTGCCCCGCCTCGAAACATATGTAGCGTTGAGCGCGCTCTCTATATCGCTGCTGGGTGCGCTGAAACACGGCGGAGAGCGCTACTATCACATTGGCCTGTTTGAACATCCTCTCCTGGAGGGCAGCCCGCGACATCTCGTTGCCGAAGTCGCCCTCGCGGAGAAGCTCCAGTTCATGGGATGAGACCAGGTAGTGATATGTGCCCTTGGCCAGACCTTCGATGTTATTTACTATGGCGTAGACCTCGATAGGGTAGGTAGCGCCCGCCGAAGGGGCGGCTCTTAATCCGTGGCGCTTGTCTGTGATGCCGCTTGAGTAGTACAGAAGATGTGAGAGTTCTACCAGGGGCATTGTCTCACCTGTAAAGCCTCGCTGCGACCTCCGATTTGCGATGGCTTTCTCCACAGTAAGCCCATTATAAGCTAGCTCTTGAGTGAGATGGATTCTTTTCATGATTGAATTCTTGGTTTGGCCCAAGTGTAAGGTTCAGGATCTTGCTGAATGATTATAAACTCGGCAGCATCGCCTGGCAAGTAAGTTCCCTCGAGGCCATTTGCTGACAAATGGAGCGTCGCCATCCTTCCCAAAGAAGGATGGCGACGCTCCGGTGCTGGGAGGCGAGTCACGACGCTACATGATTCTTGGTGGTTACCTCTCTGGGCAGTACAACTATGTGCGGAGCCAAGGTTACGGGATGCTGGCTGACTTTCACCGAAGCAGAGAAGACATCCTGTATGCTGCTTTCGGTCAATACCTCTCGGGGTGAGCCATCGGCGACGATAGTTCCCTCTTTAAGCAGGATCAGGCGATCGAAAAACAGCGATGCCAGGTTCAGGTCATGCATGGCGGCGATAATGGTAACCCCTTGTTCCCGGTTAAGGCTCTTGACCAGTTCCAGCATCTCGACCTGGTGGCTTATATCGAGATGGGTTGTAGGCTCATCGAGGAGCAATAGTCTGGGCTCTTGAGCCAGGGCCATGGCCAGGATCACTTTCTGGCGTTCGCCGCCGCTCAGGTCATTGAAATAGCGATTCTTTAAGTGATTGATTCCGGCCAGTCCCAATGCCAGGGCACACATTTCATGGTCCTGCCTGGTCTCACCTGAGATGGCACTAACGAATGGGGTGCGGCCCAGCAGAACCACTTCGGCTACGGTGAAAGCGAATGGGATATTGAAATACTGGGGGACTACTGCCACATGCCTCGCCACCTGTTTGCGCGGTAGCTTCTTCAGGTTTATTCCCCCTAGCGAGATTTCTCCCTTAACCGGAAGCAATACCCCGCAGGCTAGCTTCAGCAGAGTCGTCTTGCCGCAGCCGTTGGGTCCTATCAGCCCTACCATCTCCCCATCTGCTACAGTCAGGTCTATGTCTCGCAGTACCAGCCCGTTGAAGTAGGAGAAGGATACTTTCTGCATGAGCAGGCTGTTTGAATTAGAAAGCATATTCCCTCCTCGTGCGTCTTAGTAGGTAGATAAAGAACGGGGCGCCGATGAGAGCGGTGATGATGCCCACAGGCAGCTCCGTGGGTGCAATCAAGGTTCGGGCGAGGGTATCGGCGACCACCAGAAAAGTAGCTCCAGCCAGCGCAGACGACGGGATGAGCAAGCGATGGTCTGGGCCCAGAGCCAGCCTTACAGCATGTGGCATCACCAGTCCCACAAAGCCGACAAGCCCGCTTAAAGAGACAGCGCAAGCGGTCAGAAGCGAGCCCAGGGCCAGTATCAATATCTTCTCTCGCTCGACATTAATTCCCAGATAAGCGGCCTGCTCCTCCCCTAGAGAGAAGGCATTGAGGTGGAAGGCGAAAAATAGTGCTACGATGATTCCTCCTATGACCAGAGGGGCGATGACTGCTATCTGGCTCCAGTACTGTACTGAGATGCTGCCGGCGAGGAATGAGAAGATAGAGTGCAGCTTGAGTTGCAGTTCACCATTCGTCATGATGAGCAAACTCATGACTGCGCTGAGCATGGAACTTACCACGAAACCTGCCAGTAACATGCTGACGATAGGCGTCTTGCTTCCCACCCTGGCCAGGTTGTACACCAGCAAAATTGTGACGAGTGCCCCGCAGAAAGCTGCAATTGGTATCAGTCCGAGGCCTGAGAAGGCTAGCCCGAGAGGCAACATCATAGCTATAGTGGCTCCCAGAGCAGCTCCTGCCGATGTCCCTGTGATGTAGGGGTCAGCCATGGGGTTGCGCAGCAAACCCTGGAAAAGGACGCCCGCAACGGCCAGGGCTGCTCCCACCAGGGCTGCGGCTACCACCCGAATCAATCTGATTTGGAAGATAATGGTCTCATCGGCCGGCTGCCAGGTAGCCTGGAAATCAGAGAAGTGGATTTTGTTCAGGGTCATTTTGACAATGTCCAGCGGCGGTATGGATACTGCTCCCAAAGCACAGGCAAGTAACACTGCTGCTATCAGGATCAGTGCTAGCGAGATCAGTACTATTGCTGCTCGGTTACGCCTTTTCATTCAAACGGTCTTCCGAATTAATTCTGCTTTTACGATGTCCTGAAACCAGTAACCCTCGCTGAATACCTTATCGCCAGGGGTTATCGAGATATGCGTCTTAAAACAAGGGCCATCTATGACAAAGGTATGGTATTCTCCATTCTCGCCGCAGATATCGAAACTGTGGCTGCGGCTATAGTCCTGTAGCTCAGCCATGAACCCTTGGTCTATCTTGCGTCCCAGCCATCTATCGTCACAGCTATCAGCCTTGAGGCATACTATAATTGATTCAAAGCCCTCGTCTATAAATCCCTTTAGTATCTCTTCGCGGTCGAGCTTCCACAGGGGCATCAAGGCCTTGAGGCCGAACTCCTCGCACATGTTTTCTGTCCACGTCCGATGTTCAATCATATCTATATCTCCGGTTACCAGGCCTTCGATACCCATCTCACGGAGCTTGCCCAATACTTCTCTGAATGCCTGTTCATAGCCCTCCCAGGTGGTCTCACACAAAATCATCGGTATTCCCGTTGCCTCCGACTGCATGTGTATTAGCTCGCCCCTTATCCCGTGAAATGCACTTCTGCCGAATCCTGCTGTTGATACGAAACTGACCAAGTAGCGAACGTCAAATCCCTCGGATAAAGCCCTCCAGCAGGCATAGCAGCTATCCTTCCCACTGCTCCAACAGCAGGCTACTTTCACTTTGGATGTGCTCCTTTCAGCGGAATCGGGATGCCGGCGACCATGAAATAGACCTCATCGGCATTCCTGGCGAGCATCTGATTTGCCATACCCAGAGCATCACGGTAGACCCGGCCCGCAGGGTATGGCGGTACTAACCCCAGTCCCACGTCGTTGGAGACGATGATGAAATGGGCCTTGCTTGTTCTCATAAAGCCAACGAGTTCCTTCAGTTCGGCGGTTACTTTCTCCTCCAATGTCTTCGCATCTATGTCCTCTGTTCCCATGAGATTGGATACCAGAAGTGTCATACAGTCGATGATGACGACCTCAGCGTCGCCTATTTTTCCCTTTATCGCCTTAGCAACATCGGTCGGAGCCTCCAGGGTTTTCCAGGCGGTAGACCGCGACCTCTTGTGTGCCTCGATGCGGGCGTACATCTCTTCGTCGAGCGGCTCACCCGTGGCGACGAAAAGCACTCTCTTCCCCAGCTTGGCAGCGAGCTCCTGCGCGAAGCGGCTTTTGCCGCTTCGCGCTCCGCCGAGGATAAACGTTATACTCATACGCCGTAACTCCATGTTATCAGTGGTATTAGAATCAGTACTGAAACCTCGACTAATTCATTGATAGCGCCGTAGGAGTCGCCGGTAAGACCCCCCAGCTTTCCGCTGAGCCAGTTCGCCACTAATAAGGCAACAAGCATTGCTGCGGCCATCACGGCCAGGCCATTCAGCCACATCAAGCCCATGCAGGAAGCCAGGGTGATTGCGGTTGCTAGAGCCAGCCACGGCCACTTTGTACCTTCCTGAAATATTTTCCCCATCCCCTGTTCTCTGGCATAGGGGAAGGCGAAAATTGCGCAAACCATCGTCCATCGGGCTATCGTCGGCATGAGGAGAAGGGCTGCCATCCGGTGCTCATTGGGCACAACGGTTAATGCAACGTATTGGAGCAGAATCAGAAGGCAACCACCCACTACTCCGAAGCCTCCTACCCTGCTGTCACGCATGATAGTCAATCGCTCTTCTGGCGAGCGACCTCCTGCCAGCCCGTCACAGGTGTCGATGAAACCGTCCAGGTGCAGCGCTCTGGTCATCGCAGCCAGAGCGATTATCAGTAATATATTTACCAGGCTCATGGGAAAGGCCAGCGTGAAAAGCCGGTCCAGCCCGTAGAGTATCCCCCCTATGAGCATTCCCACTAGCGGGAAATAGGCTATAGAACGGCGCAGGGCATTAGCGCTGACCTTCAGTCGAACAGGGAATATTGTCAAAAACTGCAACGCTGCTACGAACCCCAATATATTCTCCTCAACTCAATGTCACCCTGACCCCTTCGTTTTGTATCGTTCTGAGTCCTTCTTCAGGAAGGACGAAGAATCTCAGATACACTCAGTCATCTGCATTTTTCATTCAATTTTTGAAATTCCCCCTTTCCTAAAGGGGGCAAGGGGGATTAGCGCCCCCCCATTCTGCCCTTGCCAATTTCATTCCTTTCCTCTCTGCGAACTCAGCGCCCTCTGCGGTTAGCCTATTTAGGATTTATCTTTCTCGGATACCCCCGCCTCCGCGAAGGTAGCCATCTCGGCCAGTATCTTGGCTGCAGCTTCAACCAGGAATATGCCCAGCGCCGCTCCCGTGCCCTCGCCCAGGCGGAGCTCGAGGTTCAGTATTGGCTTTAATCCCAGATATTTGAGTATCGCTTTGTGCCCGATCTCCACAGAGCAATGTGAGGCGATGAGGTAATCCTTTACTCCGGGTGACAGCCCCACAGCGATGAGCGCCGCTGCTCCGGAGATGAACCCGTCGATCACAACCGGGATGCGATGAGCTGCTGCTCCGAGAATAACACCGCTGAGCCCGCCAATCTCAAAGCCGCCGACTTTGGCAAGCACATCTGTAGCGTCATCTGCATTCGGTCTATTTATCTCCAGCGCTCTTTCTATGACCTCTACCTTGTGCGCCAGTTGCTTATCGTCGATTCCAGTGCCTCTGCCTGTTACCTTTTCTATCTTTTCTCCGGTGATGACAGCGGTGATGGCGCTGCTCGGTGTGGTATTGCCTATGCCCATATCGCCGGTGCCCACGATATCCAGCCCTTTCTTGACTTCCTTTTCTACTATTTCCAGTCCAACCTCGATAGATTTTATTGCCTGCTCCTGGCTCATCGCAGGCCCGCGGGCCATATCGCTCGTTCCGCAGGCAATTTTCCTGGAGAGCAGAGCAGGATGAGAGTCTATGTCGGCTGCTACACCTATGTCTACGACGATGATTCTAGCGCCCACATGCTTTGCCAAAACATTGATGCCCGCGCCCCCGCGTAAAAAGTTCAGCACCATCTGAGGAGTTACCGCTTGAGGATAAGCGCTTACGCCCTCGGCTACTACTCCGTGGTCTGCCGCCATCGTCACAATCGCCTTGTGATTTATCCTGGGTATGGGCTCGCCCCTTATGCCTGCCAGCTTAATAGATAGCTCCTCCAACCGCCCCAGGCTCCCCAGCGGTTTAGTCAGAGTATCCTGGCGGGCTCGGGCTGCAGCCATAGCCTTCTCATCCAGGGGCTTGATCTCTCGCAGGGCCTGCTTTAATGTTCTCAACTTAATGCTCCTCTTATTTGCTCACGCCTAGTCCTTGAACAATTCGGGATGTAGAATCTTTGCTATGTCTTCCAGCCCCTGCACGATGCGTGGGCCGGAGCGGTCTACCAGATCGGCGTCAATGGTATAAATCCGGTTCTCTTTCACTGCTGTCAAATCCTGCCATACTGGCAGCTCCTTTAATTCTTGGGGTGGTATAACTGTCGTGCCCATATTGGAATCCAGTAGAATGATGTCCGGGTTGGCTCCGACTAACTCCTCCATGTTGAATTGTATCCAGGGGTCTGAAGCGCTGGCGGCCACGTTCACTCCACCGGCCAGGCTAATCAGGGCATCGACAAATGAGCCTGGCCCCGCTGTCCAGGGTTTAGTGGTGTCAGTGGCATCTAACACATAAAACACGCTGGGGCGTGAGGCGTTGCCCACCGTATTGACGACAGCGTCGATGCGCTTTTTCATGTCGCTGGTAATCTCCTGTGCCTTTTGCTGGCTGCCGGTGATGTTCCCAAGTAACTCGATGTCGCTTAGGACGCCGTTGATATCCTTGGGGTTTATGACTACAATGGGGATCCCTAAGCTATCGAGCTTGGTAATAAGCTCGGGTACATAGCCGTCCGTCAGGACGAGGTCTGGCTTCATCGCTACGATTTCTTCTATGTTGGGGGTGTAATAACCACCGATCTTGGGTTTGGTTTTGGCTGCCTCGGGATAGTCGCAATCGTCGCTGTCCGCCACGACTTTGTCCCCCAAGCCGAGAGCGAAAAGAGTTTCCGTGATGCTCGGGACATGGGAAATGATTCTGGCCGGCACGCTATCTAGGTGTACCTGCCTTCCCGCGTCATCCGTTATCGTTATTGTTCCAGGGCCGGATTGAGCGCCGGCGCATGCGGTGGCAGCAGCAATTACTATGATGAGAAGTAGCGCCAGACAGGTCTTTCTCATAATTCCTCCTTTGTCTGCAGATAAAACGAAAATCCCCTCGCTCTGCAGAACGAGGGGACGTTCCCATGATAACTCTGGCAATAAAAAGAGCCAACCCCTCTCCGCGGAGGCATCGTAGCTCAGCTAGAGGTCGGCGTTCTGACTTCTCGCCTTAGCGAGTCACAGTAGCGGGACTGCGTCGGATTCTCACCGCACTTGCTATCCGTTTGAGCCTGAGCTCGCGCCCAGGCACCTCTACTTTAGCTATTAAATTTTCCAGGTGTATTTATAACATATCGGGCCCCAAAAAGCAATTATTTTGCCCGCCATTTTTCATCTATCTTCTGTGGTGAACTTTCTCCCGAAAACTGACTGCTGACAGTATAAGGCTTGCTTAATTCGTCTATCTGAGCTATCCTAGGTGAAGTGTTATGAACAAGGCGAAGCAGCTTTACGAGCTTCAAGAGGTAGACCTCGAGATACAGCGCAAAACTGAGGCTTTGGCACAGGTGAGGAGCCAACTGGGTAAAGACGATGACCTGGTGGCGGCGCGCTCGGCTTTTGACACGGCTAAGAAGCATCTGGCCGACCTTGAGCATCAGCAAAAAACAGAAGACTGGGAGCTCAACGAGCTGGGTGCTAAAATCGCCGTTATTGAGAAAAAGCTCTACGGCGGCTCAGTTAAGAATCCTCGAGAGCTTACTGGTTTTCAACAGGATTTGGAGATTCTCAAGACACAGCGTGGGGAGCGAGAAGATAAGCTCCTGGCTTTAATGATGGACGTGGACTCCTTGCATCAGGATGTTGGCCTCAAGAAAAGTGATTTTGAGAAGATAGAGCGGGACTGGAACGAGAACCAGCAGAAACTGTCGCAGCAGCAGACTGATCTGGAGACCGAGTTGGCCAATCTGGAGCAAAAGAGGAATCTGCTTGCGGGCCAGATAGATTCTGACAGCCTCAGTCTCTATGAAGAAGTACGGCGTGTAAAACAGGGGCAGGCGGTGGCCAAGGTGATGCAAGGGAGATGTCAGGGGTGCCGTATCAGCCTCCCCGTGTCTGACCAGCAGAGAGCCAGGATGGGGCAAGAATTAGTGCAATGCAGCAACTGTGGCCGCATCTTGTACCTGAGCTAGCTGCTCGGGTTTTATTTGTTCCCCTTTCGTATTTGTAGTAAACTGTCAGTGAGTATCGCCAAGTAAACCGGGTGGCTGCCCCTTCTCGCGTCAAGCGGGAAGGGGAGGAAAGTCCGGGCTCCGCCGGGCAGGATGCTGGGTAACACCCAGGAGGGGCGACCCTATGGAAAGTGCCACAGAAACATACCGCCCTTCCTCCTGGAAGGGCAAGGGTGAAATGGTGAGGTAAGAGCTCACCAGCGGCCGGGCGACCGGTCGGCTGGGTAAACCCCATCCGGAGCAAGACCGAATAGGAGGACTAACGGGTGCCCGGCCTGTCCTCGGGTTGGTCGCTTGACCCTTCCGGTAACGAAAGGGCTAGATAGATAGTCACCGCCTGGTAGGAATCAGGAAGAAGGCTGCGGTCGTAAACTGATTTCTAGCAGGTACAGAACCCGGCTTACAGGTTTACTTGGTTATCGTGAAGCGGACAGTTTAGCCTGAACTGTCCGCTTCGTCCCATCTAGCGTAGATAAGGGAAAAGGGTTGAAGACGAAAAGTGACATCTCACCTGAAGCAGTAAGCCGAAGATTAACCACCAAGTTTGTTGGTCGGAATTTCCTCTATTATCCTTCTGTCACCACGACTATGGATGTGGCAAGGGAAGAAGCGAAAGCGGGGGCAAGCGAGGGAACCGTTGTTGTCGCTGAGGAGCAGACCACTGGGAGAGCTCGCCTCGGGCGTACTTGGATCAACCCCCCAGGAGTAGTTGCGGTATCTATTATCCTCCATCCTGAAATGAGCCAGCTTATCCGTCTCACCATGGTGGCTTCTCTGGCCACCAGTAGTTGCATTGAGAAAGCCACCGGATTGAAGACGACTATTAAATGGCCTAACGATGTGCTTGTAAACGGCAAAAAGATAAGCGGCATCCTGACGGAGAGCGCCCTGCGTGGTCAATCGGTTGATTGGGCAGTCATCGGTATAGGGATAAACGTCAATTTCGACCCCAAGGCTTATCCCGAGATTGCTGATATCGCCACCAGCCTCTCAGTTGAGCTGGGCAAAAAGGTCTCCGAGTTGGAAGTCCTGCTGCACCTGCTTGGCGAACTGGAGTTCTTTTACCTGGCATTGTGCAGAGGCGAGCCCATATACCAGCAGTGGCGGGATAAGCTGGAGACGCTGGGCAAGGTGGTGCAGGTGAAAACAGGCTCAGACCTGGAAAAGGGCTACGCCGAGTCAGTGGACGAGGATGGCGCTTTGCTTCTGAGGCGCTCTGATGGCAGTATGGCGCGGATAGTAGCAGGTGAGGTTACACTACATCCCTGATCACGTGATCGAAAACGGTGTTCAATTTCAGCAGGGGCGTTCAATTGAACGCCCCTGCATAATCCACGGGATGTGGAGTCCTAGGTTTCATTCTGTTTTAAGAATTTTGGCAAGTATGTCCACGGGCAATGGGAACACTATTGTGTTCGTTTTCTCGGTAGCAATTACGGTAAGAGTCTGCAGATAGCGTAATTGCAGTGACATGGGCTGTGTAGCCATCGTCTTAGCGGCCTCGGCGAGTTTCTCCGCTGCCTGCATCTCACCTTCTGCGTGGACGATCTTTGCTCTTCTCTCTCGCTCTGCCTCTGCCTGGGCTGCAATAGCCCGTTGCATGGTTTGCGGAAGTTCCACATCTTTGATCTCCACGATGCTTACCTTAACTCCCCAGGGGTCGGTCTGCTCATCGATTATTTTCTGTAGGTTCTGGTTGATTTTCTCCCTGTGGGCAAGCAGCTCATCGAGTTCCGACTGGCCGAGAACGCTACGCAGGGTTGTCTGTGAGATCTGTGAGGTGGCGTAACGATGGTCGAACACCTTGATCACTGAATCCTCGGGCTTCACTACCCTGAAATAAACTACAGCGTTGACCTTGACAGTGACGTTGTCTCTGGTGATAGCCTCCTGAGAAGGAACATCCATAGTCATAACCCGCAGGTCTACCTTCACGCTGCGCTCTATGAAAGGGATGAGGAAGTATATGCCTGGTCCCCGCACACCTGTGAACCTGCCCAGGCGGAAGATAACGCCACGTTCATATTCCTGTGCAATTCTGATCGCTGCCGAAGCTACTATGAATACCACGAATACGAAAACAATGATGCCTATGATAGCCCCTGTCATGTCTAACCTCCTTGCTGTTTTTTAGTGACTCTGAGTTTCAGCCCTTCGACCTTGGTTATTACCACCTCCTCGCCGGTTTCAATTCTACCCGCTTCCGATGTCGCTGTCCATAGCTCGCCTTCAACATAAACCATCCCCGTTGGATCGAGTACCGTGTGAGCGAGCGCTACTTTGCCAACCAGTCCCTCTTTGCCTGTGGCAGGTCGGCGGCGCTGAGAACGAATAATGGCTCCGATAAAGAAGACGAAGACAGCGGTAACCACTATTACGACTACTGCGACGACCCACCAGTTTATATGAAGCTGGAACAATGCTGGACCTCCCCCAAATAAGATTATGGAGCCCATAACCAGTGAGGCTATACCACCTATGGTTAGCATGCCGAAGCTGGTGACGAATGCCTCAAGTATGAACAAGATAAAGGCGAGTATGATGAAAAATACTCCTGCCCAGGAGGCTTCGAGCACAGCCAGGGAATAAAAAGCCAGGATGAGAGCGATGGCACCAACCACTCCAGGAAATATGGCTCCGGGGTGGATAAATTCGAGGATTAATGCTGTTACGGCCAGAGAAAGCAAGATATAGGCAATGTCGGGGTTACTGATCGCCTGGAGGAACTTCTCAATAGAGCTCATACCGACATCGTTTGTAGAATAGCCCTCGGTATTAATCGTTACTTCCTGGCCTGCTACTTCAACTGTCCTGCCGTTGAGCTGGGCAATAAGCGAATCGAGGTTCTCGGCTCCGATATCGACTAGAGGAGGATTGAGGTAAGGGGTATCGAGTCCCAGTAGTGTTTGATCTTGCTCGGGGATAGGCGCAAGCCCCAGCGCCTCCTGGTCGGTGAAGGAAAGAGCTTCCACCACTGTGGCCTCTGCTGCTGCCTGATTGCGACCGCGTAAAGCAGCCAGACTTCTGATCCTGGCGGCCGTATCTTCTGTCAATTTCTTCTGCAAAGT
This sequence comes from Dehalococcoidia bacterium, assembly GCA_014874385.1. Taxonomy (GTDB): domain Bacteria; phylum Chloroflexota; class Dehalococcoidia; order SZUA-161; family SZUA-161; genus JACWAE01. The sequence continues at coordinate 38,598 of JACWAE010000024.1, read as the reverse complement.
CGCAGGGAGCTCTCCCTCTGTGGATACCGGGCTAGCGGCACCGATGCGGCTGGCGGGGGCCATAGCCGCCACATTAGCAGCTAGCGTGATAAAAGTGCCCGCCGAGCCTGCCCAGCGGTTGACATAAACTACTACCGGCACCTTAGCGTCCAGGATTCTATTAACTATGTCCTCTGTTGTGGAGAGCAGGCCGCCCGGGGTGCTGAGCTCGATGATTACGGCTGACGCCTGGTGGTCCTCTGCCAGACTTATCCCCCGGTCGATGTAGCCGGCAACTGCGGGGACAATATCCCCATCCACATGCAGTACGTCAACCTCTGGGGAAGGGGATGCTGATACGGAGCCGGCTATGGCTAAAGCCGCCGCCAGCACACAGAGCAAAAGCAAAAATATGCGCGTTGCTTTTATCATAGCTTGCATCTAACCTCACACGCTTTTGCTCGTTTAACAAGGGGAAACTGGACTTAGCATTATAACATAACCGGCGGCCGCCTTTTTGCAACCTTTAGTTGGCTTGTGATAAACTGAATCTGTGGACATTGTACCACAATTCGGAAGAATGCACATGACGAGATGATTAAGGCGGTTTTCTTCGATTTTTACAATACTCTCACCTCTTTCGACCCTCCCCGAGAGGAGCTACAGGTCACTGCCTGCCGTGAGTGTGGCATAGAGGTCAATCGTAAAGCCATACCGCGGGGCTACTGGTTCGCCGATGACTTCATGAGCCGGGAGAACGCTCGTTCACCAGTGCATAAGCGTTCTCAAGCGGAAGAGCAGGCCTTCTGGTCTGATTACGAAGCCATAATTCTGAAGACAGCGGGTGTTGAGGTCACTAAAGAGTTAGCCCTGCAAATATTCACCAGGGCGCGCCGGCTGGATCGTAGGCTTATCTTGTTCGATGATGTGCTCCCCATACTGGGCACCCTCAAAGGTCGAGGCATGGTGCTGGGCCTGGTCTCTAATTTGAGCAGAGGTCTGGATGGCGATTGTAACGAGCTTGGCCTTACCTCTTACGTAGATTTTGCCTTAACCTCATTTGAGATAGGAGCGGAGAAGCCTCATCCTCCGATATTTCTCACTGCTCTGGAGCGCGCCGGGGTGGGAGCCTCCGAAGCTATCCATGTAGGCGACCAGTATCATTCGGATGTGGTGGGTGCTAAAGGCGTAGGCATCAACCCTTTGCTGCTCGACCGCGATGGCTTTTGGGAGAGTATCACCGACTGCCCGAGGATTCGGAGCCTGAGTGAGATTGTGAACCATCTTTAAATTGGGCCATTACCTTCAATACCTGTTCTAATACCTCTTTCCACTCTTCACTGGCTCGCCCCATACCCAAACGGAGCTGGCTTGTGCCTATTTTCAATTTGTTGTCAAAGTAACGTTGTAGCGACGGCCGGTCAAATTTGGCGGCTGCACCCAGTGACAGCACTACCTGTCCATCCTCTGAGGAGATAGACTCAATGCCGGCCATGCTGCCCAGCAATTTCATCCTGACCATGTAGAGCAGGTCTTTGACCTCTGGAGGAAGAGTCCCGAACCTGTCCTCGAGCTCGCTCTCAAGCTCATCAAGCTCACCCGGTAAGCTTACTTTGGCCAATCGCAGATACAGGGAAAGGCGTGTGCTCAGGTCGGGCACGTATTCCTCTGGAATGAGGGCAGGCAGCGGGAGATCGATGGTGGTAGTAGAAGGCGTTGGGGCGGTTTCAGGCTTGATTCCTTCTCTGAGCTCCTGCACGGCTTCCGCCAGCATCTGGCTATAGAGTTCGAAGCCAACAGCACCGATGTGTCCGCTCTGCTCTGGCCCCAGCAGGTTGCCTGCGCCGCGTATCTCGAGGTCTTTCATAGCGATACGGAAACCAGTCCCCAGTTCGCTGGCCTCGAATATAGTTTTGAGCCGCTTCTCTGCGGCATCGGTGAGTTGTTTGCCCTTATCATAGAAGAAGTAAGCATAGGCGCGGTTCGAACCCCGTCCTACCCTGCCGCGAAGCTGATAGAGCTGTGTTAGCCCGAATTTATCTGCGTCATCCACGATGAGGGTATTGACATTGGGCAGGTCCAGGCCGGACTCGATGATGGTGGTGCACACCAGCACGTCTATCTTGCCCTGCGTGAAGTCGAGCATCACCGACTCCAGGGCCTCCTCAGGCATCTGCCCGTGAGCGATGCCTATTCTGGCTTCAGGCACCAGCTTTTCCAGCTCTCTTGCTACCCAGCCTATCCTCTGCACGCGATTATGGACAAAGAACACCTGCCCATTGCGTTCCATCTCTCTCAGTATCGCCTCACGAATTATCCTCTCGTTGTAAGGGGCAACGTAGCTTTTAATGGGCAGACGCTCCTCGGGAGGGGTCTCCATAGTGCTCATGTCGCGCACGCCCACCAATGCCATGTGCATGGTGCGGGGTATCGGCGTGGCGCTCAAGGTCAGTACGTCTACCTCTTTTCTCAAATGCTTGAGCCGTTCTTTGTGAGCCACGCCGAAACGCTGTTCCTCATCTATGATGACCAGTCCCAGATTCTTAAAGTAGACATCCTTCTGGAGCAGGCGATGGGTGCCGATGCAGATATCCACGCTGCCCCTGGCCAAACCCTCGATGACCTCCTGCTGCTCTTTTGCTGAACGGAAACGGCTCAGCAGCTCAACCTTGAATGGGAATGCGCTTAGCCGCTGGTTGAAGGTGGTGAAATGCTGCTGGGCGAGTACAGTGGTCGGCACTAGTACTGCTACCTGCATACCGTCCATCACCGCTTTGAAGGCAGCACGCAGGGCGACCTCGGTTTTGCCGTAGCCGACATCGCCGCACACGAGCCGGTCCATGGGGCGTGCCCTTTCCATATCCTGCTTGACTCGCTGCACAGCCTCAAGCTGGTCAGGCGTTTCAACATAGGGGAAGGAGGATTCGAACTCCTGCTGCCACACTGCGTCGGGAGAGAAAGCGAAGCCAGGCGACATTTCTCTCGCTGAGTAGAGTTCGAGGAGCTCTTTAGCCAGTAAATCTGCTGCTTCTTTCACTCTTTGCTTGGCCCGGTTCCATTCCTGGGTGCCCAGTCGGCTCAACGCCGGGCTGTAACCACCGGGGCCGATATAGCGGGTAACGCGGTCTACCTGCTCGCTGGGAACGTAGAGCTTATCGCCTGCGGCGTACTCCAGGACCAGGTACTCGCGCTCGCCGTTTTCGACGGAGAGAGTAGTGAGCCCGGCGAATCTGGCCACGCCATGGTCTACATGTACCACATAGTCGCCTACGGCGAGGTCGGAAAGAAAAGCCTCGCTGCGTACGGGACGCTTCGACACCATGCGCCGCTTCTTGGCAGAGCCGAAGAGTTCGACATCGCTGAGCAGGATGTCCCCGCTTGCCCCATCCATCGTCCAGCCTTCGGCTAAAGATCCCTGAACAAGCGTCACAGAGCCTGAGGGCGGCAATTTTTCTATACTCGTGATTGGAAAGGCGATGATATCTTGCCCTTCGAGGAGCTCTGACAGCCTGGTCGATTGCTGGGAGGCGATGATGACTCTACGCTTGCTCTCTATCATTGTCCTGGCCTCTTTGAGGAAAACAGGCAGGCGCCCGCTATAGCTTGGGGCTGGGCCGAAGTTCATGGTATAGCCCTGGCTGCTGTCTCCCCATTGCTCCAGAGAAAGACGCCGGTCGAATCTGTACAGCCTATAAGTCAGTTCCGGCCAGGTAAAGTAGGGCACGGGGAAATTGCCCGGCAGCTCGCCCCGGCCAGTCTGGGCCCGGCGCAATTCGGCGGCCTGGGTTTCCAGTTCTGCCATAGCAGCCTCGATAAGGTCAGGCTGGTCGATAACAACCAGTGTGTGCGGGGTAAAATAATCGGAGAGAGCGCCATTGTTTCCCAGCGATGAATACAGGTCGAGTCCATCGAACCACTGTCCCAGGCCGAGCTGGTCTATCTCTCCCTCTATCCTGTTCCTGGCCTCGGCATTGAGGTTGGCAAGGTCGAGCCGCCGCAATGCATCGCTCAGCTCGCTGGCCGGGATAATCATCTCTCTGGCGGGGATTATGCTTATTTGAGGTACTACTTCAGCCGAGCGCTGACTTTCGGGGTCAAAGAGACGTATGCTCTCGACTTCGTCGCCCAGGAATTCGATGCGAGCAGGGAGGTCACTGTGTGGCGGATAGATGTCGATGATGCCGCCGCGTCGGCTCACCGTGCCCGGAAGCTCCACCTTGCTGTCCATCTCGTATCCCAGGCCTATCCATTTGTTAAGCGTCTGCTCCAGGTCGAGCTTCATACCCTTTTTTATGACGTGGCAGGAGGAGGCGAAGACTGCAGCGGGCATAGTCTGGCGTACTGCGGCATGGGCTGAAGCTATGACCAGGTGTGATTTATCTGTATCGCTCAGGCTGGAGAGCACCTTCAGGCGCTGCTTGACTGTGTAGGGGTCGGAGGAGATTCTTTCGTAAGGGAGGGCATCGGGCTCGGGGAAGAGATGTACCCGGGCATCGCAGCTACACCAGACGGTTATGTCGTCGTAAAGCTGCCTGGCCCTCTCAGGCCTGGCGGTTATCACCAGCATAGAAGAGCCGAGGTGGTGATACAGACAGGCCAGGAAATAGGGCTTGGCTGCATCGAGCACCGCCACCTTTTTCTCGCCCTGCGCTGCCTGGAGGTCCTTAAAGAGCCTCCGGTAGCCGGGCATGTTCTCTATTAAGGGTAGGAGACCTGATAGATTCATACTCAACACCTGAAGGGCTAGCCGAGAGGACTAGCCCTATCTGAATTGTATCAGAAACGCTTTGGATAGGGCAAACCTCGGCTCTCAGGCTGTTGGGCAACCGGGAGGATTTCGAGGGGCGCCTAATCCCCCTTACCCCCTTTAAAAAAGGGGGATTTATGGACGTTGGGGGGAAAATGTCGCGGGGGCGGTTCACCGCAGAGAGCGCGGAGGACACGGAGAGGGAAGGGATGAGATAGGGAAATGCAACAGGGGCTTCGGAACTCCGTTTTGAGGGGATGGAAATCCCTCTGTATCCCCCTTTACAAAAGGGGGAGCATGGCTCTTCAGCCTCCTGAATCCCGCCTGTGTTCCCCTCCCTGAGCAAGTCAGGGACAAGTTTGCAAAAGGGGGGATTTATAAACGTTGAGGGGGAAGATATCGCGGGGGTAGGGGCTGCCAACAGCCTTGCCTGACTCAAAACGGCAATATCAGCAGCATACTTGATTAGCCCGGCAGGCCGCAGGGATCCAAAGCACAAGACAAAATGAGGAAAATATGCTATCCTGTTTTTGCTAAGTTTGCTGCAAGTGGAGGGGCAAAGATGAAATCATTCAGTCCTTGGCTGATACTTCTCACTGTTCTCATTCTCGTTGGCTGCCTTGCATCATGTACTTCACAGAATTCTCAAGAGCAGGCAACCCCCAGTAGCACCAGTACGGCATCAGGAGAAACACCGACTGCTACGCCGGCAACGGCCGTCTGGGAAACTCTGTCTTTTACTGTAGTAGATACTGAGTGGAAAGGTAATGTGCTGAGCATTAGACTCAAGGCTGAAAACATAGGAAACCAGAGTATTACATTTAGCCAAGTATTCTATGCCTACGAGGATGATGGGACTAGCACGAGAATGTGCCAGTCAACTCTGCAGAATCTATGGGCAACTTACGAAGCCGGGGATGTAAGAAGCGAGAGCATATATTTTGTTCTACCGCCATCTTCTTCTAATATATGGCTTGCCGTTGGGGCAGCCAAAATAATCAAAATATCTCATGAATTAGTAACTCAAGTCCTCCCCGCGACGCAAACCTATGGCGGCTTTGTTTTTACGCTAAAGAATATCCAGTGGTCAGGCAATACCGTAGCCCTCAGCCTGTCCATCGAAAACACTAATAATTCACAGGCCTATATTGAGGATTTGGGCAAGTCTTCGTCTTCTGCCCCGGGGAATGCCCTTTGCCTTATCAGTACATCATCTATGGCATATGGGATACCACCGACAAGTGGAAGCAGTGACTGGTATACCGGGGCATACGAAGCTGGTGATATTAGAAGTGGAACAATATATTTTGATGTTCCACCATGCGCTGTAGACCTCTATTTGCAGTTGGGCAATGCCGGTGATAAGTTGTTCGAGATATACCGATAATTACGCGAATCACCATAATTAGCTCGGCTTCCTCAAGGCATGGAATAGCGGACACTCCGGGATTTGCCCTTGCAATCAGCACCACGAAGCATGAAAATAGTGCGGGTGCCCTGTCACCCGCATTCCCTGGTAGGGGACAGAGCCCCTACCCTATGATCGCCTGATTAGGCTATTTTCAAAGCAATTACATTAAGAGGGCGACCCAACGGGTCGCCCCTACGGCATTCTCTGCCGCTACGATGGATTTTGGGACAGACGGGGCCTCTGTCCTACCGGTAACTTTTCAATCCCTTGTATTTTGACCATAAGGGGTAATATGAATAAAGGACACATAGGCGGGGGGCTAAAACCACTGGTATATCGGGGATTTCCTGGTCACTCAGCAGGCCAGGAATCAAGAGGTAAGAAAAGCTTCACGCAGTGCAGCGCTGGCCTCTGCAATGCCATTTCTAGCTTGATCTAACAATCCGTCCATGCTCATGAACCCGTGGATCATGCCCTTGTATCGTGTGCACTTGACAGGGACGCCAGCCTTTTTCAGTCTTTTCGCATACGCTTCACCTTCGTCTCTCAGCACATCGAACTCAGCCGTAATCACAAGCGCAGGTGGCAGACGGCTGAGGTCCTGAGCCAGTAATGGCGATACAAGCGGGTTCAATCTGTCGGCTTCGCAATTCAGGTAGCTATCACAAAACCATTCGCCATCACCCCTGTTTAAAAAATAACCCTCTGCATAGTTCCGGTGTGAATCAGTGTTAGGGGAGGAAACATCTGTCACCGGGTATATTAGCAGTTGATATGCCAGGCCGGGTCCATTACGGTCACGCGCCATGATAGCCACAACTGTCGCTAAATTGCCTCCGGCACTGTCACCACCAACAGCAATACGAGCAGGATCGCCGTTAATGCGATTGGCATTGTTGGCAACCCATTGGGTAGCAGCGTACGCGTCTTCCAGCGCTGCGGGGAATTTGTGTTCCGGTGCAAGACGATAGCCAACGGAAACCACGACACAACAAGCCCTGTTTGAGAGGGAACGGCACAGGTTGTCGTGGGTATCAAGGTCGCAGATAACCCAACCACCTCCGTGGGAAAAGACAAGTATGGGGAATGGGCCGTCACCTTGGGGTGTGTAGATTCGCACGGGGATTTGCCCTCCCGGACCGGGAATTGTCAGGTTCTCTACGTTTGCGACTACTTTTGGTCCTGCGGAAAGCGCCGCCATCCTCCCCATCACCTCTCTGGCTTGCGTCGGTGTTAATGTGTGAAATGGCGGGACATTACTCTGCGCCATATGTTGCAGCAGGGCCTCAGCCTGGGGATCAAGTCGTTTTTTCGCAGTGGACTGGCGATGTGCTTTTCTCGATTTCACTCTGTCTCCTCATAACCTTGATATACATTGAGGTCGCGTATTAATCACGTTAGAACCTGGTAGCTTTTTATAGCACTGGTATTGGGGGCCTGTCAACTTTGGCTGGCTCGCTGGGCCTGCTTGATTCAAGCTCTCAGTGAATGTATAATTTGTAATTGCGTGGCAGAATAACACGTATTCGAAAGTCACTTCTTCCAAGCTCAAGGCGAATGAGACACCCACAATAAAGTATTTTGGGGAGGCAATTGCATAGTGAGTATAGTGAGTAATGATAGTTTCGATCGATTTAAAGGCTCATCCGATTATGTTACCTCCAGGCCTTTGAGAAACGCTGTTAATGTAAGCATCACTCTAGGAAGACCTTTATTAATCCGGGGAGAGCCCGGGACAGGGAAAACCCTGCTTGCTCACAGTATCGCTAAGGGGCTGAAGAAAAAGCTGATCGTCTGGAACATAAAATCAACCACGAAGGCTCAAGAGGGACTGTATGTCTATGATACTGTGCAGAGGCTTAACGATAGCCGCTTTGGCGACAAAGATGTTTCTGACATCAAGCAATATATAAAGTTGGGCAAATTAGGACAGGCCTTCGCTTCCCCGGAACAGGTAGTGCTTCTCATCGACGAGATAGATAAGGCTGACATTGAGTTTCCCAACGACCTTCTCAACGAATTGGATGAAATGAGCTTCTATATTCCAGAGACTAATGAGACCATTTCTGCCATCCACCGACCTATAGCAGTCATCACGAGCAATGCTGAAAAAGAGCTTCCCGATGCTTTCCTGCGGCGCTGCATATTCCATTACATTGAGTTCCCCGATGCTAAGCTGATGGAGGAAATAGTCAGGGTGCACTTCCCGGATATTAAGAATAACCTCCTTCAAGAAGCCCTGAGGACCTTTTACTCACTGAGGCAGATTGATCAGTTCCGAAAGAAGCCATCAACCAGCGAATTGATAGATTGGATTCGGGCTCTTATTGCCGGCGGTCTGGCCGACGAGAAAATAACTGCGGAGATTCCCTTTATCGGCACTCTACTGAAGAAAGAGCCGGATTACAATTACTTTGTAAAAACTCGCGGGGGCAGGCCCGGCAATACTTATGATACCATGCGCTAGATAAACATGTTTACCGATTTCTTCTATACCCTCAGGAAAAGAAAGGTGCCCGTTTCCGTTACGGAGTGGATGACCCTCATGGACGCGCTTAACCAGAATTGCATCACTAACCTCGATGAATTCTACTATCTGGCAAGAGCGATACTGGTTAAAAGCGAAACCCATTACGACCATTACGACGTTGCTTTTCAGGAATACTTTAAGGGAATAGAGGGCCCGGTAGATATCTCAGAGCAGATACTGGAATGGCTCAAAAACCCCATTAACCGGACGACCCTTACTGAGGCAGAGCGAGCTCTATTTGATAACATGGACCTTGACGAGTTGATTAAGGAGCTGGAGAAGAGGCTCAAGGAACAGACTGAGCAGCATGATGGCGGAGATTACTGGATCGGTCGAGGAGGCACCGCTCCTTTTGGACATTCTGGCTCTAATCCCACCGGCATCAGAATCGGCGGTCAATCGGGAGGCAGACATGCCATACAAATTGCTCAGGAGAGGAGATTCCGAAACTATCGCAGTGACCTGACCCTCGATGTCCGCCAGATTAAGATGGCCCTGAGAGGGCTGCGGGAACTCAACCGAATCGGTCCCGAGGACGAGCTGGACCTGGATAAAACAATTGATGCTACGTGCAAGAATGCTGGCGATCTTGAGTTTGTGTGGACACGGAGCAGAAAAAATGCGGTCAAATTGCTGCTATTAATGGACGTTGGCGGGTCCATGGAACCTTTTGCCCAGCTATGCAGTCAACTTTTCTCAGCCGCTCACTCCAGCAGTCATTTCAAGGATTTTCAATATTACTATTTTCATAATTGCGTTTACGATAACCTTTACCGGGACATAGAGAGGCGGGAGGCAATAAGCACTGAGCACCTTCTGCGCACACTGGAAGCTGACTACAAGGTGGTATTAGTAGGAGATGCCAGGATGGCTATCCAGGAGTTAACAGACAGGTGGGGGGCAATCTACTACTACGAGCGCAATGTCAGCCCGGGGATACTATGGCTTAAGCAAATCGCAGAACATTTTACCCACTGTATCTGGCTGAACCCGGAAATGCCAAGTTACTGGAATCACCCTACTGTTCAAATGATAGGGAAGCTCTTCCCCATGTATGAGCTTACCCTTGATGGTCTGGGGCAATCTGTGAAAAAGTTGGTCGTGAAGAGGTGACCCAATCTGTTTTGAGCGCGCCTTTACCCCGAAGAATTGAGGAGTCTTTAGAGGCTCGTCAGTTGTATTTGTTCATCGCGGCCGCGATGCCTTCGATAAGAACGCATTCGATAGCAGCGGCGACTTTGACGTAGACCTCTCGCATCACGGTTTTTTCTTCCTCGGTGAAATCGCTGAGGACGTGTTCGATGGCGTCAACCTTAGAAGTGGAGATACTATCGCTGCCTTCGGCAGGGGCGATACCTACCCGGATCCGGTGGAAGTCCTGGGTGCCCAGATGGGAGATGACGGACTTCAGGCCATTATGTCCCCCCGAGCTTCCTTTCTCGCGAATGCGAATCTTGCCCAACGGAAGGTCGAGGTCGTCGTAGATAACGAGTATGTCTTTCGATGAGACCTTGTAGCGGCGCACCAGCGCTGACACTGCCTCGCCGCTCAGGTTCATGAAGGTCTGAGGCTTGGCCACGACAATACGGGTGTTTGCTACCTCTCCCGTGCCCAGTTTGCTGAGTGCACGGCGCTGTGTCAGCGAGATGCCATGCTCGCGGGCAAAGAGGTCAACGCATTTAAAACCTGCGTTGTGCCTGTTGTTGACATAATTTCGACCCGGGTTACCCAGTCCTACGATCAGCTTCATTAATATCTACTTCTTACCTTCCAGCATGTCCAGGAATTGCTTTTCATCGAGCTGGGCAGTGCCCAGCTCGCGGGCACGGTCAAGCTTGGAGCCGGGGTCAGCGCCCACTACCAGGAAATCGGTCTTCTTGCTCACGGAGCTGCCTACCAGGCCGCCCAGCTCTCTTATCCTGGCCTCGGCCTCGGTCCTGGTGCAGGAATCGAGCTTCCCTGTGACCACAAACTCTTTGCCCGCCAGGGGCAGTTCACGGGGCCTGGCTGCTTCCTCCCGCATCGTCACTTTGGCTTCTTTCAGCTTCTTGATGACATCTTGGTTGGGCTTTTGCCTGAAGAAGGCGACTATGCTCTCGGCTATCGTAGGCCCTATGGTGGGGACCTCCATCAGCTCCTCTGCGGTTGACTGCGCTAGCCTGTCTATGCTGCCGAAGTGTTTGGCCAGGATTTCGGCGGTCTCCGACCCTACATGGCGAATCCCCAGCGCGAAGATAACTCTGGAAAGCGGTCTTTTCTTGCTTTCCTCAATGGCTTTGAGTACATTGTCAGCGCTTTTCTTTCCCATCCGTTCCAACCCTATGAGCTTCTCCTCCTCCAGGGTGTAGATATCGCCGACATCTTTTATCAGGCCTGCTTTGAGCAAGGCCTCTGCCAGTTTCTCACCGATCCCTTCAATATCCATAGCCCCGCGGGAGGCAAAATGCTTGACTAGCTCGAAGATTTGTGCGGGGCAAGACATGTTGGTGCAGCGGGACATGGCTTCGCCTTCCGGTTTTATCACCTCAGAGCCGCAGACCGGGCATTTGGTCGGCATGACGAAGTCCTTTTCTTTGCCGGTGCGCAGACTGACCACTGGCCCGACTACTTCGGGAATGACCTCGCCCGCTCTCTGCACTATGACCGTATCACCAATGCGAATGTCTTTGCGCCTGATATCGTCCTCGTTGTGCAGGGCGGCGCGCTTTACAATCACGCCACCTACGTTGACAGGCTTCAGGATGGCAAATGGGTTCAATGTGCCGGTGCGTCCCACGCTGATGCCGATGTCTTCCAGAACGGTGGTTGCCTGAGTGGCAGGGAACTTGTAGGCTATCGCCCAGCGGGGCTCGCCGCCCACGTTTCCCAGTCGCTCCTGAAGGTCGTATTGATTTACCTTAAACACGACGCCGTCGGCTTCGTAAGGCAGGTGCTCTATTTCTTCAAGCCAGTGCTGGTAGTAGTCTTCGGCCTGCTGGAGGTTTTTCAGAAGCTCATTTTGCGGATTCAGCTTAAAGCCTAATGACTTCAGGTACTCCAGCGTCTCCCAGTGAGTGGTAAATGTGTTCCCGCCCTCAACCAGGCCCACACCGTAAATATAGATATCCAGCGGGCGTTGGGCAGTAATGCGCGGGTCCAACTGCCTCACCGAGCCGGCGGCGGCATTTCTGGGGTTGGCAAACAAAGGCTGCCCGGCTTTAGCCCTGTCCTCGTTCAGCTTTTTGAAACCTTTTTTGGAGAGGAAGACTTCTCCTCTGACCTCGAACCTGCTGGGCACGCCCCTGGGTAGACTCAAAGGTACACTTTTGATCGTCTTGAGGTTCTGAGTAATGTCCTCGCCTCGAAACCCGTCGCCGCGGGTGGCCCCTGTAACATACTTTCCCTCCTGGTAAATCAAGGCCACAGCAAGGCCGTCCATCTTATGCTCGGCGACAAGGTCGAATTCTGGCTCACCCAGGAGGCCTGAGACTCGCTTGTGCCAGGCGAGGAGCTCTTCGTGAGAGAATGCCTTGCCCAGACTGAGCATGGGTATCTGGTGCTCCACAACGCCGAAGGCTTCTACGGGAGCTGCCCCCACCCGCTGTGTCGGCGAGTCGGGCGTGAGGAACTGAGGGTACTCCTCCTCGAGGCGCTGGAGCTCCTTCATGAGCTCGTCATATTCGGCATCGCTTATCTCGGGGCTGTCGAGCACATAGTAGCGATGGTTATGATAATTTATCAGCTTCCTGAGTTCGTCGATCCTTTTTTTTGCCTCTTTCTTTTCCACAGCACCTGCCCCGGCAATAATTTTTCGTGGCGAACCCGGCTAAAACTGTTTTTGCTTTTGTAGTATAACACAGTTCAATAAAGCTTCAAAAATGACTCTGCCAGCGTTTTGACAAAAGGTTGTTTTTATGATATTAAAATAGGCGAAGCGGTTTATGGCGAAGTATATATTCGTTACCGGTGGAGTAGTTAGTTCCGTAGGAAAAGGGATAGTCGCCGCTTCTGTCGGAAGGCTGCTGAAAAGCTACCAGATTAGCGTATCTGCTCAGAAGTTAGACCCATACCTCAACGTCGACCCCGGAACTATGTCCCCTTATCAGCACGGGGAGGTCTTCGTTACCGAGGACGGCGCAGAGACAGACCTTGATCTGGGGCACTATGAGCGCTTCATTGATACCAACCTGACCACTTCGTCCAGCGTTACCACGGGGCAGATATATGGCTCTGTGATCGCCAAGGAGAGAAGAGGAGATTTCCTGGGCGGTACTATCCAGATAGTGCCCCATGTTACCACTGAGATTAAGAAACGAATTCGTGAGGTGGCCGAGAAGAGCGGCGCCGATGTAGTAATGGTGGAGGTGGGGGGCACGGTCGGTGATATCGAGGGTCAGCCATTCCTGGAAGCTATCCGGCAGATGCGGAACGATGTGGGGCGGGATAATGTTCTCTATATCCATGTTACCCTTCTTCCCTTTATCTCATCTACAGGTGAACTCAAGACCAAACCAACCCAGCACAGTGTTAAAGAGCTTCGCAGCATAGGAATTCAACCCGATATCATAGTGTGCCGCAGCGACTATCCGGTTGCCGAGGAGTTCAAAGAAAAGATTGCCCTGTTCTGTGATGTCGAGAAGCGTGCTGTTGTGGGTCTAACCACAGCGTCCAACATTTATGAGGTGCCTCTAATGCTCGATGAGGCGGGACTGGGAGAAATCGTCGTTGATAAGCTGCGGTTGTCGGCAGCGTCACGGGACCTCAGCGATTGGCGGAGCATGGTGGAGAGAATGAAAAAGCCGAAGACACCGGTGTCTATCGCTCTCGTCGGCAAATATGTGAAGCTGCGGGATGCTTACTTATCGGTGAAAGAGGCTTTGCGTCACGCTGCTCTATACCACGACCGAGATGTTGAAATCGTCTGGATCGAGTCCGAGGAGCTTGAAAAGGATGGCGGTGAAGCACTGTTGCACGCAGCAAACGGGATAGTTGTGCCCGGAGGTTTTGGCTATCGGGGCATCGAGGGAAAGATTAGAGCGGCGAGATATGCCCGCGAGAACAATATTCCATATCTTGGCCTGTGTCTTGGCTTGCATATGATGGTAATTGAATTCGCACGCCACGTGCTGAAGTCAGCTAAGCCTAATTCCACAGAATTCGATAAGGATACCCCTGAGCCTGTTATCGACCTCATGCTAAATCAACGGGACGTAAAAGAAAAGGGAGGCACGATGCGTTTGGGGCTATATCCCTGCCAGTTGGTGCCAGGCACTCACGCTGCTGCCGCCTATAACTCGTCCTTAATTTACGAGCGGCACCGTCATCGCTTTGAGTTTAATAATAAGTACAGAGAGGTTTTGGGCAAGGCTGGCCTTATTGCCAGTGGCATTTCCCCTGATGGCAGGTTGGTCGAGATAGTCGAGCTTGCAAAACACCCCTGGATGGTGGGCACGCAGTTTCATCCGGAATTTACCTCTCGTCCCAACCGCCCTCATCCTCTGTTTTGCGATTTCATTGAGGCAGCTAAGAAGACTTTGAAGGTAGGCGATCAGCGTCCTTTACCTCTGGAACCAACGGTTACCAATTAACTCAGTATATGGACGAGGACATCATATAGACAAAATCGTTGACTTATGCTATAGTCAAGGGGACTAGATGCGAATATTCCTGGATACCGCCAATATCGATGAGATTCGCCAGGCAGCAAAACTGGGTGTGATTAGCGGAGTTACCACTAATCCTTCCCTGGTAGCTAAGGAAAAGCGGGCGGATATGAAGGCGGTTATCAGGGAGATCTCCTCTGTAGTAGATGGCCCCATAAGCGCTGAGGTGCTCAGCCTGGAGCCAGAGGCTATGATCCGGGAAGCAAGAGAAGTCTCCTCCTGGTCGCCCAATGTAGTGGTCAAGATTCCTATGTCGGCCAGCGGTTTGGAAGCTATCTCGGCTCTTTCCAGAGAGGGAATACGGACTAATTTAACGCTTTGTTTTTCTCTTAATCAGGCGATACTGGGCGCGATTGCAGGGGCAACTTACGTAAGCGCGTTCGTGGGCAGGCTTGACGATGCCGGTCACGATGGAATGCAGATTGTCGCTGAGATCGTGAATATATTCGATCATTATAAAGACAGAATTAAGACTCAGGTGATCGCTGCGAGCATACGTCATCCACTGCACGTGGTGGCTGCTGCTAAAGCAGGGGCTCATATAGCAACTATACCTTATAGTGTACTTATGCAGATGGTCAAACACCCACTAACTGATATTGGAATATGCCGCTTTGCTGAGGATTGGCAACGTATCTCGAAGGCATAGGGCCACAATCCACAACTATGACACCGAGGCAAGCACCTTTTATGGATTATGTTCAATTTAATTATGGAGTAGGACTATGAATATCACCGAACTGGAAGTCAAGACCAAAGAGGAACTTATGAACATGGCCAAGGAGCTCGGCATCACTGGCATCAGCGCCCTGAAGAAAGAGGACATTGTATTACGGCTGCTTCAGGCAAATGCCGAGCAGCACGGTTACTCCTTCAGAGGAGGCATCCTCGAGATTATGAATGAGGGCTATGGATTTCTGCGCCAAGCTGATCTCCATCCCAATGCTAACGACATTTATGTATCCCAGTCCCAGATTCGTCGCTTTGCTCTGCGGACCGGAGATATCGTCAGCGGCCAGGTGAGGGCTCCCAAAGACGGTGAAAAATATCATAGCTTGCTTCGTGTCGAGACAGTCAACAATATGGACCCCGAGGCGATTAAAGAACGCCCCTTGTTCGAGCATAAGACGCCTATCTTTCCCAATAAGCTGATTAACCTGGAGACTGCTTCCAATAATCTATCGCAAAGGCTCCTCAATCTTATAGCTCCCATCGGTCGCGGTCAGCGAGGACTTATCGTGTCACCGCCCAAGGCTGGAAAGACCATGTTGCTAAAGCATATCGCCAATGGCATCATTGCTAACTACAACGACATACATCTTATGATCTGCCTTATCGGGGAGCGGCCCGAGGAGGTTACCGACTGGAAGAAATCAGTCAGGGCGGAAGTAATTGCTTCTACCTTCGACGAGCCTGTCGAAGAACATACCAGGGTGGCTGAGGTGGCACTGGATCGCGCCAAAAGGTTAGTTGAAGTGGGCATGGATGTGGTCATCCTGCTCGACAGCATCACTCGACTGACTCGCGCCTATAACCTGGAAATGCCATCAAGCGGGCGTACTCTTTCCGGAGGCGTCGACCCTGCTGCCCTCTATTCACCCAAGAGGTTCTTCGGTGCGGCCAGGAACACGGAGGAGGGGGGAAGCCTGACTGTCATAGCTACCTGCCTTGTCGATACTGGCAGCAGGATGGATGACGTGATATACGAGGAGTTCAAAGGCACCGGCAATATGGAGCTTCATCTTGACCGCAAGCTCGCTGAGCGCAGGATTTTCCCTGCCATAGACATCCAGCGCAGCGGCACCAGGCGTGAAGAATTGCTTCTCGACGAGAATACTTTAAAGCAGGTCTGGATAGTGCGCAGGATGATTACTCTCATGAACACTAACTCACCTAACTCCACTGAGGCTACCGAGCGCGTGCTGGAGAGATTGTCCAAGACCCCTACTAACGCTGAGTTTCTAACTACTCTCTCTAAAGAGTTTTAATCTCCCCCCAGTAAAGCAAGCTCATCGTTGTTACCGCTTTACTTCGCTGCTATAATAGGAGCGATTTGCCATGAATTATCATCGCATTGTGGTCAAATTAGGTACCAATCTGCTTACCGGGGGGAGCGATCACCTCAGCCTTGAGACCATGGCTTCCCTGGTAGGGCAGATAGCCATGCTTCATAAGGAAGGCCTGGCTGTAGTCATTGTTACCTCAGGGGCGATTGCAGCCGGCAGGCATCGCCTGGGTACTTGCGAGGAGCGCAAGGAAATCACATCCAACCAAGTGCTGGCCGCAGTGGGCCAGAGCCGGCTTATGGATGCTTACGATCAGCTCTTCGGCTGGCATGAGATAATCATCGCGCAGACATTGCTTACAAGGTCTGACCTCTCAGACCGTCTCAGATACCTTAATGCCCGCAACACTTTAACGACGCTTCTAGAACTTCGCGTGATACCTATAATCAACGAGAACGATGTTGTTGCAGTGGAGGAAATCCAGGAAACCGTATTCGGTGACAACGATAATCTGTCTGCTTTGGTAGCTAATCTTGTCGATGCCGACCTTTTGATGCTGCTCACTGATACCGGCGGCCTTTACACTGCCGACCCTCATCGGGATTCCAATGCCAAGCTTATCGAACGAGTTGATAAGATAGACTCTTATATCGAGAGCCTCGCAGGTGGAACTTCGAGTGAGCGGGGCACTGGCGGTATGGCCACAAAGGTAGAGGCGGCCAGGCTGGCTACCGCCTCTGGGGTGCCGGTCGTCATAGCTGACGGGCGAGAGCATGACGTCATTGTCAGGTTAGCCAGGGGGGAGGCTATGGGCACTTTCTTCCAGCCGATTGCGTCTAGGCTGGAAAGTCGCAAACGCTGGCTGCTGAGCCAGCCTTCCAAAGGTAAGGTCTACATTGACGCAGGCGCAGCGACAGCTTTGAGAAGTCAGAGCAAGAGTCTTCTCCCTGCAGGTGTTGCCAAGGTTAGCGGTGAGTTCGACCGGGGGGACGTGGTAAACATATTCGATAGTAAGACCGGGGGAAAAATAGCCTGCGGTATATCCAACTACAGCTCGAACGATATTGCTGTTATTAAAGGGGCTCATTCGGATAGAATCGCTGAACTTCTGGGTCGCGAATACGGGGCTGAGCTGGTGCACCGCGATAATCTGGTGACGCTTTAGTTCCAAAAGGAGACATCATGCCATCCGCTACGAACGAGGTTGAAATTAAAGCTAAGGCAGCGAAAGCTGCCTCCAAGAAACTTGCGAATCTGAGCACTGCGGTCAAGAACAAGGCGTTACTTGCCATCGCCGATGAGCTTGTGGGCAAAGAGAAGGATATCCTGGCTGCCAACCGCTTGGACTACCGTGAGGGTAAGAAGGCAGGCATGAGCACTGCCATGCTCGACCGCCTGCTGCTAAACACAGAGCGAATTAAGGGCATTGCAGGCGATGTACGCACCGTGGCTGCATTACCTGACCCGGTGGGGGAGACTTTCGAGATGCGTACCCTGCCTAACGGGCTTCAGGTGGGCAAGAAACGTGTTCCTCTGGGGGTGATCGGGGCTGTCTATGAGAGCCGACCTAATGTTACTGTGGATATCTCTGTACTTTGCCTCAAGTCGGGGAATGCCGTCATGCTACGCGGCGGCAAGGAGGCTGTGCACTCCAATTCGGCTCTGGCTAAGATAATACAGAATGTCGCATATCGTGCCGGGGTCCCGGAGGGGGCAGTGCAGTTTATCGAATCAACCGATCGCGCCATGGTAGGACAAATGCTGAAAATGAGGGATTACATTGACCTAGTGATTCCTCGCGGTGGAGCTGATTTGATTAAGTATGTGGCCCAAAACGCCGCTATGCCTGTAGTTACAGGGGGAATCGGCGTCTGTCACACCTACGTTGATAGGAGTGCAAATCTCGAAAAAGCGGCAGCCATTGTCTATAACGCCAAGGTGCAGAGACCAACTGTTTGTAACGCATTGGATGCCATACTGGTTCACGCTGAGGTGGCGAAAAGCTACCTGCCGATGGTTGCCCAGCAATTGGGCAGAGCCAAGGTAGAGCTGCACTGCGATAAGCGTGCTCTAAAGATACTTAAGCCTTTGACGTCGATTAAGGCGGTTCCCGCCACTGAGAAGGACTGGGGCAAGGAGTTCCTGGCTCTGGTTGCCGCTGTAAAGGTGGTGGATTCTCTGGAGGAGGCATTAGAGCATATCGATCGTTATGGCTCAGGGCATTCCGAGGCCATTGTGACCGAGGACTATTCGGCAGCGATGAAGTTCCTGGATGAGGTAGATGCAGCTTGCGTCTATGTCAATGCCAGCACCCGATTCACCGATGGCGGCCAGTTTGGGCTGGGCGCAGAGGTGGGAATAAGTACACAGAAGTTCCATGCCCGGGGCCCGATGGGCCTTAGGGAACTCACTACCTATAAATGGATAGTGCTGGGCAGCGGGCAGGTTCGTCCATAGAGGAGGATTGATAATGGCAGAGTATCAGTTTGAAAGAGAATGCCGCACTGCACACTCTGAGGCTTATCTCATAGTTGCCGGTGATGAACAAGTGGGCAAAGTGGATATGCATTTCACCCCTTCGATAGTCTACGCCACACTTTGTGTCGGGGAAAATATAACCCAAGACGGTATTCAAGACCTTATTGATACCATTGACGAAGATTTGGTAATGTCGGCTAACGTTGCCCGGGATGATTTCATCGTGACTGTGTATCAGGGGCGAGAAGTTGGCGTCTTCAGCGATGAGGAGTTTGAGGAGGAGGAAGAAGAATAAGTCCCGGGAATTGTCATGGTGATTTCATACTCACCGCCAAGAATGAAAATATTATCTCGATAATAAAAGACGACCCCGTTCGTGGTGAGCTTGTCGAACCATGAACGGGCCGTTCACCCTTCGACAGGCTCAGGGCGAACGGTTAAAAAGCTATTTTCGTGGTAATGAGGGGCTAACATTGAATCTTTGCACGTGTTAGCAAAATAGCATCGGCTTTCGTATTTGCCCAGGCTTTAGAATTTACTCGTTCCTTTATTAACTCCCTGGCGGGACGGAGATATTAATAACTCTAGCCGCCAATTAAATATTAGCCTTGTTACCTCGGCTATACCTTGTTATAATTCTGAAGATGATTGTGGATTTTCATACCCATATTTTGTCACCGGCGTTACAGGGAAATCGTGATCGCTACCTGGGGCGTGACGCCTGTTTTGACCTTCTATACAAAGACCCCAAAGCTAAAATTGCCACTGCCGAGGAACTCATTGCTAATATGGATAGCGATGGTATTAATGTCTCGGTGGTGCTCAACATCGGCTGGTCGAGCCACGAGCTTTGTCACGAAACCAATGATTACATTTTGGAAGCTGTAGCCCGTTATCCCACCAGGCTGGTGGGCTTTTGCGCTATACAACCTCTCGCGGGTGAGAAGGCGATAGTTGAGCTTGAGCGTTGTGTGAAGGGTGGGGCTAAAGGCATTGGCGAGCTGAGATGCGATACGCAGGGGTTTGATTTTACTGACAGGGATATTATGGGGCCAATAGCCCAGACTGCGATGAAGCATCGACTGATTATACTGACCCATGCCTCCGAGCCGGTGGGGCACTCCTATTCTGGTAAAGGTAATATAACTCCCGGCCTTCTCTATAGCTTCATAACCAATTTCCCTGATTTGACCTTAGTGTGTGCTCACTGGGGTGGAGGATTGCCCTTTTATGCTTTGATGCCAGAGGTCGCTAAAGCATTATCGAATGTCTACTTTGATACGGCTGCTTCGCCCTGGCTCTACCGTGACGAAATATTCAGGCATGTTACGGAGATTTTAGGGGCTGAGAAAGTGCTTTATGGCAGCGACTTCCCGCTTATGAAACAAAGCAAACTTGTTAAATCTATCCAAGCTCTCGCTCTCTCTGAGGAGGCCAAAAGCAAAATCTTAGGAGGAAATGCTCGAAGACTCCTGTCTTTAAGTTGAACTCTATCATGGAACCGATACGTGCATTCATTGCCATCGAACTGCCGAGTCAGATTAAGACGGCCCTTGGTAAATTACAGGATAACCTGAGAACAAGCAAAAACGCTTCGGTAAAATGGGTTGACCCGGAAGGCATTCATCTCACTCTCAAGTTCCTGGGCAACGTCGATGAAGCCGAGATACCGGCGCTAACGAAGGCACTCTCCGAGGCTGTCAAAGGTGTTGCTCCTTTTAGCCTCCAACTCGGAGACCCCGGGGCTTTTCCTAATCCTCACGCCCCCAGGGTGGTCTGGGTTGGGGTAGGGGGAGAGATAGAGCCGCTTCGTACTTTACATAACAATATAGACCGTGTTCTTGCCCCTCTGGGATTTCCTCCGGAAAAGAGGGCTTTCTCCCCTCATCTCACTCTGGGAAGGGTTCGGGAGGAGGCTTCGCCTGGAGAGAGGCGGCGGCTGGGAGAAAATGTTGCTGCGCTGAAGACAGAGGCAAAGTCATCTTTTGAGGTTGAGTCCTTGAGCCTGATGAGGAGCAGGTTGGCCAGGGAGGGCGCGGTATATAGCTGTCTCGCATCTTTCGCGCTATGTGGCGATTGAAGCTAGTGGTGCTGTGGCATGAGTCGCGCGTTTACAACCTATAGCGAGATCAAGGGATCTCTGTTTGCACACTCGGCGTCCAGTCTCCGCCCTTCCACTTGAGTGGGAACACCAGCTTTACAGTTTGTGATGAGCCCGATGCCAGGTAGACAGGTATCTCGTTCGTCTGGGTCAGTCCGGCTTGTGTGATGCTTCCGACCACGATCACTACGCCATCGGCGCCTTCATTTTTAGCAGTGATATTAAGTATAGCGTAGTAGTTATCCTCTATACCAGCAGTGGTGGCATTCACTAACAACACGGCTGGGTTTGGCTTGCTGATATTAGACGATGCTACAGCGGTAGGTTGAGGGTTTGTGCTGGCGCTGCCGCCGCCGCCGCAAGCAGAGGCCATAATGGCGGCGATTGCTATGAGTATTATTACTCCTGCTAACTTCATGCACTTCATAGTGGCTTCCCTCCGCTCTGTCCTATTCAGTTTGGCACTTATTTCATTATCAAGCTAAGACTGCGGCAGGTTGAAGTCGTCCTAACCGCCTTACGGTTTTCTCGATGGTCGCTGGCTTGTCTGAGCCGAACCATCCCTGTGCTCTATGGAAGAGGCCGCGCTTGGTCGCGACCGTTTCTATCTCCGGTTGAGCACGGTCATTTGATGCTTTTGGAGCTTGGGGCCTGCCGAACATGGTCCACTCACCAGGGCGATAGAACAGACCCCAGTTAGCCGCTACCTTCTCGCTCCTGGTCTGCGGCTCAACCGCAGTGGCTTCGGTAGCTGATGGCCTATCGAATCCTGCCCACCCTCTTGGTTGGTAGAACAGACCTCGGCTGGCTGCCAGGAGCTCACTTTGATTTTCTGAGGACGATGCTTCGAAGCCCTGGGGCTTGCTGAACATGGCCCATTCCCGCGGTCTGTAAAACAGCCCCTTACTGTCTGCAATAGGCTCGGTCTGGTCCAGTACGCTAACTGCTTCCGGTGCCAGCGGCCTGTCGAAGTGTCCCCACTTGTTTGGCTGATGTAGTAGGGCTTGTCTGTGCATTACAGTTGGTGCTACTGCTGTCACCATTGCAGGCTGTCCCAGGTGAGACCACATTGTCCCTCGGACTTCTCTTATGCTGGGGAACATGACCATTGTCACGGCAAGACGAAGCACGCCGGAGAGCACGAAGAGAGCCAGTATGTTATAACCCAGTATGGGTCTCACAATGCCGAGAAGACAGGCACCAGCCAGTGCGCCCAGGCCCATAAATAGTGTGGACAGAGCCTTATAGTAAGCTATATACTTCAACCTCTTTCCCTGTGGAGCAGCTTCGTAGATGAAATTGCTGCTGCACAACTCAAAGCCAGCCCAGCATATTCCAGAGAACAACTGAATTAATACCAGGTACAACGCATTGTGTGATGCCAGCCAGAAGAGCGGAACTAAGGGAATCGCGAGAGAAACGAATCTCATCACTTTAAGGTTGCCTGATTTATCGGCGTATCTACCCCAGAGTGGCGCAAAGAGAACTTTTGCTACGAATTCGGTGGAGAAAATCATGGCATATAACATATAACTGAGATGCAAATCTCGTAACATGTATATCACTAAGAACGGCGTGGCTATATATACGGCGAACTGGAACAAGGCGACGAATAGTATGAATTTCCCCAGGTTCCTTTTTCTTGTCTCACCTAAAAAATCGAAGAAACCAAAGTCTTTTTCTTTTTCGACTACTGTGCTAGTATATTTTATTCTGGTATATATTGTGAAACAGAGTAACCCAGCCACCAAAGAGATAAGAAAAACAATGGCAAAACCGTTGAGTATCTGGCCTTTAGAAAGTTGCAGCACATAGCCCATGATATAGAAGGCGCCCAGATAAACAGCGCCCGATATGGCAGACCTCAGGCCAAAGTATCTGCCTCTGATGCTGGCAGGGACCAAGTCGGCTAACCAGGCACTGCGAGCAGGTTGATACAACATCCCCGGTATGAAGTTAAGTACCCAGCAGGGTATGATCCAGAGCGGGTTGATAGGTTTAAAAAAGAGTAAAATTGCGATAAGCGGAAGCCAGCAGAGAGCATCAATTAAAGATAGCATGAGGATGGCTTTTCGCCTGGAACCTAGCCTGTGGATAATAGAAGGCACCTTTATGTATAACAATGCTGCTGCGAGGTTGGTCACCGTGCTCAGCATCACGACTGTGCTGTCTCCTGCGCCGACAGCTATCATTGAGGCTGGCGCATAGGCGTTGGCCGCCTCTGAAACGGCTCCTGCCCCGGCTTCACCGTGGAAGTATTTGAGGCTTTTCTTCTTTTCTAATTCTTCATTATTGTGCTCATTCTGCACATTTTGACGCTTGCCCATGGTGGTCTGTCCTGGTTCTAGCTTTTAACTGCTTCTACATTGCGGCTAGAGCTGCGAGGGTGAATTGCGTACTGGTTCAAAAGTGGTCCCGCACGGCTGAACAGTCCCACCATCTCGTCTGCCAGCGCTTCGGCGTCAGTTCCATATTCTTTGAGCAGTTGTTGTTTAGCCCAAACGCTGAACAAGTACCAAGCGCAACGCTTGTCGTCTCTTTCTGATGAGAGGAAGTCGGTGTGCAACACGTTGATCTTGACCGCATTGCCTCCATTGTCACTCCATGCCCTTAATTGTGTCCTGCCCTCTGGAGGCGTACAAAGGTCGGCTTGTAGAAAAGACAGATGGTTGGTCCTGGGGGGACGGCTGCTGACGGGCACTCTAGTGCTAGGCCTTACGGCCGGTAAATCGATCTTCTGGACAAGGTCGGGGGTTGTCTGTTCAGTGAAAAGAATCTTCCTTTTGGGTAGCTCACCGGTCTCTTTATAACGCAGGAAGTAGCCTATGAATCTATCTACCCTGCTCATAATCTCAACCAGTCGGTTCTGACGATATTCTTGAGTAACCTGTCCGATTTTCTCTATTATCTGGGGCTCCAGACTATGCAGAGCTTCAGCCAGTGCCTTGTAGACTTCGTCCTGGACTACAGCAGCTTTATCCGCAGTGCCGAGGAGCTTGTCGCAACGCACAAGGCCTTCTAGCCTATGTCCTTGCCAGGGTTCCTTCTTGAATTCCTCGAGGTCGGTCAGGGCACAGAGTCGGATACCAGCTCGACCACAGAGGTCAATATTTACACCTTCAGCCTCAAAAGGAAGCGTATATAGCTGTATAGAAGCATTACCGAGAGAACTAAGGCTGATAATAGTGCTCAAAGTGGGAACGCCATTGAAAATTCGGGGCTCAACAGCTTCATAGCCGTGGCCATCGCTAACTTGTATAGTGTAGATGTTTCGTCTCAAGTCGTTGGCGAACTCACGGCTCAAGTACTGTTTTAGGCGCGCTTTGGTAAGCTGGGGGGCGATCTCAGGCAGGATACCTATAAGGTGAGCCCTGGTGCCAGGTTTGCTCAGGCGGTGCTGCGGGCATTGTTCGACTATCTGAGCTCTGCCCTCTCTCAGCCACTCTCTCCTCAGAACGAGGCAGCTCGGTTTGTGACCTCCATTGAGCGAAGACAAGTGTAGCTCGTCTGCTATTAGTGCGAAGGCTAGAATTCCTACACCTTTCTCGCCGCGGAGGATATGCTGTAATTTCTCAGAGTTGCCGATGTTTTGAAGTATGTGGCCCATCTTTTCAGAACCGATGCCGATGCCGTTATCTTCGACTATGATCTGAGGTGGCCTATTTTGCTGGTCTGAGGAATGGTCGAGGCGAACTCGGATGCAGCCATCGCTTTTGCCTGCCTGTTCTATGGCGTCAGCCCCGTTCTCGACGAACTGCTTTAATGCTTCCATCGGACTGTGGCAAAGGTATGCCAAAACCTCGAAGACGCGGCTCCCCGTTTGAAGTTTTATCTCAGACATGGCGCCCTCCTTATAACCGCTTTTAGCCCAAAGCACGTAGTTATTATTAAGAAGTGCTCTGTTTGTATTAGAACACTAGACTGCTATCCTTTGGCCAGCCGGCTTGATGTCTGTGATGCAACCATCCAGCAGCATGCATATTACAGGCTGTCCCATATTATCGAAAACCCATTGTAGGGAGACATTGAGTTCTTTCCGGGGGTAGACTTTGATTTCGCCAGTGTGGAGCTGAATGCTGACCTTGGTCTCTTCGAGACCCGCTAAACGTCCTGAAATTATGCTTTGCATTAATCTATCCTCCAAGGGGGAAGGCCCAGAGAAGAGGCCCTCCCCCCATCAAGCTAGTTTTGTTAAGTCCTGGGCGATGTCTTGAACTTGTTCGGAGTCGCTGCTCGATAGTCATTGTTTTGAGCGCGAGATACCAACTGCTGCCTGCGATTCTGAATGGGATTGCGCAGGAAGGCTGGTATATCCATCTGGTCCTCATCCAGCAGGTACTTACGCAGCTCCTTCATTTCCTTTTCCATGGCTTCCTTGTTAAGCTTCCCTGGCTTAGCATTGAAGCCAGTGGCGATTAGGGTTATCCTGATTTCGTTGGACATCTCAGGAGCGTAGTTCATGCCGAAGATGATGTTGGCAGATGGATCGGCAGCCTTGCGGATGATCTCTGCAGACTCTTGTATCTCGGCTAGGGTTAGGTCCATGCCCGCTGTGACGGTGAATAGTATGGCGGTCGCGCCTTCTACCGAGGCATCGAGCAGAGGACTGGTGATACAAGCCTTTGCCGCTTCCACAGCTCTATTCTGACCGTTGGCGGTCCCGATGGACAGCCAGGCTTGTCCCATACCCTTCATCACGGCTTTCACATCGGCGAAATCCAGGTTGATTTCACCAGGAGTGGTAATAACCGATGAGATAGCCGAGACGCCCTGGTACAGGATATCGTCTGCCAGCTTGAAAGCGCTGTCTGCGGCTGTCCTGCGGTCGCAGAGATTGAGTATGCGGTCGTTAGGAATGACAATGAGTGTATCGCAGACTGGAACCAATCTCTCGATACCTTCCTCAGCCTGATCACGTCGATGTTGTCCTTCGAATGCAAAGGGGCGGGTGACTATGGCGATCGTGAGAGCTCCAGCCTCTCTGGCAACGTCTGCCATAACCGGGCAAGCACCTGTGCCTGTGCCCCCACCCATTCCAGCTGCGATGAAGATCATATCCGCGTCGCGCACAACTTTGCGCAGTTCTTCTCGGCTCTCCTCGGCAGCCATGGTTCCGATCTTAGGGTCACCACCTGCCCCCATGCCTTTAGTTACCTTGGGGCCGATCTGTACTGTGGTGATTTTATCCTCGGACGTGGTGGTGTATGCTAAAGCCACGGCGTCAGTATTTACCGCATAGAGGTCTACTCCGGTTAACTTACCTCTCGCCATGCGGCGCACCGCATTCGAACCGCCACCCCCCATGCCAAAGACCTTGATCTTAGCCGGAGGAGTCGATACCATATTACTTTCTGCCATCTTTGTTACCTCCTTTAATCTCTATCTTCTTTATTCATTATTATTAGTCGCCAGTTCAAATGTTTATATTCTGCCCCAGGGAACAAGCTGCCTGACAGTCTTGACTCTTTCGAGAACCTTGTCTCGTAATCCTGTTTCACTTCTTATCCAGCTCTGTTCCTGCCGCCAATTCTTCCCACCACAGAGCAAGATGCCGACACTGCTGGCGTAGGCGGCATTGTGAAGCTGGTCAGCCAGGCCGGACATGGCAGGGGGGATTCCTACGCGGGTGGGAAGCCCTGTGATTTCCTGGGCAACAACCCTTATCCCACCCAGATTAGCGGTGCCCCCAGTCAATACCATGCCCGCAGGAAATTCGGATACGTAGGCAAAGTAGCTCTGAGATTGCACTTGCTGCACCAATTGAGAAACTACTAGCTTCATGATCTCATCTACGCGTGCTTTGATGATATCGCTGATGTCCTTCTTGTATATCTTCCCGACACCGTCGAAGTTAACCTTGACCGCTGGCTCTTCATTTGCGTCGGGATCATCCTTTTCCGCCAGGTTGCAATGCTCCTTTTTAAGCTGTTCCGCCATCTCAACAGGTATTCCCAAACCAACAGACAGGTCCCTTGTGATCTGATTGCCGCCTACTGGAAGGACAGCCGTGAGCAGCAGGTTGCCATTCTTGTAGGCAGATATGCCTGTAGTGCCAGCACCGATGTCCGCTAGCACGACGCCGGCATCAGTCTCGTCAGGATGGAGCACCGATTGAGCACTTGCTAAGCATTGAAGAACCAGTCCTTCAATATTTAGTCCTGCTTTATGAGCGCATTTGGTTATATTCTCGGCAGAACTCTGTGGTATGGTAACAATGTGCGTGTCCAGGTCCATCCTGAATGCGTGCAAGCCTTTAGGATCCTGCACGCCAATCTGAGTATCAAGGGTGTACTGTGTCGGAATCACGTGCAGCAGCCTTCTCTCCTCGGGGATGTTGATTTCGCGTGCAACTTTTAGTGCTCTTTCTACATCCCCCTGGCGCACGGGGCGGGCATTCCTGCCTACACTTACCGAGGCACGATTGCCCTGGGAACAGATATTGCTTGCGCTGATCCCCAGATAGACAGAGGTTATACTCTCCCCGCTGGTCTGCTCGGCTCTTCTTACGGATTGCCTAATCGATTCGCTGGCTTGATCGATATCAGCTACCAAACCTTTGTGTATCCCGGCAGAGGGGGTTATGCCAATGCCTACTATCTGGATGGAATCTTCGGCATCGACGTTTGCCAGCAGACTGCAGACTTTGGAAGAGCCTACATCCACAGCTGCCACCATTCTTTGCTTCATTTTTTAGTTATCCTCCTTCCTTTCCTTACTCGATGATTATTAATCCTTCTCGTCATTAAACTTTTTACCGGAAATGTGTCCTTCTTTTCGCAAATATTATTCACATAACTCTCAGCAACGTCGAATTATTACCTGGAAGACAGCGGGCACACCACTTGCCTTCTCGGCCTGGCAGACGTGCCTTTCGCCTCCTTTCCAGCTTCGAAAATTGTTTGATGGCACATATTCGGACGGGTTTTATCAATGAGGAATGGCAATATCCTACTTCTAATAAAGGAGGCGTCAAATTTTTTTCCAATTGATACAAAAATGGCAAACAGGCGACAACCCCTTATCGTTTTTGGCAAAAAATATTTTTATTGGAAAACCCTGTGCTGATGAGGAGCCGTGATAGCGCCTTTTGCCCCTGGATAATAGCCCCGAAAAAAGGTCATCAGAAGAGTAATTGCGAAGCTATTAGCAGGATAACCAGAACCTTCTGGTTCTTTGTAAGGGCATCTGGCTTTCTGGAGATCGCATTGAGACATGGCAGCGCTAGACTTACAGACTGGTACGTAATCTTTTCAGTGAGTCGGTGGAAGAAAGCTATTTTTCGATAGAAAAATAGGTTGTCCAGGTATTGCTTTTTTTATCCGGACATGATATGCTTCAGCCCGACACAGCTTCTGCTCAAGGGGGGACATGTGCAGGGCAAACAGAGAAGGTTGACAGAGGAGAGGCTGCCCCCTTATTTATCCCACAAGTTATGGCGGAAATTGCTCATTGAGCTGTCAGCACATAATCCGCCTTCACGCTTTGATTCCAGCTATTTTGATACCCTGAAGATAACCAAGAGCTGCCGGTCTATGCTGAAGGGTACGCTTCTCTTCCTGGACTTGATGTCTGCTGATGGTATTCCTACACCCAGATTACATCAGTTGGTCAAGTCGGACGGTGAAGCGCAAAAAGCGGCCCTGGCGGAAATGGTGCGAAATGCATATGAGCCCTTGTTTACAGATTTAGATGTTACGCGAGCTACACAGGCGCAGATAAGGGAGTACTTCTATTCCCAGGGAGCAAGTGGGGACATCGGGCGCAAATGCTTGAGCTTCTTCTTCGCTATCTCTGCTGATGCTAACATATCGCTTTCCCCGCACCTGCGGAAATCAGCTCCCAGGGGCAGAGGGAAAAAGAGTGCCATCGGTGAGATGCCCAAGCCGAGGGCTAGCAAGTCGGCTGACTCGGGTGGTAGTGTGGAGTGGGAAAAGATGCTGCTCGAAAAATTCCCTAATTTCAACCCGGAATGGTCGGATGAGCTAAAAAAGAAATGGTTTGACGCCTTCAAATTCTTGAAGAAGAGCCTTGAGACATCCGCTCCCCGGAGGAGAGCCTCCACCTACAAGCGCTGAGGCTAAGCTAACAAACTTTGTCGACACAGATCTACAATGGCCCCAGTGTCCTCGTCCTCACTCGCTCGCAGGCCCTTTTTGTTGGTTCTCATGAGCGTTTATTGACTTCTTGGCGGCTCTTAACATCTCAAGTTGCTATTGACTTTATCTGATGTCTTGCGTATTCTGAGAATAAGGAATGTAATCTACCAAGATGTCGAGTTAGGTTAGCGTCACAAATTGTGTGTAAATTCATTGAGGATTTATATTGACACGTTATCGGCGCTAGTTTACAATCACCTGCAAATAGTAACGAATATTAAGGAGGTAGAGGAATAATGGCCATTGAGAAGTTGCCCAGAGTAGTTTGCTACGATTGCGTAAATCGCCATCATTTAGTAGCTGCGTGTCCCAAATGCGATACGGGGGTTCTGGTAACAACGTGCCCGGAGGATTTCAACGGCATCACGGAAGCCGTTTGTAACGACTGCAATGCTGCGATTGGCTTTTACGTGGTCATGAAAGACCGCAAAGCCTGGCTTCTCGCAGAGCCTGTAGAAGTTGTAAGCACTAAGCCGAGAAAACTGAGCCGTAAGGCCGTCCCAGATGAAGACACCTCCTCAAAATGAGGCGTCGCCGACATGGGGAACCAAGGCTATGTCCATAGTTTAGTGTTGCAGTAATAAAGTGCTTGGGTGTTACTCCACAATTACCTGCAATCAGGAATGAACATGAGGAGGTAAATGAATATGAGCCCTGAGAAGTTGCCGAAGGTAGTTTGCTATGATTGCGTCAATCGACATCACTTGATAGCCAGGTGCCCTGTATGCGCCACCGGAACCCTGATGACAACTTGCACAGATGACTTTAACGGCGTTACGGAGACTAATTGCACGGAGTGCAATGAGGCCGTGGCCCTCTATGTGCTTATGAAAGAGCGCAGGGCCTGGATACTGGCGCAGTCCATAGAGATGATAACCAAGCGCGTTACTTAAGAGCAGGCAGTAGTACTCCGTTTATATTCACAGTTGCGTTAATAATTTACAGGAGTGGATTGATACTGGAGATGGTCTCTTCCGCTCCTGTATAGATTTGGTGACTTAGGCCTCATGGGCTGCGTACTTAGGCTGCATGGCAAGAGCCGCTACTATTTATCGGTTCTACTACAGACCAATCGACTATACCAGAGTCTCATCATTAGATATGCGACTGAGTAGCTTCCTGACTCATGTTCTAATTTACAAGGCTTATAACGTATGTTATAATCATTAACTTATTGGATAAAACGGGGTGATTATATGATAGAGAAAGAAAAGAAACTTACTACAGTCCGCGAATATCAGCTTCATGAAAAGGACAGTGGCTCCGCCGAGGTTCAGGTTGCCCTGCTCACCGAACGCATAAATCAACTGACCGAACACCTAAAGGTTCATGAGCATGACCATCATTCCCGTAGAGGTCTCTTGAAGCTGGTAGGTCAACGACGCCGTCTCTTGACGTACCTTAGTAATAATGATGTGAAGCGCTATCGGCAGTTGATAGCAAGACTTGGTCTCCGCAAGTAGGAGAATTTCCTAGTGGCGCAATAGTTAGGGAGGTTAGACTTTGACGACATATTCTTTCCAAAGAGAGATCGGGGGGAGGCCCCTGATCATTGAAACAGGAGCGCTTGCCGGGCAGGCTAACGGCGCAGTCACAGTTACTTACGGTGAGACTGTGGTCCTGGTTACGGCTTGCATCAGCACCGAACTTAGGGAAGGTCAGGATTTCCTGCCGCTTACTGTAGATTATGAGGAGAGGCTTTATGCTGCAGGGAAAATCCCCGGCAGTTTTTTCAGGAGGGAAGGCCGGCCCGGTCAGGAAGCTGTGCTAACAAGCAGGCTCACCGATAGGCCTATACGGCCGCTTTTTTCCAAGAGCCTGCACAACGATGTTCAGATTGTGGTAACTGTTCTCTCTGCAGACCAGGAGAACCCTCCTGACATTCTGGCTATCTGCGGTGCCTCTGCAGCGCTGGGCATCTCAGATATCCCGTTCGGGGGACCAGTGGCTGCTGTCCGCGTTGGCTATATAGATGACGAATATGTGCTCAATCCTACATTCACCCGGCTCAGTCAAAGCAGGCTGGATTTGGTTGTAGCGGGAACCAAGGACGGAGTGATAATGGTGGAGGCGGGCGCGAAAGAAGTGGCTGAGGATGTTCTGCTGGGAGCCCTCAAGTTCGGGCAAGAAGCAATCCAGGAGGTAATCAAGCTCCAGGAGGAGCTTATCCAGGCTTGCGGCAAACCCAAAATGGAGTTGCAGGGGAAAGGGCTAAGCTCAGAATTGCAGGAGACTGTTTCTGCTATTATCCGAGACAAGATAGGCTCGGGTCCCATCTGGAAGGACCGAACAGAGCGAGAAGCCGTTCTGGCCAAGCTCAAGCAAGAGGCTTTAGAAAAGATGGGAAGCAGCTATTCTACCCAGGAGATCAGTGCTGCCTTTGATTCAGGGTTGAAGGGAGCAGTGAGGTCTCTCATTTTGGAGAAGGGTATTCGCCCGGACGGCCGCAATGTGACCGATATTCGCCCGATTACATGTGAGGTTGGGCGTCTTCCCCGGACTCACGGTTCGGGACTGTTCACCAGGGGACAAACCCAGGTGCTGACTATCGCTACACTTGGCTCTCCAGCCGAGGAACAGAAGATAGATAGTATCGGGCAGGAAGAGACAAAGCGCTACATGCATCACTACAACTTTCCACCATTTAGCACGGGCGAGGTAAAGCGTTCTAGCTCTCCGGGACGCCGTGAGATCGGGCACGGGGCGCTTGCAGAAAGGGCTTTAGTCCCCGTGCTTCCCAGTGAGACGGATTTCCCCTACACTATTCGTCTGGTCTCCGAGGTGCTCAGTTCTAATGGCAGCACTTCCATGGCCAGCGTATGTGGCAGCACCTTGTCTTTGATGGATGCTGGTGTCCCTATCAAGGCGCCGGTAGCCGGGGTAGCCATGGGGTTGATGACGGCGACTGATGGAAGATATGTCGTGCTTACTGATATTGAGGGCCAGGAGGACTTTTTTGGCGATATGGACTTCAAGGTAGCTGGAACTGCCGAGGGGATAACGGCCCTCCAGTTGGACCTTAAGGTGAAAAACGTAAGCTCTGAGATTATGGAGAAGGCACTTAGCCAGGCGAGGGTTGCTCGTATGTTTATCCTGGAGCGGATGAAAGAGACCATCAGCGCTAGCCGCCCCGAACTAAGCAAATACGCACCGCGGCTGACCAAAATAACCATCGATCCGGAGAAAATACGAAATGTGATCGGCTCCGGTGGCAGGACTATCAGGTCGATAATGAGTGAAACAAAGACCACTATCGATGTCGAAAATGATGGGAGTGTCCTTATCGGCTCGCCTAACGAAGAGGCAACTCAAAAGGCTATAAGGATCATCGAGGAATTGACCCGCGATGTTGAGGTAGGCGGAATATATAATGGGCATGTAACGCGGGTAGTCAACTTCGGCGCATTTGTTGAGATACTTCCTGGCAAAGAGGGATTGGTTCATATCAGCGAGTTGGCTGACTATCAGGCCCCGAGCGTTGAGGATGTGGTTAAGGTCGGTGACGAGGTAATGGTCATGGTCACCGAGATCGACCGTCTTGGCAGGATAAACCTTTCCCGCCGTGCAGTGTTTCAAAAACAAGCTCAGGTGCCAAGTGCCCCCCAAGGCACTGAACAGGGGGAGTCCCCAAGCTACCCCTTTAAAAAACGCACAGAGTCTCGGCCTCCTGTGCATCGCCATCGTGATGAAGGCGAGCGCGAAGGCAGAAGACCACCTAGTAGGGGCGTTCCTCACAAAAGGCCGCCTGTCTAGCAGGTAGGCTGCTCAAAGCAGGGATAAATCGAGGAGCAGATGGAGCGGGTAAAGGTTTTGGTACATGGTGTGCTGGGAAAGATGGGGCAAGAGGTGCTCAGCGCTGTATCTCGTGATCCCAAGCTTGAAGCAGTGGCTGGTGTTGACGTAAAGGCTAGCAAAAAGGAAATCCTGTTGCCAGACGGGGCGAGCTCGATTCCATTATCCCGAGACCTGGAGTCAGCTCTTCGGGGTTGTCACCCTGATGTTATGGTAGACTTCACTAATGCCGAGGCTGCGATGCCTGCAGTGCGAACCGCGGTGAAGCACGGTGTTGCCCTTGTTATCGGAACTACAGGGTTGTCCGATGCAGACCTAAACGAGATTGAGAGCCTGTGCAAGAAAAAGAAGGTAGGGGCGGTAGTGGCCCCCAACTTTGCCATAGCGGCAGTGGTGATGATGCACCTGGCAAAGGTAGCGGCCAGTTTTTTTGATTATGCTGAGATCATCGAGATGCACCACGAGCAGAAACTAGATGCTCCCTCCGGGACCGCCCTGGCTACGGCAAGGGGTATGGTACAAGCCAGGGGCAGCAACTTTGTTCATGTCTATGCTAAAAAAGAGAGCATTGCCGGCAGCCGTGGTGGTGATTTGGGAGGGGTAGCACTTCACAGCGTACGGATGCCAGGGCTGCTTGCCCACCAAGAAGTTATTTTGGGCGCACCGGGGCAGACGCTAAGGATACGCTTGGACCAAATAAACCGGGAGGCCTTTATGCCTGGGGTCACCTTAGCGATTAAGAAGGCAGTCGAACTTAAGGAGGCAGTTTTTGGTCTTGATAGACTTCTGGGCCTTTAGGGGGGACATTGCTAATAAGAAAGTACCGTGTCGCTATCGTCGGGGCCACTGGCTTAGTGGGTCAGGAGTTTATCAAGGTTCTGGAGCAGAGGGATTTCCCCGTATCCTCAGTCCATCTTTTTGCCTCCGAAAGATCGGTGGGGAAGAAGCTGTTTATCAATCATCGGGAGGTCGAGCTTAAGGAACTCACGCCTCATTCCTTCGATCCGGTAGACATCGCCTTTTTCTCCGCTGGTAACGAAGTCAGCCAACATTTCGCCCCCGTAGCAGTTAAGCGGGGTACAGTGGTGATAGATAACAGCGGCGCTTTCGCGATGCATGAAAGCGTCCCTTTAGTGGTGCCTGAAGTTAATCCCGAAGACCTGGAGCATCATCGAGGTTTAATAGCTAACCCTAATTGTTCTACTATTCAGATGTTGGTTGCTTTGCACCCGCTGCATAAAGCTAATCCCATTAAGCGTATCGTAGTTGATACATATCAATCCGTGTCAGGCACGGGGTCGGCCGCTGTTGATGAGCTTAATACTCAGACCAAACTTGTTCTTGAAGGCAAGAGCGCTGTGCCTCATGTTTATCCTCACCAGATTGCCTTCAATCTGCTCCCCGAGATAGATGTTTTCCTGGATGACGGATATACTAGGGAAGAGTGGAGGATGCATGAAGAGACCAGGAAGATACTGCATGATGATAATATCGCTGTTTCGGCAACGTGTGTCCGCGTGCCAGTAGTTATAGGACATAGCGAGTCGATCCATGTCGAGTTCAGCGAACCTATGAGTCCTGAGAAGGCGCGGATGATTCTGGGGGATTCACCTGGCGTCAAAGTGTTGGATGACCCTGCTGTTAACCTTTATCCTTATCCCTGGTCTGTGGTTGGCTCGGACGATGTTTTTGTGGGGCGCATCCGTCGGGATGCTTCACATGAGAATGGGCTGGTAATATGGGTGGTCGCGGACAATGTGCGCAAAGGCGTTGCTCTTAATGCAGTCCAGATTGCTGAGCACCTTATCTCTAAGGGATGGATATAAGCTGTTTCAAGGAGGTGGAAATTGGCGGAGTTAGGTCGTCTTATTACGGCAATGGTCACTCCTTTCGATAACAAAGGAGATATAGATTACAAGCAGGCGAAGAAGCTGGCCTTGTCACTGCTTAACTCAGGGAGTGACGGGCTGCTTGTTTCAGGGAGCACAGGTGAGTCGCCAACTCTCAGTAAAGAGGAGAAGCTGCGACTTTTTGCCGAGGTGAAGTCGGCAGTAGGCGATAGAGGAGCAGTGGTGGCTGGCACCGGTAACTACAATACTAAGGAGAGCATCGAGCTTACACGGGAAGCAGAGAAGATCGGTGTTGACGCTGCGCTGTTGGTAGTGCCGTATTACAATAAGCCTACGCAACAGGGCCTAAAGGAGCACTTTCAGGCAATTGCAAAGAGTACATCGCTTCCCTGTATTCTATACAATGTGCCAAGCCGCACCATTACCAGCCTCTCGGCGGAAACTATTATCGAGCTCAGCCGAATCGATAACATCGTCGGATTGAAGGAAGCAAGCGGCGACCTCGTGCATACAGCCAAGATACTCGGTGGGGCGAAGAAGGGTTTTTTGCTTTACAGCGGCAACGACAGCGATACTTTCCCCATTCTTTCTATAGG
Source organism: Dehalococcoidia bacterium (assembly GCA_014874385.1). GTDB lineage: Bacteria > Chloroflexota > Dehalococcoidia > SZUA-161 > SZUA-161 > JACWAE01. The sequence goes on along the minus strand of JACWAE010000024.1, from coordinate 3,310 downwards.
GGGCTATGGAGTTATCAGTGTCGCTTCTCATCTGGTAGGAATTCAGATGAGCGATATGATTTCGAAGGCAGTCAGCGGCAAGACAGCCAAGGCTGCTGCAATTCACCATAAGCTATTGCCTTTAATGAATGTCCTTTTTATTGTGGCTAATCCTATGCCTATTAAATACGCCTTAAACTACGTGGGATTTAATGTCGGTAAGCCACGTTTGCCTCTTACGCCACCAGATGAGAAGTCGGCAGCAGCAATAGAGGCTGTGCTCAAGAGGTACAAAATAGATTTACCTTTGGGCTAAGTCTTTACTATGCTCGGTTTTAGGGAGCCCTGGAGTGCCCAGGGGCTTGTTTTTTTAACTTCTACGCTAACCAACTGACCGAGGCAATCAGCGTCATTTTCGAAGAATACCAGCTTGTCTGTCCTGGTGCGGCCATACCATTTACCCTTCTTCTTCCCTTCAACTAAGACTTCCAGGGTATGGCTCAAGAGTCGGGCATTGATCTCGGAGGCTATGTTGCCCTGCAATTCCTCAACCTCTTGCAGCCGCCTCCGTTTTTCGGAGAGTGAGACATTGTCTTTGAGCCTTTTCGCTGCCAGCGTGCCGGGCCGCACTGAGTAGGCGGCGACATGAACGGTATCGAATCTGAGGTCGGAGAGAAGCTCGATAGTTCGCTGGAACTGCTCCTCGGTTTCCCCAGGGAAGCCTACGATGACATCGGTAGAAAGAGCGACGGTAGGGATGGCGCAGCGTATTTGTTCGACTAGCTCCCGATAAGACTGCACGGTATAGCCTCGCCCCATTGCTTGCAGGATTTCGTCGTTGCCAGCTTGAACCGGGAGGCTGATGTGCTCACAAACCTTTTCCAACGAGGCCACAGCCTGGATAAGCTTCTGGCTCATATCCTTGGGGTGGGAGGTCAAAAAGCGAATCCTTGTCAACCGCTCGATGGAGTTCAACTCCTGCAATAAATCAGCTAAACCGGGCTTATCGGGGAGGTCATGGCCGTAAGAATCGACATTTTGTCCCAGGAGGGTGATCTCTTTCACCCCCCGCTGCACAAGGCTTTCTACCTGGCGGCGCAACTCAGCGATGGGGTGGCTTTTCTCCCTCCCCCGACGGTAGGGGACGATGCAATATGAGCAGAAGTTATCACAGCCCTCGATGATGGTTACGAAAGCTGTTGGTGAAAGTGCCGAGGTGGTGAAGCTATCTGATAGCTTCGGGGCCCGTGCTTTTGCCAGTTCCAGAAGCCCGTTAAATTGCCCTGGCTTCAGGAAGAGGTCAACATAGGGGAAACGGTGTTTCAGCCGGTCGATATCCGAGTCGACCATACAACCGGCAAGGGCTACTACGGTATCCGGACTGAGCCGTTTGAGCTCTTTCAGAGAATCGAGCTTACCGAGAACGCGGTTCTCGGCGCTCTGCCGCACCACGCAACTGTTGAGCACTATGAGGTCGGCGTTATCTATCTCCTGCGTGGGTTGATAACCCAACATTTCCAGGCTGGCCGCCAGTTGCTCCGAATCTGCCTGGTTCATCTGGCAGCCTACGGTCCAGATATAGTAAGAAGCCATGATATTCCTTTTGCTCTTTTAATATAATTCCTCCTTAATTATACCAGATATGCTTTCATTGTCAGACCGGGGGCAGCCCATTGAGTTGACAAGAACCGAAGTTGTAGCCTAACATTCTGTGATGGTCGATATCCCCCCCGAACGATGGGACACTATAAAGCAGGACAAGTGATATGTTTCCCAACACGCTTAAGTTTTTTTACTATGCTTGCGGTTGCCGAATCTTTAAGAGAATGGACAAGACAAGTGCCTGGGCCGAGACCGAATTTTTAATCGAGAACGTTCCCAATGAAGTTTGGGGAGAAGTAGGAGACAGCTTTACTAACTGGGTTTATCAACAGGGATTTTTTGCAGCTTTGATAAAGTGTTTCGCCAGGAATGAGTCCTTAAAGATAATTGATTTTGGCTGTGGACACGGGAAACTGGCCCCTGTGAGTGTATTTTTTACTCACCCGGAAGGCGAGTACCTGGGAATAGATATACAAGGGAGCTACATCAATTATTGCAGGCGTAAATATTCGCAATTGCCCAGAGTTAGATTTCACGTTTCAAAAGATTACAATCCTTTTTATCCTCCGCAACAGCAAAGCGCTGTCGCTGAAAGTAAATCTTACGGTAACGACTGGAATGTACCCCCTGATTCCACTGATATTGTGATGGCACTCTCTGTTTTCACTCATTTGCAGGAAGCCGATGCCTTCGGGTATATCAACAAAATACATACCATCGTAAAACCAAATGCTCTGGCTATCTTAACCTGCCACATTGTTGAGGAACCGAGAATGCAGCCGGGATTTATTTTCAACTACAATCCGTTTCTCGTCGGCTTGTTCAAATTTACCACACCGCTGCCTGACAGCTACAATTGGTTTACGTGCAACCCGGCATTACCCGAATCAGGTATAGCTATGAATATGGCAGGGTTGAATAGCCTGATACAAGGGAAGTTTAAGGTAGAGCTTATCATGAGAGGTTCTGCAACTGGGGGTAATGACCCTCTTCCTCAAGATGTTGTTGTGTTGAGGAAATTAGCCTTACCAACTGATAAGGTTCAGGATACTATTGATATGCCGTCGTAGAATCTTTTGAACAGTCTGCAGATTGCCAGACATACCCAAAATTTCAAATCTTTATCTTTGTCTCTTAAAAGTTTCATCTCAAAAAGGCCGTCATCTTGTTGCCTGCTTTTCAACCAGTTCAGGGCATTGTAGATATGTGGGTTCCCCTTAGTAAGCCCCATAAGCGAAAACGAGTCAAGTGAAGAAACTATATCTGTAAACCAGAAAGGGTGTGAGAACTCTGGACAAAAATCTGGAGAGTTTGCCTATCGGGATAGGTGGTAAGGAGTTAACACATAAATCTTTGTGCAGTTTTCCATTTGTCTCAGTATTTACTACTTTTGAGGCGAAGCTTTCCGCTGTTAGAGAAAAAATGGAGAGAAAAGTCCCTGACCGGTTTTCTGCAGGGTAGAAAAATTTCAAACTGGCGGAGGGAATGGGATTCGAACCCATGAGGGAGGTTTCCCCCCCTAACCGCTTAGCAGGCGGCCGCACTAGACCACTATGCGATCCCTCCTACCTCTGGCCTATTATAACCACAAAAGTCAGTTTTTCCAACCATGTGTATGGGGTCAGGACATATCGGACAGAACCTCCTGTCTAGTATAACGATTTTTAAGCCAGTCCTGGTAGAACTGTTCAGGTGTCTTATAACCCAGGGCTTGGTGAGGCCGTACTTG
>JACWAE010000023.1 GCA_014874385.1 Dehalococcoidia bacterium | reverse complement strand
CCTTTGGCCGCCTCCGTTACTCTTTAGGAGGCGACCGCCCCAGTCAAACTACCCGCCTGACACTGTCTCCCTGCTTGCACAGCGGTTAGAACCGAACCTTAACAAGAGTGGTATTTCAACGGCGGCTCCACTGAGGCTGGCGCCCCAGCTTCTCAGCCTCCCACCTATTCTACACATGCTAAGCCTCAATTCAATGCCAGGGTATAGTAAAGCTCCACGGGGTCTTTTTGTCCAGTCGCGGGTAACCCGCATCTTCACGGGTATTTCAATTTCGCCGAGTCCCTCGTTGAGACAGCGCCCAAGTCGTTACACCATTCGTGCGGGTCGGAACTTACCCGACAAGGGACTTCGCTACCTTAGGACCGTTATAGTTACGGCCGCCGCTTACCGGGGCTTCGGTTCTCTGCTTCTCCTTCCGAAGAAGGATAACAAATCCCCTTAACCTTCCGGCGCTGGGCAGGTGTCGGCCCCTATACATAGGCTTACGCCTTAGCAGAGACCTGTGTTTTTGTTAAACAGTCGCTTGGGCCCGTTCACTGCGGCCTCAGGATGCTCAAAAAACGAGTCCTCTCACACCCCGAGGCGCTCCTTATCCCGAAGTTACGGAGCTAGATTGCCGAGTTCCTTAACGAGGGTTCTCTCGACCACCTTGGGACTCTCATCCCCGCCTACCAGAGTCGGTTTGCGGTACGGGCGCTTAACCTTAAGCTACGAGGCTTTTCTTGACAGCGTAGGCTCAGCCAAATCGCTTCGGGTTGCCCCTCGGCTTCCCCCTCTCTTCAGCTTAACGAGCCGACGGATTTGCCTGTCGGCCCACGCCTATAATTGGTGACGCACCATGTCCAATGGGTGCGCTTGGCCTACCTTCCTGTGTCCCCCCGTAGTTTGAAAAGGATAAACGGTACTGGAATGTTGACCAGTTGTCCATCGCCTACGGCTTTCGCCCTCGACTTAGGCCCGACTAACCCTACGCGGATTAACCTTCCGTAGGAAACCTCAGGCATCCGGTGGGCGTGTTTCACACACGCCTTACGCTACTCATGCCGACATTCTCACTTCCCTACGCTCCACCACGGCTCACGCCGCAGCTTCGATGCGAAGGGAACGCTCCCCTACAGCCCTTCTTGCGAAGGACCCATAGCTTCGGTGGTAGGCTTGAGCCCCGCTGGGTTGTCGGCGCAGATTCACTCGACCAGTGAGCTGTTACGCACTCTTTAAATGGTGGCTGCCTCTAAGCCAACATCCTGGCTGTCTGTGCGCTTCTACCTCCTTTACCACTTAGCCTACACTTGGGGACCTTAGCTGATGGTCTGGGCTGTTTCCCTCTTGACGATGAAGCTTATCCCCCACCGTCTCACTCCCGGGCTTTCTAGTTACGCCATTCGCGGTTTGGTTGAGTTTGGTAAGCTTACTTGCCCCCTAGCCCATCCAGTGCCCTACCTGCGCAACTCAACACCCGAGGCTGTACCTCAATACATTTCGGGGAGAACGAGCTATCTCCGGTTTCGGTTGGCATTTCACCCCTACCCACAGCTCATCCTGTAGTTTTGCCTCACTAATAGGTTCGGACCTCCAGTCGCTATTAGGCGACCTTCACCCTGGCCATGGGTAGCTCACCCGGCTTCGCGTCTAATCCATGCAACTAAACGCCCTATTCGGACTCGCTTTCGCTGCGGCTCCATCGCTGAGCGACTTAACCTCGCTACATAGATTAACTCGTCGGCTCATTCTTCAATAGGCACGCCATCATCCCGATTGCTCGGGACTTTGACTGCTTGTAGGCACACGGTTTCAGATCTTTTCACTCCCCTCCCGGGGTTCTTTTCACCTTTCCCTCACGGTACTTGTTCACTATCGGTCGCCAAGAGTATATAGCCTTGGAGTGTGGTCACCCCAGCTTCCCACAGGATTCCTCGTGTCCCGTGGTACTTAAGAACATGACTAGGAGCCTCACCCTTTAACCTACAGGACTATCACCCGCTATGGTGGCTCGTTCCAGAGACCTTCAGCTAGGGATATGGTTTGTAACTCCCAGGAAGGTTTCGAGCCCTTCCTCCGTCATGCCTTACAACCCCTCGATGACATAGGCCTCGAATCCACTGAGTCATCAAGGTTTAGGCTGTTCCCCGTTCGTTCGCCACTACTAGGGGAATGTCTATATTTTCCTCGGGGTACTTAGATGTTTCAGTTCCCCCACTTACCTCTCCAGGTCTATGTGTTCAACCAGGAGTATCCTTCTTTAGGAAGGATGGGTTGTCCCATTCGGGAATCCCCGGCTAAGCTTGCCCGACAGCCAGCCGAGGCTTTTCGCAGTCTCGCCGCGCCCTTCATCGGCTCTTGGCGCCAAGGCATCCCCCGTGCGCCCTTAGTAGCTTGACCTACATTAAACCACAACTAGGACCTTGTTCAGTATTCAGTTGTTAAGGTGCTTTTTTCAACATTAAGTGCGGTCTGATGTCACTCAGGCCGCACTTTTGTAGACACCAGCCTATGATTTTTTGTATTAAGTTGTGTTATTTCTTATCATCATGGGCATTCGGAATACAGTATACAGGCCTTCGCCCAGCTTGTCAAGTAGCTTTTAAAGGTATTTTTTCGGATGCTCCACAGACAATCGTGGAGCGTATACTCTATTTTATTACTTTCAACCCCCTTTGTCCCCCAATCTTGGTGGAAGTAGGAACTGGGGGATGCCCCCAGACCCCCAGCAAAGGGGCAAAGCCCCTCTGCACTTCTTTATAGATTTCGTGCTTGAGAAGGAGGTCAAGCAGTTCTTCTTCCTCAAAGGCTATGGCTGTTTTTCTGATTTCTATCATAATCTGGCCCCCGGAATTTGTCTTTCTCATCTGTATTCTACTGCGAAGTCTCCGGAACAGCAAGGAAGCCGGACATGTTCGCTCCCCGGCGTACAGCATGAAGAATTACAGGTCACAGTCTGGGTAACCTTCAGCTTGTCACTTGCGATAGGGCACAGCTATATGTAAACTACACTACAGGGATTGTAGCTCAGTCAGGACAGCAGGCAGGGTAAAAGCTAGGCCAGGAGATAAAAATGCCCAGGGCAAGGGTTAATGGCGTAAATTTGTACTATGAAGTCCATGGACACGGCGAGCCCCTGGTCATGATTATGGGATTCGCCGCAAGCTGTGGAAGCTGGGTTTTTCAAAGACGCGCCTTTCAAAAGTATTTTCAGGTAATCACCTTCGATAACAGGGGTGCGGGAAAGTCGGATAAGCCGAGTGGCCCCTACTCTATCAGGATGATGGCTGACGATACAATCGGTCTGATGGACCATCTGGGTATACAGAAAGCTCATATACTGGGCGTGTCCATGGGCGGCTACATTGCTCAGGAGCTTGCCATCAATTATCCTGAACGGGTAAAGAAACTCGTCCTGGGATGTACCTACGCTCGTCATGATGACACGGGCGGGCATTGTCCGGAGTACTACAGGGGCATGGGGCTTGCGGAAGGCTGCCCGGCTGATGAGTTGAGAAAAATCCCCATAGCGAAAGTACTGCGTGCCGAATTTCCCCTGGCCTTCAACAGCAGGCTGTATAAGATTGGCATGTTTCCTTTCATAAATATCTACGCAAGACTGATGGCAACTGAGGGTGCTGCCGCCCAGTTCCAGGCTATTGTGGAGCATGACACGCTGGAAAGGCTGCACATGATTCAATCTCCAACGCTGGTAATCACGGGAACCGGGGACAGGATAATCAAACCAAGTTCATCGGATGTGCTGGCAAAGATGATACCGAATGCTAGGCTGGTTAAAATCGAGGGCGGGGCGCACTCCGTATTCGTAGGGATGAGAAAAAGGTTCAACAAAGAAGTCCTGGATTTTTTGAGAGAAGGCTGAACCAGCGCAGTCAGTCAAGTTATCTTAGGGCGGTATCCTGTGATTCACCATTCTCTTACAGCCATGCCCAGGCTGCCCGGTCCTCCGTAGATAACCACGCCGGGGCAGACCCTTGTAAGGTAGACAGGGATCTCGGGGAAGGTTGTCTTCAGGCGCTGAGCGAGATTGCTGGCGTCATCATATCCTGTGGTGTATCCCAGTGCTATCTCCTGCACTCTGGGAAAGCTCGCAGCAAATTCGTACATACGCTGCAAAGCCTTAGCCCTGGTGCGGGCCACTCCAGCCAGGAACGGTTCGCCGTCCCGCAGGCCGAGTATTGGCCTGACCCCCAGCGCTGTTCCTATTAGCCCGTATGCCCTGTTAAGGCGTCCGCTCCTGACCGCATATTTGAGGGTATCTGCCATACTGCGATTATGAATCTGAAGAATAGCCTGACGCGTTGCTTGCGTCACCTGCTCCAGGTTCCTTCCGGATTGGGCCTCCTTCGCAGCAGCCATAACGGAAAGTCCCAGGCCAATCGATATCGACTTGGAGTCCAGTACTTCAATGCGGCATTTCTTACTGACAAGCTGCGAACCTGAGAGGGCAGAGTTTAAGATGCCACTTAACTTGGAGCCGGCGTGAATCGAAATGATTTCATCGGTTTCCCGGGCAAGCTTATTATAAGCATCGGCGAAATCCTGGGGCGAGGGCACGGAGGTGGTGGGGTAAACTGAGCCATAGAGCAGTTTATGGTAGAACTCGTCTTCGCTAATATCTACCCTATCGCGATATGCCTTCTGCCCAAATATCACATAGACCGGCACCATAGTGATGTCCAACTCTTGTGCCAGGCCAGGCGGCATGTCACAGATACTGTCGGTCACAACTTTGACTGTCATAGAACGCCTGCTAAAGCTATAGTACGATTTGCGATATTCTACCGCGGGGAAATGTGTGTTGTCCAGTAGTTTCCAGGGCTGTCCAGTCCGTTATTGAAGCTAAAATCATGGTTTGTGCAGCCTTTTTGGTCTGTAGGGCGCAAGACAGGATGTAGGGGAGGCATGAGCCAGTTGCACCGGCTCCCCCGAAGGCTTGACCGCAGACGGAATTGGGGTCTATCATAAGTGCATAGGGCAACAGTAGGCGCGTAACGTCGCCGTCCTCGATGGATAAGGGAAATGAAGCCATAAGCAGTGAAGCTCAGAGCTTATCCCAGAATTCCAGCCTGACAAGAAGTTTGGAGAGGAGACTCAATATGGACGTTAAGGAAGCGATAGCGAAAAGACGAAGCATAAGGAAATATCAACGCAAAGAAGTCCCTGCTGATTTGATTAGAGAAGTGGTCGACGCGGCAAGACTGGCCCCTTCCGCAAGTAATGCCCAACCTTGCAGATACTACGTTGTAGGAGATGACAAAACCAGGGAAAGGCTGAAGGAGAACCAGATTTTTGAACAGGATTTCGTGTATCAGGCGCCGGTGATAATAGTTTGCTGCGCTGACGTTCAATCATACAGGCAGGGAATCAAAGGATGGAGTGAGGAGAATGAGCATCGTGCGCTGAGAGACCTTTCAATTGCCTCAGCTTTCCTGGTGCTAAGGGCTACGGAACTGGGATTGGCCACCTGTTATGTGGGCTGGATGAAAAAGGACAAAATAAAAGAAGTTTTAGACCTTCCACGAAGCTACATGGTACCGTTTGCTGTCGCCATTGGCTATGCTAACGAACAACCGAAACCTTTACCCAAAAGAAGCATTGATGAAGTGCTACTATATGCGGGTGGTCAGCAAAAATAGTGCAGCCAGGGCTGCAAAGACCTATTCAATTGGCCGTGTTCACTTCTCAAAGGGCTATAGCTGTTTTCCCTGACCTGTATCATATCCGCTACTGCGCTGCTGTCCATCTGGAGGCCGGGCAGTCATTTCTTCGTTTATCCTTATTTGCGGCAGGGGGATGCCGGCCTCGTGGAATTTCTTTATCAATTTCTCTCTTATGTCACACCGGAGATTCCAGGTATTGGATGAATCCCAGCTCTTGCCCAGTATCCTGATTACCATAGATTTCTCCGTGAAATCGACCACCTGAACCACAGCGATTTTCTCCGCCGTGGTATAAGGACTTTCATCTATGATCTGTTTCACCCACTCTCTAATTTGAGCGACATCGCAGGTATAGTCCACGTACACCATAACTATCGCCAGCAGCCAACTATCTTTGATAGTCCAGTTCTGGACAATGCTATTGTTCATGGTGCTGTTGGGAACGATAAGGCGCCTGTTATCCCAGGTACGTATGATAGTGTGCATGAGGGTTATTTCCTCAACCCAACCCCAGTCATTGTCATATATTACTGCGTCGTTCAGTCGGACCGGTTGAGAAAAGGAGAGGGCGATTCCGGCTATGACATTGGACAGGGTACTCTGGGCAGCCATTCCTATGACTATAGTTAACACGCCGGCTGAGGCCAGGACAGTTGTACCCACGCCGCGTATCTGCGGGAATTGAAACAGGAAGATGACGAAGGCGAGGAAATATATTATGACGTGGACAAGCCTGCGGAGCATATCAATTTTGGTCTCGGCAGGCGAGATACCTTCCGCCTCTTTTGCCTGCCTGGAGGCGACCCTCTTTCGCCAACGCGACATGACGACATTGATGATTCGAGTGGCTATCCAGGCTACGATGATGATAATAGCAGCAGCAATAAGCTTGGAATATACGGGATGATTCCACACTGAGGTTAGGTGCGCCCAAAGTGTTGACATGATATCCCCTTGATGTTAATCGTGATGCCTGCGCAACGGAATCTCCTTAAGCTGTTGCCTCGGTAACTCGCTGAGCTTGATTACCTTAGGCTTATCTGCACTCATTATATTGCTCTACCCTCTCGCTATATGCGTATGGTAATGTTCTGAACGCTTGCTTAAGCGAGGACGCCTGCGCCTATCAACTCGGCGAACTCGGCGTCACCCATCTTCAGAATCTCTTTGCAGACGTACTCTGTATGCTCGCCGAAGGAGGGGAAGGGTCGCTGCGGCTCCGAGGGGGTTTTGGACAGCCGGAAGGGTGGCCGCTCGGTGAGGTGTTTGCCCATCTCGGCATGGTCCATTTCCACAAAGTGCTGACGAAGTTTAAGTTGCGGGTCTTTGTCTACAAGGTCTTCGCCGGTCTGGAGCACCCCTGCGGCTACACCCGCCGCCTGCAGCCTGGCCATTATTTCTTCGGGAGTGAAATTGATAGTCCACTTGCCCACCAGCTTGTCCAGTTCCTCCTGGTTCTCTGTCCTGTGGAGCACGGTGTCGAACTTGGGAGATTTAGTCCAATCGGGGTTGCCCATTACATTACATAACGCTTGCCACTCCTTGTCGGTAGCTACGGCTATGGCAACCCATCTCTCTTCACCTTTGCAGGGGTACACCCCGTGAGGTGCATAACCGGGGTTGCGGTTGCCCATGCGGTTCTGTATCCTGCCATTGACCGTGTAGTCCATCACCACGGGGGCTGCCAGGTGTACGCTGGCCTCCAGCATGGCCAGGTCTATGTACTGCCCCTTGCCGGTGCGGCGGCGGAAGTCCAGTGCCGCCATCAGGGCTATGAGGACGTACCAGGGTGCGATGAAGTCGGTATAGGCGGCAACAGGCAATGAAGGCGGCCGGTCAGGCCAGCCCAGGAGCTGCACGAAGCCGTTTGTAGCCTGCAGGACCTGGCCAAATGAGGGCTGCTGAGAATGAGGCCCGTACTGGCCAACCATGGTCATGCTGAGCATGATGATGTCAGACTTCACTTGCTTCAGCATGTCATAGTCCAGTTGCAGCTTGGTCATGACGCCGGGGCCGAAGGTCTCCAAGACAATATCGGCGCGCTGCACCAGTTTCTTCACTACCTCTTTGCCGCGCGGCTCGCGCAGGTTTACATTGATGCTGTACTTGCTGGAGTTATAGTTGGCGAAAACACCGCTGGCATTTAGTCCCATGGCTCCCGGCTTAAACGGCGTCATCAGGCGGGTGCCGTCGGGCCTGGTGGCGGACTCAATCTTGATGACCTCGGCGCCGTGGTCGCCGAGATACTTGGTTACGATAGGGCCGGTGAAAACCCAGGAGAAGTCTAAGACCTTAAGTCCTTCCAATGCGTATTTCGTCTTCATTTCGATTTCCCCTTTCACTCACAGGATTAGATGACGTTCTCTTTCTTCAGGATGGCGAGCTGCTCTTTGGTGAATTTAAGTTCCTTGAGATAAATCTGCTCATTGTGCTCGCCGATAAGTGGAGCCCTTTTACCTTTCTGCCACATTGTCTCGGTTGACTTGAAGTAAGGGCCGGGGTAGGTTATGGAAGTTCTCAGCTCGGGGTGCTTTATCTGAACCCAGAAGTCCCTGGCGGCGAGCTGAGGTGATTCGTAGAGGTCCTTAGCGTTGTTGACGGGCTGAATCACATTCCTCTGTCTTATGGCTTCCTCGTGCAGTTCCCGCTTGGTGTGCCTGAGGAAGTATTTGCCGATCTCGGCTTCCCACTCGTTGATTTGCTCCTGGGGGACTTCGGTGAAGCTGAGGGTGGTCCAACTTATACCCTTCATGTTCTCCCCCAGCCCCTCTTTGTTCATGGAAGCTATGAGGTCGTTCATCACCTCCGCTCCTGGCTGTGCCATAAGCAAGCGATAGCAGACATAGCCGTCCTTACACGGCCAGATGAGGCGATAGGTAACGCCGAGCCGCCTCCAGAAGCTGCCCTCTCTGGTGTGGAGTATCTGCTTGAGTAGGTACCAGTCGTGAGGGGCGTAGCAGAGCGTCCATATCATGGATTCCTGCATGGAGACATCTACGTACTGCCCCTCGCCGGAAAGCTCTCTATAGTAATGAGCGATCAGAGTGCCCACTGTTGCCTGTAAGCTGGACTGGAGATAAGACTGGTCGCTGCTGAAGCGCACCGGCGGACGGTCGGAATCGCCGCAAATGAAGGTATACCCAGCCATGGACATGGTGATAAGGTCGGGAGAGTTGAATGTGCTATAAGGGCCAGTTTGTCCATATGGGGTGATCGAGGTCATGATTATCCTGGGATTTATCTTGCTCAGGGCGGAGTAACCCAGCCCCAGCTTATCCAAGTAGCCGGGTTTGAATGACTCGATAACGAAATCAGCCTTCTGGGCCAGCTTTTTGAAGATCTCCTGGCCGTCCCTGGTCTCGATGTTGAGGGTTATCCCTCTCTTATTCTGGTTGAAGGCGAACCAGGAGAGATTCTTCTCGGGGTCGGGAATGTCATGGAAGAAAGTCCCCACATTTCTCGAAGGGTCGCCGCCCGGTCTCTCCACCTTTACTACATCGGCGCCAAGCTCGGCCATTATTTTGCCGCATAAGGCGCCTCTATCATCGGTTAAATCCAAGACACGGTAGCGAGCCAGCATTGCTGGTTTTTCTTTTTGCTTTGCCATTACCGAGGACTCCTTTCAAGAGCAATTTGGGAATTGCCTCATTAATACTTGTTTATTCAACCCCCTCTGTCCCCCAATCTTGGGGGGACTTTAAAAGCTGGGGGGCCCCCCCAGACTCCTGGCAGGAAGAATCCTGCACCTCTTTATTGGGCCCTTGTATCCCCCAGGTTTTGGGGGTTAAGGCGCACAGCCGTGCGCCCCTGCATTTGGGAATATCCTTATAGGTTAAATATTCGGGTGCTCAAAGTTCAGGCGAGCTCGGGCTCGATCAGTCCATAGTTCCCATCGCCCCGGCGGTATAATACGCTGAACCGATCGCTTTCGGGATTGAAGAAGATAAAGAAGTCATGCGACAGAAGCTCCATCTGGTCTGCTGCTTCCTCCGGTGTCATCGGCTTAACTGGGAAACGTTTGACCTTTACGATTCTACTCTCTTTCCCCTCGACTCTTTCTTCCTGCAGCTCTTCGGCGGCTAATTCTCTTTTTAAGGGGGATATCCTTCTCCTGCTGCGGTAGAGTTTATCCTTGAATCGCTCGATCTGGCGATTCAGCACATCGACGACAATATCTATGGCAGCATAAATGTTAGCTGCCCTCTCCTCTCCACGGAGCAGGGTGCCGTGGCTGTTGATGGTCACCTGCACTACGAAGCGGTTCTCCGCTGACTTTGTCATCTCCTGGACAAGCTCGACCTGAACTTCGCCGATATCGGGGAGATGACGCTCCAGTTTATTGAGTTTGCTCTCAATATAGTCCTGTGCCGCTTTCTCAACTTCCATGTTCTTGCCTTTGATGACTAATTCCATTCCAATTACCCCCAAATACAGAAAATTATTACAGGGCTGGCTTTGTTCAAAAAACTACTATCCTGAAATCAATTTATTGTATGCTATTGTCACCTGGGTTTTCAAGTTAATTCCGGGTCATTTAGGGACATTTTTCAACCCCTACGATTATCATCTCGGGGGCAGTGCAAACATCTCCCTAGCTACGGTTAAGCCCCAGACTGAGCTTGCGCCTGATGCCTTAAGCGCTGTGGCGCAGGCGTCTAGGGTGGCGCCAGTGGTGCAGACATCATCCACGAGCAAAATTTGCTTTCCCTCAAGCCCTCGATGGCAAATAAAGGCGCCCTGCACATTGCGGCGACGTTCTATGGCGCTCCTGGTCCTGGCCTGGGGAAGAGCGTCCCTCACACGAACTAACGTATCTTCCACCGCAGGCAAGCCAACGAGTCTACTCAGTTCCTTTGCCAGCAAAGAAGCCTGATTATAGCCACGCTCCCGCAGACGTTTCGGGTGCAGGGGCACCGGTATTATTACCTCGCCTTTCAAGGGATGGGAACCTAGGTACTCAGCCAGAAGCTGACTTAGAGGAGCAGCTACAGCTTTGAGGTGCCTGTACTTGAGATGGAGGATGGCCTGGCGAACGGTTCCCTGAAACAGGAATACGGAGCGGATGCCGTCGATAGCAAGGGGATAGTTTATGCAGCTATGGCACAGATTGCCTTCGCTGACGGTGGTTCCGCAGCGCTGGCAGAGCGGGAGCCGTATCATGGGCAGAGACTGGTGGCATGAGGGGCAGATTAAATCGCCTTCGCACCCGCAGCCGAGGCAGCGTAGCGGAAGAAGAAGGTCGAGGAAGGCAGTTTTGACTTGACGTAACGATAGTTGTGGACTCAAGTGGCAGCCCCGATTAGCTCCGAAAGATTGCGAATGCCCTCCTTTTTCATAAAGAGCTCGATACCTTCCAGGATGTCCAGCGGTGTACAGGGGTTGGTGAATATAGCTGTACCCACCTGGACAGCGCTGGCACCGGCCATGATGAACTCCAGAGCGTCGCTGGCTGCGGCGATACCGCCGCAGCCGATAACCGGCACCTTAACTGCCTGAGCTACTTCATATACCATGTATAGGGCAACGGGCTTGATCGCGGGCCCCGATAATCCGCCACAGACATTGCCCAGAACGGGTTTGCGGCTCTTAATATCTATCGCCATGCCTTTTAAGGTGTTTATCAGCGATATGGCATCGGCGTCGGCCTCTTCGACAGCCAGGGCGATCTCGGCAATGTCGGTGACATTGGGCGATAGCTTGACAATGACTGGCAGGGTGGTCTTCGTCTTAACTGCGGCGGTAACCTCTGCCGCTGATTTGGGACTTGCCCCGAACTCCATGCCACCTGCCGATACGTTGGGGCAACTAATATTTACCTCGATGCCGCCGACCCCGGACACTTTGTCGAGCCGCTTTGCTAGTTTAGCATAGTCTTGGAGGCTCTCGCCCAGGATATTGACGATTACCGGCACTTTCCATCCGGCCCAGAGGGGAGCCTTTTTCTCGATCAGGGCATCTATACCGATGTTCTCCATGCCTATAGAGTTGAGCACTCCGCCTGCTGTCTCCCAGAGGCGGGGTTGGGGGTTACCGGGGCGAGGTTTCAGTGTTGTCCCTTTGCAAATAATGGCACCCAATCTCTGAATATCTATGACCTCAGCGTACTCGGTGCCATAGCCGAAGGTGCCCGAGGCGGTCATAATGGGATTTGATAAAAGCAGACCGCGCTTGTTTTCTGGAGCCAGCTGTACAGATAAATCAGGTGATTTCATAGCTTCCTGTATGTTTGCTGCAGGAGTTGAGCGTCCTTTTCCAGGTTGGGGCTCTCACAAATAACGTTTCCCCCAACCTTCCAATCCTTCAATGCCCTGAGCAGCTCCTCATATTTGAAATCAGACTCAGGCAGGTCGACGTGTTTGTTCTCGCCTTTGGGCCCGTAGCTTATGCCTGAGAGGTGTATATGCATGTTGTCCAGGGCTCTTCTCCCCAGTTTGTTTTCGACTTTCCTCAAGATAGCTATGAATTCATTGTAAGAGTTAGCCTTTCCTGTTCGGGCATGCCAGTGAGCGAAGTCAAGGGCCGGGGCAACACCCTCTATCTCAGCGCTGAGCTGCAGAATCTCCTCAAGTGTGCCGAATTGGCTCCCTTTGCCCATGACCTCCGGCCGAATCCAGACGCGGTTTCCTTCTGCTCTGAGCTTGGCCACTATCTGCTCCAGGTTTTTCTTCACTGTGGCGTAAACCTTAGAGGGCTCGTCTTTCAGATAAAAGGCGGGATGGAAGACGACGCTCTCCCCGCCGAAAAGGGAAGTGATGCGAGCAGTCTGGATGATGCGCTCCTGGCTGGCCGCCATCTTCTCGAGTTCCTGGGCATTGAGGTTTATAAAGTAAGGGGCGTGAGCGCTCAGCTTTATCCCTCTTCTGGCTGCCACATTGCCCACATCGCGAGCGCTTTGAGGGCTCATCCTCACCCCCTGCACAAACTCTACTTCCATGCAGCCCAACTCAAGCTCGTGGATGCGCTCGATTCCAGACTGCGTCGTCAAAGCTTTGGAAGATTGTGGAATACCGGCGGTGCCGAAAAGCAGCCCTTCTTTACTTGTCAACCTCGTCTCCAGGTTTTGCGGGTAACTTACGCTGCACAGAGGAAACCACAGGTGCAAGCTGCGTCATTAGCTGCTGGAAGCTGTCAAAGGTCAGCGACTGTGCACCATCTTTGAGTGCCTGGTCGGGATTGGGGTGGACCTCGATCATGAGCCCATCTGCCCCTGCCGCTACCGCAGCCAGTGCCAGCGGAGTCACCAGGTACCATTTGCCGGTGCCGTGGCTGGGGTCGGCGATGACGGGGAGGTGGCTCAGCTTCTTGACCACAGGTATGGCGCTTATGTCCAGGGTGTTGCGGGTATAGGTTTCAAAGGTGCGGATGCCGCGCTCACAGAGCATCACCTGGCGGTTGCCTTGAGACAGGATGTATTCTGCGGAGAGCAGCCACTCTTGTATTGTAGCTGACATCCCTCGTTTGAGCATCACCGGCTTCTTTGTCTTGCCCACTTCATCGAGGAGGGTGAAGTTTTGCATGTTGCGGGCCCCTATCTGGAGGATGTCGGCGTATCTTGCCACCAGTTCCACATCATGTGGGGTGAGCACCTCGGTGATGAGGGGCAGGCCTGTTTCAGCACGTGCCAGGGCCAGTATCTCCAGCCCTTCCTTGCCCAGGCCGCGAAATTGGTAGGGGGAGGTGCTGGGCTTAAAGGCGCCGCCGCGCAGGATGCTGGCGCCGGCCTCTTTGACCATTTTTGCCGTGGCGAGCACCTGGTTTTCTGTCTCCACAGCACAAGGGCCAGCGATTACGACGAGTTCATCTCCGCCGATGACAACGTCACCCACCTTGATCCTGGTGTTCTCGTGCTGAACCTCACGGCTGGAGAGCTTGTAGGGCTTGGAGATGGGGATAACTTCCTCGACTCCAGGCAGGAATTCGAGGATATCCCGCAGTTCAGGGTAGGTCTGGCCCACTACGCCGATGACAGTACGTTCCACGCCCTGTGAGACATGGCCATTAAGTCCTGATTGAGTGATTTTATGTAGGACTCCTGTTAAGTCTTCCTTGGTGGAGCCCTTTTTCATAACTACGAGCATCTTTCATCATCTCCAGAGGGCATTTATTTTTTCTGTGACACAGCTCCTCTTAATGTGGTAGCACCTTTGATGTACACATGGACGATCTCCTCAGCGCTTTTTTCAGTGTTGTATAGTATCAATATGCGCAAGCACCGCTGCAGGCTGTCCGGAACATTCATTTCCTGAGCGCACATAAGAGCGGTATGAGACCAGCCCAGTTGACGGGCAGCAGCCGCTGGAAACTCTGCATTGAGGTCCTGGGTTGTGGTGAATATGGCACAGGCAACGTTCTCGGGCACGAGCCCATTAGCATCGATCATCTTTTGCAACAGCTCTTTGCCTGAATTTAAGATATCCTCTTTTGTGTTGCTATCTACTGTAGTTGCGCCTCGGATACCCCGACACCACATATTTTACTCTCTCCGAATCAAGGTTATTTCTGTAAAGTATAGCACAGCCGTGGGGATTTGACACGCCCCCGCGGGAAATCCTAAAGTCCAAAAACGAAACAAATCCAAATTTCGAGAATAGCAAAACATAAGGGCGGGTTTCAAACCCGCCCCTACATATTCGAAATAACCTTGCAAGCATTGGTACGAGGCAGAAGGGGAAAGCAAAAAGGAATGGAGCCAAAGAGGGTTTGTTATCCCAGGTTGTGCCTTGACTTTACTTCTTCTAGAATCGAGCTTATATCTGGTGGCATCATCACACCGCGCGGTTTGCCCAGAGGGTCAGGGCTGGGCGACTTGCCTAATAGTATCTCCAGGGTTGCTTTTATCGAGTTGGAGAGCGCCTCGAGGTGATAACCGCCTTCAAGGGACAGCAGGAGCTTGCCCTGGCATAGCTCGTCTGCCAGTTCTTTGATTATGCTGACGATGCCGGCGAAGCCAGCAACAGTTAGCTGCATCAGGGAAAGCTGGTCGGCCCAGTGGGGGTCGTAGCCGGCGGAGACAAGGACGAGCTGTGGCTGGAAGCGTTTCGCCACAGGGGCGAGTATCTCTTTGTAGGCACGGAGCAATTCGTTATCACCGCAGTAGGCGGGCAGGGGCACGTTGACGGTAAACCCTTTGCCGTCTCCAGAGCCATCCTCGTAAATAGAGCCGCTGCCGGGATACCACGGGTATTGATGCGTAGAGAAATAGAGCACCTTGGGGTCTGAATAGAAGATTTCCTGGGTTCCATTACCGTGGTGGACATCGAAATCGGCTATCAGTATGCGCTCCAGTTTGTGTTTTTTCTTGGCATATTCGGCTGCAATGGCGATATTGTTGAACAGGCAGAACCCCATTGCCTCGTCTGCGGTGGCGTGATGCCCCGGGGGCCTCACCAGGGCGAAGGCGTGGTTTACCTCTCCTGCCATCACAGCATCGAGTCCGTTGAGCACACCGCCGGCGGCCTGGAGGGCGACATCGTAAGACGCAGGTGAGGCGTAAGTGTCGCCATCGAGCCAGCCGCCACCTCTGGCAGAGCAGCCCCGGATGCGGGAGATATGGCTGTGGCTATGAGCCAGCGAGACCTCTTCCAGTATGGCTACCCTCGGGGCGATGTGGACCAGCTTGCCCATGAGCTTGGATTTTCCTAAAAGGGCAACGGTTTCCACCAGGCGGCTGCTGTTCTCCACGTGAGCGCCTGTGTCGTGCTTCAGGTAGATTGGGTCGTAGATTAGGCCGACTTTCATCTCAGCATTCAAAGGGGTTACCTAATCCCCCTAGCCCCCTTTAGAAAAGGGGGAAACTAGTCTAAGAATTCCTCTCCCGTCAAAGGAGATTGAAGGGCTAGTCTTTCATTTTAGCATTCAGCCATCAGCCGAAAGGGCACAAAATTTTGTGCCCCTACTTTGGGGGACACCCCCCAAACCCCGGGCAGGAAGTGTCCTGCATCTCTCTGGAGGGCGAGGAAACCTCGCCCCTACGCAATCAACCTTGGCCCCCTTTTTTAAAGGGGGACTTATTTCTGCAAACCGCAGCTTTCAGTGGTGAGCAGGGGCGGTTCGCGAACCGCCCCTATATTATTATCTAATTGGCTTTATTTATCTGGATATCCAAGCAAGAAACAGAATCAAGCGCTTGGTTTAAAGTATTCGATGTCCAGGATACTGCCCTCGCGCTGCTCCTTAAACACCGGCTCCATCTTCAGGCCGACCTTTATCTTGTTGAGGTCGACTCCGCCAATGAGGTGAACGATGCCGGTATCGGCGCCATCCAGTTTGATAACGCCATAGGCGAAAGGTGGCTCCTTGGGCATATAGGGCTCCTGGTAGCGAACTACGGTGTAGGTATCCAGGGTGCCTTTGCCGCTGAGCTTCACCCACTCGCTCATCTTGGTAAAGCAGGTAGGGCAGTGTGTCCTGGGCGGTATATATACCTTTTTACAGCTCGGGCACTTGATTCCCATAATAGTCTTGTTGTCCCTGATCTCAGTTAGGAACTTGTTGCCTGTGTTTCCCACAGTAACCAGGAAGTTCGAGTGCCCTTGTACCTCAACAACAATCGGGTCCTCCGGTATATCGGCAACGCTCTTCTTATCATGATGAGTCATTTTATCTCACCTCTCTCTCTGTACTACTACACTGGCTTCCAATAGAGGATATCGTCAACTCTGCCCTGGCGCTCCTCTTCGGGCCTCCATACTGCCTCGAGGATCATGCCCGGTTTCAGCTTTTCAGTGTCTGTCTCAGCGCACCAGCCATCCATCCTGGCACCACCTTCGAGTTCAATGGAGACTATGGGCGTCTCCCAACTCTTCAACTCACCCGTTCGGGAATCAAACATAGGGAAGTTAATCTTGAACGCCGAGAGCAGTTTGCCACGCTGCCCCTGGTCAACCCACTCTGTCTGTTTTACATGGTGCATGGGGCAGACTATGCGAGGAGGGACGGTGCAGCGCCCGTCTACAGGGCACTTGGTAGCAATGATCCTGCCCATTTTCAGCGCATGGGCGAACTTGCTTTGATAGCCCAGAGAGTGTTTATATGTAATAACGCGTGGATAGCGAAATGCTACAGCAGGGTCCTTCGGTTCTTCCTTCTTGAGCATATATAACCTCCTAAGTATTTCTATATAGAAATCGGCTACAGCGTCTTCTTGAGCAAGAAGACAACGTTCTCGCCCTGCCCCCCGTAAGCGGTTGCCAGAGCCCTGTTAATCGTGCCTGGAACCTGGTGCTCCTCGGCATCGCCGCGGATTTGCAGCGCTGCCTCGACTACTCTGACTACCGGTGTCGCTCCGATGGGGTTGGTGGCGGTTACGCCGCCGGATGGGTTGAACGGTATCTCTTTCTCAATCCCGACTTTACCTTGCTCGAACAGTTTCCAGGCTTTGTAGTCCTCTGCCACTCCCACTTCTTCCATCCACCTCAACTCGGCAGTTGACGCTGGCTCGTACACCTCCCAGGCCTGTATCTCTTTCTTGGGGTCTGTTATGCCGCACCTCTTGTATATTTTTCTGCAGGCATAGCCCAGGGTAGATGCCTGTGGGTCTTCTGCCATGGTGAGAGCGCCACCCTGGTGACAGGTGAACCAGTCCTCGACCCATACAGGCTTCTTGGTGACTTTCTTAGCCCTCTTCTCGGGGCAGACTATAATAGCTGCCGAGCCGGCTGTGGTGGGGCACATATGGAGACGCCTGATGGGCCAGGCCAGAAGGAAGTCGTTCATGACCTTTTCCACAGTGAGCCCCAGCTTGAGCTGCGCGTGCTTGTTTCTCTGGGCGCACTGGTCTTGCTTGACCCTGACCATGGCCAGGTGCTCCTCTGTGCAGCCAGAGCGTGTCATATAGTCATACGTTCTGCGGGCAAAATTGGTGATGGGGGACATAGGGAACTGGCCTGTCCAGTACTCGTTGGCGCCGCCGCCGCCGCGACCGAAGGCACCGGCTGCCTCGTCCATCTTCTGCCAGGCTAGGCAGAGGACGTTCTCGAATAGCCCCGCTGCGGCCATGTTAAAGCCTGTAGCGGCCACCACACCGCCTGTGGTGCCCACATTCTGCATTTCAAATCCCGCCTTGCCCACAGCGCCGATTTCAGGGACAATCCACTTGTCCGGACCGCTGTAACCATCGGCTGGCTCGAAGGAACCAAGTATCACACAATCGATATCCTTCATGGTTAGCTGCGCATCGGCGAGGGCGGCCTCGACAGCCTCAGCGCACAATTCCGCCGTATTGACGTCTGCCCTTTTGCTCTTGTGGACTGTCTGCCCTACTCCGACTATAGCAATCCTCTCGGCAGTCATGTATTCCTCCTAGTTCTCCAAAGTTATGACGCAGTGTAGTTGTCCCGCAGGGCCGTCGACTCCGTGAGCAAGCGCTTTCGTAGCTCCTTTGACCTGCCTGTCACCGGCCTCTCCTCGCAATTGCAGTGCACACTCAACTACACTATGCATTCCGGCAAGACAGTGAGGTATTCCAGAAAGGACGCCGCCGGAGGGGTTTATGGGGAGCTCTCCGCCCATCTGGGTCTTCCCGCTGTCGATGAGCTTGCCGCCTTCCCCCTTGCTACAAAATCCCAGCCCCTCGCTCCACAGCGGCTCTTGGTAGGAGTAGTGCTCTGAAATCTCTGCTACGTCCAACTCTTTGAGCGGGTTGGTAATCCCGGCCATTTTGTATGACTTCGATGCTGCTGTAACCAGAGCATCGCAATTAGCTAGATCTCTGTATCCCAATTCATGGTGGTCGTAGCAGCTAGCCATGCCGGTGATCCAAACTGGCTTCTTGGTCAGCTTCTTGGCCTTCTCCTCGTTGGCCAGTATCAGGGCACAGGCGCCATCTACCGGAGTCGGCTTGGCCTCCTGAACTCTGATAGGGTCACAAAGCATCGTTGACCTGAGGACATCCTGCACAGTGAGGCTATCGCAACAGTATGCATATGGGTTATTCTTGGCGTTCTTACGGGCTTTTACCACTACCTTGGCAAGCTGTTCGGGGGTTATGCCGTATTTGGTAGTGTATCTCATCGCCTGCAGGGCGGCGGAGGAGACGAAGTCAAGGCCAATTCTTCTCTGGTATATCTGGTCCATGCTGACAGTTTCTATCAGGTTCTTGTTGATCTGAGTTTCCTTGGAGTAGCCCACTACCAGGGCAACATCGGCATGTCCTGAGAGGATCTGCGCGGCTCCGTAATATACTGCCATAGAGCCATCTTCGATTACCCTCTCGTCCTCTCTCTGCCAGGCACCGACTATATATCCGAGGAACATGTAGGCACCGCCGGGACCGCTCATCAGGTCATAACCTGATGCTATGGTGCAGTCTATGCCGGTACCGTCGTCTTTGAACTCCAGACCAGTTTGCTTCATGACGTCTCGGCTCGCCTGATACAGAAGTTCGCCGATATGAAGCCCTGGCTTTTCTTCGAACTTAGTTTGGGCTACGGCTACAATGCCGACCCTTTGCGCCATCAAGCACCTCCTGTATATCCTGAATTATTTGCTGTCTGCGGAATGAAAGACGAGCAAGCGCAAACCTGAAATATATTAAAACATTACACCTTCAGTGTCAAACCTGCTCGATGGTACAGGTCAGGAATCCACGATGAAATCTTCAAGGATTTCACCATCGAAGGGGCTATATCGGGGTATATCGGGCAGGGACCGCTACTTCTTCTGGAGGTTAGCCTTGCTTCCTTGACAATATGAGCCTCTCTTGTTAAAGTTAACAACGCACCTCGTTATTATCCAGCGAATTGGAATCGGGCTGATGGCAGATAATAAGCCAGCGTCTTCTCCCAGAAAAGGGCTTGTTGAGGTTTTTACTGGCAGTGGCAAGGGCAAGACCTCGGCGGCTTTAGGTGTGGTGCTCCGAGCTTTGGGCCATGACCTGAAGGTCTGCATTATTTTCTTTATGAAGGGTAATTACCCCTATGGTGAGAAAAAGACCCTTGCCCATTTCCCCAATGTCACCTTATCAATCTTTGGGGGACTAGGCTTTGTCGATCCTCGCAATGTCAAGGCGGAGGATAAGGCTGAGGCGAAGAAGGCGCTGGAGGCTGGTAGGGAAGCGGTGTTGAGCGGGAAATACGACCTGGTAGTTCTGGATGAGATAAATGTGGCTGCCGCCTGGAAGCTTGTGGATATTGAAGAAGTTATAAGGTTGATTAATGATAAACCTGAGTCGGTGGAACTCATACTAACTGGCCGTTACGCTGATCCCAAGATAGTGAAGATCGCTGACCTGGTAACCGAGATGGTAGCGATAAAGCATCCTTATGATGACGGGGTTCAAGCCCGAGCCGGGTTCGAATATTAACGAAGATGGCACAAAAACAAGATAAGGAGACCCCAATGCCTGTCTGGAAACACCTCATCCCAGAAGAAAATGTCCTGGTTAGGGTAGGCGACTTCTATGCAACTAATAAGCGGCTGATCAGATACCGCAAGCGGTTTCACGGGGAAGAGATCGACGATATTGCTTATTCACATATATCTTCTATCACTTACACCAGCGGGTCACGAGTGCTTGTGACCGACATAGGCATCGTTCTTGCGGTGCTGGGGATAATCGGAATCGTAGTAAATATATTTACTGATGTAAGCCTGGTTACCCCACTTTGTGGAGTTGCTACTTTCGTGGGCATCGTGTTTATGGTCTACGGTGTATTTTCCAAGGTGACCTCTGTGCAATTCAGAGCGGCGGGGATAAGCGACGCTGCAGGGGCGAGGCTGAGGATGACTAATGTCAATCCAAAGGATACCCAGAAGTTCATCTCTCTGGTTAGAGAACACATGAAATAACCAGATTAATATTCCTCTAATCCTTACTAGGATATGTGGAAATTGATGGAGGAGGTTATATAGAGATGAAAATCACTTTAAGCGTGATCAAGGCCGACATCGGCGGTTATGTGGGGCACTCCAGCTCCCACCCTGATATCCTGGCTGAGGCTCAGAGATGTCTGGAGAAGGCTAAGAAGTCAGGATTGCTGATTGACTTTCATGTTACACGCTGTGGCGATGACCTCCAGCTCATCATGACCCACGAGCAGGGGGTGGAGAATGAGCGTGTCCATAAGCTGTGCTGGGATACCTTCGTATCAGGCACCGAGGTTGCCAAAAAGCTGGGACTTTACGGCGCAGGGCAGGACCTGCTTTCCGATGCCTTCTCGGGCAATGTAAAGGGGATGGGACCTGGCGTGGCGGAGATGCAGTTCGAGGAGCGGAAGTCCGAGCCGGTAATCGTCTTCATGGCAGACAAAACATCGGCGGGGGCGTGGAATATGCCCCTTTACAGGACGTTCGCTGACCCATTTACCACTATCGGCCTGGTCATAGCTCCCAATATGCACTCCGGATTCTCCTTTGAGGTGCATGATGTCAAAGAGACCAAGAAGGTAACCTTCAGTGCGCCTGAAGAGATATACGACATGCTGGTCTTCATAGGCGCCCCCTCTCGCTATATAGTGAAGGCAGTCTATAGCCGGGAGGCTGGCAACATCGCTGCTGTCACCTCTACACAGAAACTGTCCCTCATCGCTGGCAGGTATGTGGGTAAGGACGACCCGGTTTGCGTCGTTCGCTGCCAGGGAGAGTTCCCCGCGGTGGGCGAGGTGCTTGAGCCGTTCGCCCTTCCTCATCTGGTGGAGGGATGGATGCGCGGTTCACATCATGGCCCCTTGATGCTGGTATCCATACCCCAGAGCAACCCTTCACGGTTCGATGGGCCTCCCAGGGTGGTTGCTGCGGGCTTTCAGATAACAGGTGGCAAGCTGGTAGGTCCTCGCGACATGTTCGATGACCCCAGCTTCGATGAAGCCCGACGCCAGGCTAATAGAATTGCCGAGTATATGCGCCGCCACGGGCCTTTCGAGCCGCACCGACTCCCTCTCGATGAGATGGAATATACCACGATGCCCCAGGTGTCGAAAAAACTGAGGGGAAGATTCGTCAAGCTTGATTAAGCCAGCCAAGCTCCTGGTCGGTAGCAATAACCGGGGCAAGTTACGAGAATACGCCGAGCTTCTCAGAGGGATACACTTTGAGCTAACCACCCTCTCGGGGCTGGGGATTACAGAGGAGGTCGAGGAGAGCGGCTCGAACCTGAAGCAGAATGCAATACGCAAAGCCACTGCATACGCTAAGCTGAGCGGGCTTACCACTATGGCCGATGACTCGGGGCTGGAGGTGGATGCCCTGGGTGGCGAGCCCGGCCCTCTTTCCCGCCGCTATGCCGGGGATAATGTCTCCGATAAAGAGAGAAACGACTACCTTCTGGCGAAGCTCCGCAATATCCCCTGGGAGAAAAGGACGGCACGTTTCCGAGCAGTTATTGCGATTGCCACTCCCGATGGCAAGGTGAAAACCGCAGAGGGTGTTTGCGAAGGTATAATAGCTTTCGATTCCAAGGGTGCAGGCGGCTTTGGCTATGATCCTATCTTCTATCTACCGGAACTAGACAAAAGGATGGCGGAGCTTTCCCTCGCTGAGAAGAACAAGATAAGCCACCGGGCAAAAGCGGCACAAAAGGCAAGGCGAATCCTGGAACGACTGGCAAAGCAATAGCCAAGTAGTTTACAATGATAGCATGACCAAGCTTGCCGACTCATATCATCGCCCCATAAATTACCTGCGAATCTCAGTCACCGACCGCTGCAACCTGAGATGCATCTACTGCATGCCTTCCGAAGGCATATCCCTGATGTCGCACGGCGATATCCTGAGGTACGAGGAAATCGACCTGGTCGCCAAGGCGGCAGCGGAGCTGGGCATCGCCAAGCTCAGGCTTACGGGAGGCGAGCCTCTGGTGAGGGCAGGGCTGACCGACCTTGTGGCGATGC
Source organism: Dehalococcoidia bacterium (assembly GCA_014874385.1). Lineage (GTDB taxonomy): Bacteria > Chloroflexota > Dehalococcoidia > SZUA-161 > SZUA-161 > JACWAE01. Next base: position 8,915 of record JACWAE010000023.1, on the reverse strand, counting down.
TGGCTAAAATAAAAGGTATAGACGATATCTCGATGACTACCAACGGCGTGCTGCTGGATCGCTACGCTGTCGCACTCAAGAATGCAGGACTGCACCGCGTCAATATCAGCCTCGATTCGCTTCGCCCCGAAAGGTTCCATAAAATCACCAGGATAGGCAAACTCGACGATGTCCTCAACGGCATCGAGGCTGCCAAGGAGGCGGGGCTCAATCCCGTAAAGATCAACATGGTGGTTATCCGCGGCACTAACGATGACGAGATACACCACCTCGCCCTGTTGACTCTCAGCGATGTGTGGCACGTGAGGTTTATCGAGTTTATGCCCTTTATGGAAAAGGGCAAAAAGAACCGTTTCCTGGTGCCCGTATCCGAGATAATGGAGCGCATCGAGGCCCTAGGCAAGCTGGAGCCCTCTCTTCCCAACGGCGTCGGGCCCGCCAGGTACTATCGCTTCCCCGGCGCAAAAGGCACCATTGGCTTCATCAGCCCGGTCACCGAGTGTTTCTGCCAGGCGTGCAACAGGCTGCGCCTCACGGCGGACGGTAAGCTGCGTCCCTGCCTTTTCTCAGATGACGAAATCGACCTGCGGGGTCCGCTGCGTCAGGGGGCGGCTGTTGAGGATATAAAGCATCTGATACGGCAGGCAGTTGTATCGAAGCCGGAAAAGCATAAACTTATAGCGGGGGTTACCTGCGAGCGGTTCATGTCGCAGATCGGAGGCTGATGTGATACATATCTACACCGACGGCGCATGCGTGGGCAACCCGGGGCCCGGGGGGTGGGCTGCGGTTATTGTGGACGGCGCCAAGAGGCGTGAGCTAAAGGGACGCGAAGAAGGCACTACCAGTAACCGGATGGAGATTCTGGCGGCGATTAAGGGACTGGAACAAATCCCTCCGGATTCCAGGGTAACCATACACAGCGACAGCCAGTATCTCGTCCGCACCATGACCGAGAACTGGAAGCGTAGCGCTAACCTCGATTTATGGCATGAGCTGGACAGGCTGGTGGCAGAGCGTAGCGTGGACTGGGTCTGGATAAAGGGACATAATCACCATTTCGAGAACGAAAGGGCGAACAGGCTGGCCAACGAGGCGGCGGGCATGAAGGAGAAGGCTCCTTCACCGACCCATTTCGACACTGAGGGCAAGGTGCGCATGGTTGACGTCTCGGCAAAGCCGGCAACTGAACGCTTAGCCGTAGCCAAAGGCGTAGTAATAATGAAGCCTGCCACGATGAAGATGATAAAAAAGGGCGAGACGGCTAAAGGCGATGTCCTGGCCGTAGCCCAGATGGCGGGCATCATGGCAGCGAAGCAGACGTCTCACCTCATCCCTCTATGTCACCCGCTGCCGATTACCAACGTCTCCGTGGAGTTCAAGCTAGACGAAGAGCGCTCCTCAGTAGACATAACGGCGACTGTGAAGACCACGGCGCAGACCGGCGTGGAGATGGAGGCGCTCACGGCGGTAGCGGTGGCTGCCCTCACCATCTACGACATGTGCAAGGCTGTGGACAGGGGTATGCGCATTGAGAGCATACGCCTGGCCCGGAAGAGCGGCGGCAAGAGCGGGGACATAGTGCTGGAGTAGCGAGAAAACCGCAGAGCACGCGGAGTTCGCAGAGATTATAAAGTAAATCTACGGGGAACGATGCAGAAGAGGCTTTATCGCAGCAGAGACGAACGCATTATATGGGGCGTATGCGGCGGCATTGCCAAATACTTCGACGTTGATCCTACTCTCATCAGGCTTGTTGCGGTGCTGACGTTGTTTTTCGCATTTACCGGCATACTGATTTACATAATACTGACAATTATCATGCCTATCGAACCCTAGGGGTCGCAATCACCGACGGAATAATAAGCGACATCCCGATCGCTGGCAGTGTGAATATCTTCAACATGAAGCTGACATTAAGCCCTGTACCGCCGTTCGACTTCGGTCTCAGTGCCAGGATTTTCTCAACTGGCGATGCACAAATCCGAAAGTACGAAAACGGGAAATACCGGCAGGTTATCAGGACAAACGACAAGCTGGTTCTCATTACGCTAAAGTCCTCGGGAAGCGTGGATGCCCCCGCGCTGTCGGTGGAGCCGAAATCCAACCAGAAAATCTCTGAAAATGACAGGGGAAAAGCCGAAGAGACCATCAGTTATATTCTGAACCTGAGGCTTGACCTGGAGAAATTCTACGAGGCTGTGAAAAACGACAGGATTATGGCAGCTATAGCTGAGAAGCTTAGAGGCCTGAAAAGTCCCACCACACCCACCGTTTTCGAGTCTCTGGTAAGCTCCATAATCGAACAGCAGATCTCTCTAATTGTAGCGCACAGCATGGAGGTGAGGGTGGTCAAAGCCTTCGGCGATGCCTTGAGGATAGACGACAGGGATTACTACATATTTCCCACGCCGCAAAGATTGGCCTCTGCAACCGTAGAGGAATTGCGCCAGTGCGGTCTGAGTGAAAAGAAGGCGGAGTATATCAGGGACGTATCCGAATCTATTATTGAGGGAAAGCTGGACCTGGAGGGGCTTAAGGAACTTGGGGATACGAGCGCAGTCATTGATAGACTCTTGAAGGTAAGAGGGATAGGCATCTGGACGGCGGAGATGACGGTGCTCAGGGGGATGCACAGGCTGGAAGAAATGCCTGCCGACGACATAGGGTTGAGAAGGTGCATTGCACACTATTATAAGAATGACCAGAGAATCTCGACTGGCGAAGCGCGCCAAATTGCCCGGAAGTGGGGAAAGTGGAAGGGCTTAGCTGGCTTCTATCTCATAATTGCTGAACATCTGGGGGTCGAGGTGTAAATTTTCACCGCCAGATTATCGAGGGCTCGTTCCTCAGGGGGATGCAGCGGAACTCATGTTTGGGATACCCCACTATCATGGCCCCGAAGCACTTGTGTCCGCCGGGGAGCCTCAGCGCGGTGATCAAGGCGGGTGACGATGATGCCGCCAGCAGATACCCCGCCCAGCACGCGCCCAGCCCCAGTGAGTATGCCGCCAGCTCCAGATAGGTCAGCGCGATAGAGCAGTTCTCCTGAGCCAGGGCCGCATCTTTCTGTGCATGGGCCACTATGACGTGGGGCGCGCCGCGCAGCACCCTGTCCTCCCCTCGTTCCCAGGCATTCACGAACTTGTCGAAGTGGAATAGCTCGACCACCCGGGGCGATTTCCTGATCAGCATGTTCATCCATTCGATGACCAGCGCAGCGAGGCTTCTAACCTCCCTGGGGTCTTCCACAACCAGCCAGTGCACCGGCTGCGCGTTGTGCCCCGAGGGTGCATAGCGGGCGATGTCTATGAGCTTGGCCAGCACCGTATGAGGCACTGTTTTTTCCTGGTAGGCGCGCACGGAGCGCCGCGATTTCAGAAAGAGCTCCACCTGCTCGGCTGTGGGCAGCAGCTTCCTGTTCACCGGAGCGCAGTCCTCCGGCTTCATGGTATCGAGGCTGATGGCTTCGAAAGGGCACACGGCGACGCAGTGGCCGCAGACGATACAGCGCTCCTCCTCACCTTTGACCGTCGTGGGCAGCGCCTTGGGCTCCACCATCTCGATGATGCGCGGCGGACATTCCCTAACACATATGCCGCAGCGGTTGCATCTGGCATCGTCAACTCTGAATACGCTCATAGTAACTCCTTCTGATAGCCAGTTGTGTCAAACGGTTGCGGTTGCGCAACTCGAATCGGCATTCGTGGAGCGTTTATAGGCTCCCTTAAACCGACCGACATCACACGAAACGAGCAGCGCAACCCAATGACGAATAACGGGACCAATAAATCCCCCCTTTTCTAAGGGGGATTAGCCCTTCACCTTAATTCGGGGAGACACCTGGTCTGCCCCTACTCCTTTTTGTGACTGGCAACGTTGTTGGTGTACTCGCCCCACTCCCGACCGATGCTGGCGACCCATTCCTGGCGGTAGCTCAGGATGAAGTCCCAGGGGAAGTCGTCGTAGGTGCCGTGGTCTTTGACGTACTCGATGTGAGGCTTGCCTCTGGCATTGTAAGCGGAATCGCGGGCATCGTGGATGCCGTCGAACTCCACGGGGACGAAGCCCATCTTGTTGCAGGTGCCCAGGTCATAGGCAGGGCTGGCATGTACCCATTTGCCCTCTATATAAAGCTCGGCGTAGCCGTGCTGGATGAGCAGGTTGTCGCCGCCTATCATATCGCGGAACTTTTTGGACAGGAGATGGTCTCGAACGTCGGCGTAGCCCAGTCGGGCGGGTATACCCGAGGCGCGCGCTAGGGCTACCAGGAGCAGCGCCTTGTGCTGGCAGTAGCCGTAGCCTCTTTGCAGGATAACGCTGGCCTTATAGTCCTCTGGGACGAAGCCCTCCGCGTAGGGGTTGTGCCTGATCTGGTCTCGGACGAAATAGTAGAGGGCTACTGCCTTCTCCCTGGGAGTGTTCAGCCCCTTGGTCAGCTCCTGCGCTTTCTGCTTAACCGCTTCCGTGTCCCAGTCGATAACAGGTGTGGGCCTCAGATACTTTTCCAGCTTTTCCATATAAAGCGATGATAGGGGGATGCAAAAGGGATGTCAAGGGTGGGAGGATTGTGGATATGGGAATCAGGTCTGAATGACATTACTTAACGCTAAGCTAAGGGAGGTGGTGCTTTCAGTTTCTGTTTGTATTGAGGAAAAGCTTTTAAAAGACGGTCTTGATATTTGAGTGGTGCAATAATTCCACTAACGTTTCTACTAGTGAACTTCAGCTTACCCAGAATACGCCATTCTCTTTCAAGGTAGTAATTCTCTGGGTGGTTGTCTCTGAGATTGTGGTCGTAGAATTTTAGATTGCAAAGGAGATGAAATTCGAGGAGGTCATAAAGTTTGTAAAGGAGTTCCACAAAATCCATCTGGCAATCAGAATAAGGAGGGTAAGCGAATTGAGGACAATTAACGACATCAGGAAGAGCGGTGTATTTCGCTTTGAGCACTTCTCGTACCTCGGTGTTGTAGATTAGAAGGTGGAAAAGCTTATAGTAATGAGGAATCATGTTGTCAAAGTATTCGCTTTTTGTAATGCACTGGTTAAGCATAGCAGCCTTTTGAGGAATGTAGAGCACAGGGACTCCGCCTTTGCTGACGATGAAACGTTTGCTGAATGAGAGACCGAAGGAGCTATACTTTTCAATGTGAATGCCCGAATATATTAATGGTATGTCACAGAAACAGACCATGTCGATATTGTGCATTGCGTTTTTACTCACTTTAGCAGTGGGGTTTATAGTTGTGTATGAGTTAACACTGTCCTGATGCATTTCGCTCTTAAGCTCTCCTGACCCAAGGATATCTAAAAGGACTTTAAATTGAGCTTCGTCATTACCTTTTTTTCGGCCAACAAAGTGGGTAAGATACTTGGATACATACTTCTGCTTCATTATAGCTACCCCATTAGATGACTCCTATCTTTTTTGATTATGACTCGATTCTCCTTTTCGTAAGCTCCTCTATTAGTTTTTTTGCCTCTTGGTCTTGCGGGAATCTACTCAGGTCTTTTATCGTCTCTTGGATTTGTTTTGTGTCAGGTTTTTCGCTCTTTAAAAGTCTATAGGCATGTTCTTTAGATGATTTTAGGTAACGGGTCGTCATCAAATGTATCGTGAGCCATATTGCGATGAAAACTATTAGTATACCCAATCCAATAGCGAACCCTACCACATTGTTGTTTGCGAGGGATGATGCCATCTCCCAGATACATAAAGCCACAACTATAACTAGAATTATCCACTTCATTGCTAACCTCCTAGATAGTTTGTTATGCCCTCTTTTTGCCAAGAAAGTATAGGTGCTTTGTATATCTCTTTTCTTCAATAATGAATATCAGAAGTATACAGTTCAGTATCATGTTTACGAAATTCTACAACGATAATGAAGCTTTTGCAACTTGAAAGAAAGCGTAGTGGTTGGTAGGGTAGGTGGAGTCCGACTAGGTGGACTCCACCTTTAACATATATTGGGGATGGTGGGTTACATTTCATTTCACTCATCCTACATTGTTTTGTCATTCCTGCGGAAGCAGGAATCTAGGTGCCTGGATTCCCGCTCGAGGCGGGAATGACATCAAATGGTGTTTCTCCATGACCACACTCCGTTCACCCTTTGACAGGCTCAGGGCGAACGGATTATTCTTACCGTTCGTGGTGAGCTTGTCGAACCATGAACGGGTTTTATGTCCACACCGCGATAACGACAGCGTCGGAGAAGTTGCTCTGGTCTATGAAGAGGACGGCGACGTTGCGGCCGGATACCATTTCGGAAGAGGGGATGGCGCGGGAGGTGGGGACATTATCAAGCCACACGCTGAGGCTTCCTATAAGCTGCACGCTAGCCAGGAATGTGCCTGAGTCGAACGCTTTGAGGATTCCTTTTTTAATCATTGTTACCTCACTTAGTCTCTGCCTTGACGGGAGGGGAATGGGGCGACCCGTCGGGTCGCCCCTACATTTTTTCTCCAACGAGCTATGAACATTCCGTAGGGGCGAGGTGCCCTCGCCCAGGGCGCGGTTTCCGCGCCCCTACATAGTTTAATCCCCCTGGCCTCCTTTCGAGGGAGGGGATTTATCGGTCTCGTTATTCGTTATTGGGTTGCGCTGCTCGTTTCGTCTGTTGTTGTTCGGTTCGAGGGAAACCCCACAACCGCTCCACGAAAAGCGATTCGAGCTGCTTAACCGCAACCCTTCGACCAGTTATGGCTACACTCCTCCCAGACTTACCTTCAAGTTGTAGACGCCTTTGTGCGTGTCATACAGATGATGGAGCGAGAGTACCCGGCGTTTGGCGGCGCTCAGACCGGCGAGGGCATCTGTAATCTCGACCACGTCATATAGCTCCTGGCCGCAGTTCAGGGGGACAACTATGTAGCCATCTGTTGACTCGATGGCGGCGTGCCTGAGCATAGCCTCGCCCCGGGCGTGCGCCTCCGCTGCGGTGTCCAGATTTATGTCATGTACCTGCGCCAGCCGGTCATATACCAGATCAATCTCCTCCCAGTCCCAATCCTCGGTCATGGCGACGGAGGACTGGAGGCCGAAGACCTGCACGCGGTTGGCTTCTCTGGCGCGTTTGGCGTACTCGGCTTCCAGTATGGCATGGCTCGTGCCGTAGGCGTAGATGCTGCTGTCCGAGGACAACGGGTTGACGATGTAGCCGTAGTTGCCTCTGAAGAACAGGACATCGGGCACTTTGGACAGAAGACGGAGCATGGCAGACCGGCCGGATTCCCCGGGATTTATGGTGAAGGCCGGGTAAAGGTTGACCAGGGCATCGCTGTTGCTGAACGAGGAGAGTTCCAGGCCAGCTCGGGCCATGATGAAGTTGAGCAACTGAAAGACGTTCACGCTGCCGGATGCCCAGACGAACTGGCGTCTGGCTTTCCAACTCTCCAGCAGGCCCCAGGCGTCGGAGGCGTGGATGACGAATGTGTTAGGGCAGACACGCTGGTCCGCCCCTACGGGGAAACGATATGTCCAGCCCTCTATCCAGTAGGCAGGGCCGCTGGACATTTCCATACCTGAGGCAGTATGGTATCCCGGGCTGACCAGTACCTCCGAGCCGAGCTTTATCGGAGACGGAGGACCGGAGTAACGTCCGTCGTCATTTCTAAGGTCGATTTGAATCTTGCCTGAGGAAGGGTCGGTCTGGGCGATCAGCCCGATAATATCATCGGTGACATCGACCGAGGAGGGCAAGAGAGCAGCACGCCAGACACCTGACGGCGCGGACAGCCAGGAATAGAAGCCGCTGTGCGCCAGGGCCAGGCCGTAGTTTGAGGTAAGGTTGAAAGGCACGGGCTCGCGCCACAGGTTTGAAATGTATTCAGCGGTAGCCAGGGAGTGAGACCAGTAAGGGTGGCTGTAAGAGGCTGTGCCGCTGTATTTCTCCACGAAGAAGATGCGGAAGACATCGGGTAAGTTGACATAAGGACAGCGAAACTCTACGTTGGAGCCGGGGCTGGCTACGGTGAGCTCTGCCAGGCCCGACCAGGTGCCGGGGCTCTGGTAGTAGCCATCGCCGTAGACGCAGGTCCAGACCTTGTAATTGCCGGCGCTGTCCTGTCCGCAGATAGCGAGGTCCCAGTCGCCCTGATAGACACAGCCGATGCCTGTAATGGCGGCGGCGCTGTTAGTCCAGGCGGAAGGCGAGCCCCAGCTTCCGCCCGTCCTCTTGACGGTATAAACCGTGCCACCTATGGAGTAGAACAGGCAGACCACATCGCTGTTGTTGATGGCTGCAGCGAGCCAGCCCACCGTCGAAGCAGCGATGGTTATGGATGTGGGGCTGCCGAAGGTAGCGCCGTAGTTGGTGCTCTCCCTGACCAGGATTGTCCTCTGGTCTGTGTCCACGTAGAACAGAAGCACCCTGAAGCCGCGGCTGGTCAAGGCGATGCCCGAGGTGCTGGACACGGTGCATACCCCTGTCCAGGGGCTGAAGTCGCTGCCGGGACCCGGGCTGGCAACGCGCTGGCGGTAAAGCTGGTAGCTGGAGGGGTCTACTCTGGCTCTGACCAGGGAGCCGTCGCCGGGCATGGTGGCGTTGTGGTGGAAATCGGGCTCGCTGCCGCTGTAGAGCCTGGTCCAGTTGAGACGGGTAATCCCTGCCACCCTGTCCAGTATCTCTAACTTGACATAAGGCAGGCGTGTGCTGGATTTCTGAGCGGCGAGGAGAGTTGATGATAAGGTTCTCATAATTTATTCCTGAGAGGGCGAGGTCACCTCACCCCTACAATTGGGTTCCTAATCCCCCTTGCCCCCTCCCTGAACGAGTCAGGGACAAGTTTAGAAAAGGGGGGATTTAGGGCGCATGCCATGCGCCCCTATGTCGTTGTCAAGGGAAAATGTCAGGGTTTATTGTTCAGCGATTTTGTCAGTAAGGTTGCCATAATATCATCGTAGTCAT
>JACWAE010000022.1 GCA_014874385.1 Dehalococcoidia bacterium | reverse complement strand
GATTATGAGAAGCCGTTCATGGTTCCACAGGCCTGTCCTGAGCCTGACGAAGGGCTCACCACGAACGGTAGAGTACGATGGCAAAAACAAAACGTTTAGCTAATCAACCTGGGAACCTGCTTATTCGCGGTGGGCGCATTATAGACCCGGCGCAGGGCATTGATGCTACTGGCGACCTGTTTATCTCGGAGGGCAAAATCGCCCGGCTGAACACAAACCACGGGGGGCCTCTGCCTGAGAATTGCCGGGTAATACAGGCTCGGGGCATGGTGGTCTGCCCCGGGTTTATTGACCTGCACTGCCACCTGCGCCAGCCGGGATTCGAGGAGAAGGAGACCATCGCTACCGGTACACGCGCTGCGGCCAGAGGCGGATTCACCACGGTCTGCTGCATGCCCAATACGAACCCGCCTGTGGATAAGGCGGCTGTCGTGGAATACATTAAGAGCGTAGCTGCCAAGGAAGGCACGGTCCGGGTGTTGCCGGTAGGTTGTATCACCGCAGGCAGGAAAGGCAGCGAGCTCGCCGATTTCGGCGAGCTTTCCGCATCGGGCGTTATCGCCTTCAGTGACGATGGCAGCCCGGTGACGGACTCAAACATCATGCGTAGCGCCCTGGAATATAGCCGTGACTTGAGTTTACCGATTATCGACCACTGCGAAGACATCGCCTTCAGCCAGGGTGGGGTGATGAACGAAGGCTCACTGGCAAATAAGTTGAAACTGAAGGGGATACCTGCTTCTGCCGAAGAGAGCGTGGTAGCACGGGACATACGCCTGGCTCGCCTTGTCGGAGGCAGGCTGCATATCGCCCATGTGAGCACCGCGGGCTCGGTGAAATTAATCCGTAGCGCTAAAGAAGAAGCTATTTCAATTACCGCCGAGGCGACACCCCATCACCTCACTTTAACTGAGGAGAAAGTTATCGGTTACAACACCAATGCCAAGGTGAACCCGCCACTGAGGACGGCGGAGGACGTTGAGGCTCTTATCTCCGGATTGAAAGACGGTGTACTCGATGCCATTGCCACCGACCACGCCCCCCATACTGCCAAAGACAAGAGTTGCGATTTTACTGCAGCGGCCTTCGGCATCAGCGGCTTGGAGACAGCGCTGGGCAGCCTGATGAGGTTGGTGCATCTAGGCAAGCTCGACCTGGTGATGCTTATCTCGAAGCTGACTTGTGAGCCTGCCGCCATTCTGCGCCGGAATGATATTGGCACGCTGAAACCGGGCGCTGCGGCTGATGTCGTAATCTTTGACCCGAATAAAGAGTGGGTGGTGAACCCCGAGGAGTTCATCTCAAAAGGGAAGAACACGCCGCTTGCAGGGTGTGTGCTCAAGGGGAAGGTGATAGTTACTTCGTATAGTGGCGAGGTGGTTTATAAGGACGATTCTGTGAAATTAGAGCCTGTGTCTAAGCAAATAGGGGTGAAAGGTGGCTAAGAAGGCGATACTGGTGCTGGCAGACGGCTCGGTCTACGAGGGGCATACCTTTGGCGCTGAGGTCAGGGGCTACGGGGAGGTGGTATTCAATACCAGCATGACCGGCTATCAGGAGATATTGACCGACCCGTCGTATGCGGGGCAGATTGTAGTGCTCACCTATCCCCTCATCGGCAACTATGGCATAAATCCCGACGATATCGAGTCGCGGCGTATCCAGGTGCGCGGATTTGTGGTGCGCGAGGACTGCAATAAGCCCAGCCACTGGCAGAGCACCGGCACATTGACCGAGTATCTGGAGAAAGCGGGCATCCCCGGCATCGGCGGAGTAGATACCCGCTCCATCACCAGGCGGCTGCGCTCTGTAGGCGTGATGATGGGCACCATCACCTCGGATGAGACCGCTGAGGAGGCGCTGCAGCGGTTGAAAAGCGTACCGCGCTACGATGACATAGATTTTGTCAAAGGAGTAAGCGCCGAATCCCCCTACCTCTGGAATCCTCCGTCTCAGAGCGATTTAGAGAGCAAATATCACATAGTTGTGGTTGACGGCGGCCTGAAATACAACATACTACGTATACTGCGGAGCATGGACTGCAAGGTCACTGCTGTTCCCTGTACCGCCTCGGCTGAGGAGATACTTGCGCTCAAGCCCGACGGCATAGTGCTCTCGCCAGGGCCGGGCGACCCCGCGCTCTTAGACTATATGGTGAAGACAGTGAAGAATCTGGCAGGGCGCAAGCCTATCATGGGGATATGTTTGGGACATCAACTGCTGGGGCGCGCCTTCGGCGCTGACACCTTCAAGCTCAAGTTCGGGCATAGAGGCGCCAACCATCCAGTGCGCGACCTGAGAACAGGAAGAGTTTACATAACGGCTCAGAACCACGGCTACGCTGTGGATGCGGACGGCCTGAGGGACGGCCTGGAGGTAAGCCAGATAAACCTGAACGACCAGACAGTAGAGGGGCTGTGGCACCGCGAGCTGCCCATATTCTCCATCCAGTACCACTCCGAGGCCTCCCCCGGCCCGCGCGACAATGTTTATCTGTTCCAGCAGTTTTTGGAGATGGTGAGGGGGGGCAGTAATGGATGTTCCTGAGGCAATTGAACTCATCGAAAAAGCTGTTGCTGAGGAGATACCACATTTAAAGGAGCTACACCATAAAAATAATGAATTTACACTCTGGTGTTCCAAAATGTATGACATCCTGAAAGCAGCATTTGGCGAAAACTCTCGTGAATATAAGGAGTTCTTTACGAATGAGTTGTGGGGCGTGCGAACATTAGGTTCTGATAAGGACTTTCAAAATGACTATGTTAATGTTGTTGAACAGTATGAATTAGCTTTGAGAAAAATACTACAAAGGTACGAGTTGGTAGGGATTCGAGCAAGCTATGTCGCAACGGCAGAGCACCCAAAGGCGTTTATAGCGCATGGCGGAGAATCGACAGCGCGTCGCAAGCTTTGCGAATTTTTGGACGCTCTCAAGGCTATCCCAGTAATTGCGGAGAAAGAACCGAGCGAAAGCCGTTCTGTGAATCAGCATATAGATTGGTGTCTTAACCAATCAGATTGTGCGATTATTCTGGCGACCAAGGGTGATATTGATGGTAAAACCAGGAAATGGATTCCCCGGGGGAACATACTCATAGAGATTGGGAAGATTCAAGAAAGATTTCCCCGAAGGACGGTTTACCTGTTGGAGGAAGGTGCAACATTTCCTACCGACATTAGTGAGAAAGTCTGGGAACGATTTACCCAAGAATGTATGGATAAAGCTTTTATCAAGGTGGCCAAAGAGCTAGTAGCGTTTGGGATTATAAAAGCGATAAAACCGAGCAAATAGGAAGCTCGAGTGGGATTCGTAGATTGGAGCGGATGCTCCAATCTACCCAATAAAGACTAGGGATGATTAATACGGGTAGGCTGGAGCACCTGCTCCAGCCTGAGGTGAAATAATGAGGGGGCAGTGAGTATATATAAAAATCTGCCCAAATTCGATGATAACTCATACGCTCATTTCGTTACGACCAGGACGTATGAGAATCGACATTATTTCAAAAAAGAGGAATTTTCGAATATTCTTCTGAAGGAAATTGGATTCTATAGTGAGCGATATGGTTTTGCTGTGATAGGGTGGGTGATAATGCCTGACCATGTGCATTTGCTGCTTTGGTGGGATAAGGAGGAGAGGTCGACCCTAACCGTATCAAAGATAATGCAGGGAATAAAGGCTGGTACAGCAATTCGGGTCATTGGTCGTTTGAAAAGCAGGGAGTTGGAGCAGGTGCTCTCATCTACCCAGGAGGAAGGGGTGTTACAACCTGCCCATATACGGTCTGAGGGCTTGGAGCGGGTGCTCCAAGCTACCCAAAAAGATGTCGCTGTTTTGAAATCACACAAACGCAATCTTAGGTATCGCCTGTGGCAGCCTGGATTCTACGATTTCAATGTGCATAGTGAGGAGAAGCTTTTGGAGAAGCTTAATTATATGCATAACAATCCAGTTAAAGCAGGATTAGTCTCCTCACCATGCGATTATGAGTGGTCGAGTTATAAGAAATATTTCAAGGAACAGCATGAACAAGGTTAAGAAAGTCCTGGTCATCGGCTCAGGGCCTATCATCATCGGGCAGGCGGCGGAGTTCGACTACTCCGGCACTCAGGCGTGCCGCGCTCTGCGCGAGGAGGGCGTTACCTCGGTGCTGGTGAACTCCAACCCCGCCACTATCATGACCGATGAGGGCATAGCCGACATAATCTATATCGAGCCGCTAACGGTCGAGATAATGGAGCGCATAATTGCCCGCGAGCGACCCGATGGCCTGCTCCCCACTATCGGCGGGCAGACGGGGCTCAACCTCGCCGTGGAGATAGCCGAGGCGGGCATTCTCGATAAGTACAATGTGCGCGCTCTGGGCACCTCCATAGATACCATCCGCACGGCTGAGGATCGCGAGCTGTTTAAGAGGCTGCTCGTCGGCATCGGCGAGCCCGTGCCCGATAGCTCCACGGTGAACACTCTCGAAGAGGCGCGTCAGGTGGCGAACAGGATTGGCCTGCCTCTGGTGATTCGGCCGGGCTATACACTGGGGGGGACAGGCGGTGGCATCGCCAGGACATGGACTGAGCTGGATGATATTGTTGCTTCGGGGCTTGCCGCCAGCCGCATCCACCAGGTGCTTGTGGAGAAGTGCCTTACAGGATGGAAGGAAATAGAGTTTGAGGTAATGCGGGACGCTGCCGATAACTGCATCACTATCTGCTGCATGGAGAATATAGACCCCATGGGTGTGCATACCGGCGAGAGCATAGTGGTGGCTCCCAGCCAGACCCTGAACGACAAGGAGTACCAGATGCTGCGTTCCGCCAGCATCAAGATTATCAGGGCTCTGGGCATAGAGGGAGGGTGCAACATCCAGTTTGCGTTGAAGCCTCATCCCATAATAGAGCCGAGACAGGGGAAAGAGAACCCCTACTATGTTATCGAGGTCAATCCCCGCGTGAGCCGCAGCTCGGCGCTGGCAAGCAAGGCGACCGGCTATCCTATCGCCCGTGTCTCGGCCAAGATAGCCGTGGGCAGGCGGCTGGATGAGATAGCCAATAAGGTCACGGGGAAGACCACCGCTGCCTTCGAGCCTACCATAGACTACTGCGTGGTCAAAATGCCGCGCTGGCCCTTCGATAAATTCGCCTCGGGAGACCGCATCATCGGGACCCAGATGAAGTCCACAGGTGAGGCTATGGCTATAGACCGCTGCTTCGAGGCGGCACTGCAAAAGGCGGTGAGGTCGCTCGAGATAGGCGGCAAGTCGCTGATATGGGAAGACCCGCGTTGGAAGGACGGAGGCTCCTATCCCCTCGAACCCAACGATCTCAGACTGTGGGCGCTGATGGCGTCGCTGAGGCGCGGGGCTAGCGTAGAGGACCTGTGCCGCCGCACTGGCATAGACCCCTGGTTTATGGAGAAGTTCCAGAACATTATCGATATGGAGAAGCGCCTCCTCTCGGAGAAGCTGACGCCCGAGCTATTGAGAGAAGCTAAGAGACTCGGCTTCTCTGACGAACAGATAGGTACTCTGGCTGACAGGCTGCCCGAGCAGGTGAGGGAGCTGCGCCGGACCTGGAAGATACGTCCCATATACAAGATGGTGGATACCTGCGCCGCCGAGTTCGCTGCCGAGACCCCTTATTTCTACAGCGCCTACGGGGCCGAGAATGAGGCTGAGCCTCTGCCGGGGCGCAAGGCGGTGGTCATCGGCTCGGGCCCTATCCGCATCGGCCAGGGCATCGAGTTCGACTATTGCAGTGTACACTCGGCCTGGGCGCTCGAGGAGGCAGGGGTCAAGAGCATAATGGTGAATTCCAATCCCGAGACGGTATCTACCGATTTCGATACCAGCACCCGTCTTTATTTCGAGCCGCTCGATGAAGAAAGCCTGCGGGATATCCTGGAGAACGAGACGAGCAACAATAACGGCGAAGGCGCTCCGCCTTCGATTGTGCAGTTCGGCGGGCAGACAGCGATAAACTTGGCGCAGCCTATCGCCCGGGCTAACCTGCCCATAATCGGCTCCAGCGCCGAGGCTATAGACCTTGCTGAGGACCGCAAACGTTTTGAGGATTTCCTGAGCAGGATGGGCATACCCCAGCCTCCGGGGGCGGGGGTGTTTTCCCTGGAAGATGCGCTGGCCACCGCTCAGTACATAGGTTACCCGGTGCTGGTGCGCCCGAGCTATGTACTCGGGGGCAGGGCGATGGAGATAGTGCACAGTCCCAGCGAACTCGCCCTGTTTATGAAACTGGCTGCGGAGCTTGACCGGAAGCGTCCGGTGCTCATAGATAAATACCTTGAGGGCAAGGAAGCAGAGGTCGATGCCATATGCGACGGCGAAACTGTGCTTATCCCCGGTATCATGGAGCATATAGAGCGTGCCGGGGTGCACAGCGGAGATTCCATGGCAGTATATCCAGGGGTGAATCTCACGGAGCAAGAGATTGATAAGATGGTAGACTATGCTGTCCGCATCGGCCTGGCACTCGGTGTGAAGGGGCTGATGAATGTCCAGTATGTGATTATGCGGAATGGCGAGAGCTCAGGCTCGACCGTCTATATCCTGGAGGTAAACCCACGCTCCAGCCGGACAGTTCCCTTCATATCCAAGGTCACCGGCGTGCCCATGGTACGAGTAGCGACCAAGGTTATGCTGGGCATCAGCCTCAAAGAGCAGGGCTATACCACGGGGCTGTGGAAAAGGCAGAAACTGGTAGCGATCAAGGCGCCAGTGTTCTCCATGTCCAAGCTGCCGGGAGTGGATACCTACCTTGGCCCGGAGATGAAATCGACCGGTGAGGTGATGGGGATAGACCATAATTTTAATGAGGCTCTGGCTAAGGCACTGCTGGCAGCAGGGCTGGCGCTGCCGCCCGCAGGGTCGATACTGCTCAGCATCGCGGACAGGGATAAAGCGGCCGCCCTTCCTTTTATAAAAAAGCTCTGTGAAATCGGGTATAAGCTGTATGCCACAGAAGGTACCTCCGCCATGCTCTGGGCAGCAGGACTGCCGGTGACCATGATCAGCAAGAAAATCAGTGAAGGCCATCCCAACGTAGTTGATATTATCAGGGACGGCACCGTCGATGCGGTGGTGAATACCCCGACCGGGGGGCGTGTCCCCATGCGGGATGGCTTTGAGATACGCCGCGCTGCCGCCGAACGGCGCATCCCCTGTTTCACATCCCTGGACACGGCATACGTGGCTGTGGATGCGCTCATTGCAGGAAATCAGCTTATCAGCGTCGAGCCCCTGCCTGAGTATCGGGATAACCATGAAGAACAGCCGAACTAAGACCAATCTGGAATAGGTTAAAACAAATGAAGCTAGTCAATGCTCCTATCATCTCCAATACCGAGGTATTGCCCAACATCTATCTTTTGCAGGCTAGGGCGCCTGAGATAGCGGGGCTGGCCCATCCCGGGCAGTATGTTATGGTGCGCTGCGGCGAAGGGTACGACATGCCTTTAAGGCGGCCTCTGGGTATCCACCGTATCTCTAAGGATGGTATTTCCCTTCTCTATACAGTTGTAGGGCGGGGCACTGCATGGCTCTCGCAGCGCAAAGCAGGTGAGCATGTAGACCTCTTCGGGCCGCTGGGCAAGGGGTTTGAGATTTATCCTTCGTCGCGAAACCTGCTTCTGGTCGCCGGGGGTGTGGGAATCGCGCCGCTGGCAGCACTGGCTGAACACGCTATCGCCAAGGGCGTTAAAGTCAGGCTGGTTATAGGAGAGAAAAACGCAGCCAAGATTTACCCGGAACACCTGCTCCCATCAGGAATCAAGCCTGTTATCACTACTGAAGACGGCTCGCTGGGGCAAAAAGGCGTGGTGACCGATGTCTTGCCCCAATTTATAACTCAGGCTGACCAGGTATTCGTCTGCGGCCCGCTGCCCATGTATCGGGAGATAGCGAAGATGGGCAAAAAGTTGGGCAATAAACCGACCCAGGTGCTTCTGGAGACTGTTATGGGCTGCGGGGTCGGCGCCTGTCTGAGCTGCTCCATCGAAACTAAGAGTGGCCGCAAGCTGGTGTGCAAAGACGGCCCGGTGTTCGAGTTCAGCGACATATTATGGGACAAAATAGCAGCGCCCGCCAGCGGCGGGCGCTGCTAAAGGGTGCTCTTAAATATTCAAAGACCCTTTGTAGATTTTCCTCAGCTCCCTAAATCTGCCACTCTCGGAGGTGAGGGCGCATGCCATGCGCCCCTACATTTCTTACTTTAGACCCACTTTACCTTCGAGGGCAGAGATACCACCGCCTTGCCGGGCATGGTCTCCTCGCCCCTCTGGTTAACGGTCTTTATCGCGATCTCTACCAGGTACTCATCGCCTTCTGTCCATTTCTTAGCCACGGTACCGCCGACGAATTGCGTGTCTCCGAACACATTGAAGAGGATGCAGCGGGCACTCAGCTTCTTCATAAAGCCCTCGTCGCCCATCCAGTTGGTGATGACGTGTCCTGCCCAGCAGAACCTCTGCATGCCCAGGTCGTAGGCCACAGGGACGCCTATGGCATCCGACTTGTCCGACTCATAGTGGACGTCAGCCATGGGCTCGAGTATGCCTGATTTGGGGTCTTTGATGCCCCACTTGGGATGCCGCTTCATGTACGTGCGGCGTATGCGGTGCGCACCCTGCCCGCCGCCGATGCCGACCCAGAACTCCACCATGTCCGTCTGGCCCAGCGGCCCCTTGGTGACAGGCCTTACAGGGTCGCCCACATTGACATCCTCCCAGAAGCGGGGATTCGCTCCCCTGACCTCCTCATCCTCGTATGACTGGTCGATCTTCCGCAATTCCTCTTGAGTATATACGTATTTCGTCACGCCGGCGTACTTGCCTCGCTCCTTGGCCTGCTGTCTCTCGACGCGCATGGTCTCTCTCTTCTGAGTGCTGACAACCTCGCCCCTCTGGTTGTAGTACACCGTCCTGCCGATCTGCAGGAACTGACGTCCGCCCATCTTGCCATGTTTCTCTATCAGGTCGATGGGGTAGTCGACGCAGGTGAGCTCGTCGTTGATATGTATGGGCTTGAACCACTCCCAGTTGCAACCGCAGTAGAAGGCGTGCACCCCGGGGAGCCCCTCCATTCCCTGCGGGCAGGCCACAGCATAGAGGAACGTAGGCGGCGCAATGATATGTCCCCATCTGGTTCTTGTGGCGTATTCAGGGTTGCGGTATAGGGGATTGTCGTCACCTATGCCGTTGCAGAACTGCCTGATGGCATCCTTAGAAGCAGCTTCGTTCTGCCGAATCATGTAATAGGGCACACCGAACTTGGCCCTCATTGCGGCCAGGGCTTCCTCGGTAATCTTGCCGAAGGTCACCTGCGGCTTCTCTGTCGTTGCCATCCTTTAATCTCCCTCCTTGATTATATGGACACAACCAAGAAGAAATTATAACACGAACAAACGAGGTTTGCCAAATCGCTTTGTGTCCGAGATTTAGAAATATTATGATACATGGTATACAGTTGGGGTGGGTTCGGGAGGGGGTCTAAACAAACCACAATGGGTGACACTCTGGTAGGATAAGGGAGGTACAGACCCAAATCCAACACAGAGGAGGTCACCCGCGTGGACAAGTATATCACAGAGAGAAGAGCCAGGATGAGGCTGGAATGGTTCAAAAAATACGAGGAGATTGGCAATATAAGCCGGGTATGTGCTGAATCTGGCATATCTCGGAAGACCTTCTATAAGTGGTATCCATACTATGCCAAAGAAGGGCTTGGGGGTCTTAGAGACCGCTCTAAGCGCCCAAGGAGCCACCCTAAGACCGTGCCTAAAGACATTCAGGATCTCATCCTGAAACTACGCTGTAAAACCAGCTATGGGCCTTATAGGCTGGCTTTTTACTTGAAACGGGACTGTGGGATTAAGCTTAGCGTTTATGGCATCTACAGGGTGCTGGTGAGGGCAGGAGAGATAAAGCCGCGAAAGACCAGACCGCATAAGAAGCCAGTCTACTACCAGATGAATTATCCGGGGCAGGAGGGTACAGGTAGATGTCAAATACATGCCCAAGATGAAGCTCAGGAACAGGCCTGAGCCCTACCAGGAATATCAATACACTGCCATAGACGACTGCACCAGATTGCGCTTTGTCTGGGTATACCAGGAGCTATGTTCAGCCAATTCAGTAGATTTCGCTAAAAGGATGCTGGCTTTCTCCCCTTTCCCGGTCGAGGAGGGGCAAACCGACCACGGAGTAGAATTCACCTATATCTTCATGCCCTGGGTTAATAAGCCTCACCCCTTTGAAGAGTTCCTCAAGGAGAAAGGAATAAGGCATAAGCTTATCCCTATTGCCACGCCAAAGCAGAATGGAAAGGT
>JACWAE010000021.1 GCA_014874385.1 Dehalococcoidia bacterium | reverse complement strand
CCACTCCATTTCTCACTATTAAGACTTATTAGCCATCCATCATATTCAGCACTCTGTACAGAGGGTATTTTATTTCCAGTCTGCGTAGTCTGTACAGGAAGTGTTCTATTTCCATTTTGTTCAGAATTCTTACAGCCAACGAGAAAATAGACTCCAACAAAAATTATAATCAACATAACTACAAAAAATACTTTAGTTCGCTTTGTCTTAACTTTCTTGTTGTATTTCATTTTGACTCCTTGACACACTTCTAGATTCGTAACCCACGGTGAGCCTGACGTCGCTCGATACTTTGCCAACTTCGTCAAGGAGAAAATAGGCTGGCAGATATCGGTGCCGAGCTATCAGGACAAGGTAATTCTGGATTGACGTTGTTTATTGCCCTCTTTCTAACTCGTAAATCCCCTGTATCCCCCCTTTACGGCTTTGCTCCAAAAGTCATCAGGAAGGAATACTAAATATCCCTTAATATTCTCCCGTCCCGTGCATCAATACGCATTTCATGTTCATCAGGGTCAGTAACTGAATTAACGTAATATTTTACGATCCATGTATAACCTTGTTTGTGTGTATTAAATCTGCATGGTTCTGGGCAGGGGAATCCGTAGTGGGATTTAACTACTTCTTGAGCTTCCATTGCATCGTTTACTTTTGGTATTTTACTCCTCCTGCCCTATTTTGATGTGCGGGCAATATTCTACTCCGATATACTTATCAATACAATAAGTCATTGCGGAGGGTTCTCATGCATCTAATTTTCTGAACCCGATGCACTCCACACCCAAGCCTATGTTGCTGATACCATAGAAAATAGAAATGCTTGCCGTTCGCCCTGCGTCTGTCGAAGGGTGAACGGCCCGCTTATGGTTCGACAATCCTTCGACAGGCTCAGGACAGGTCTAATCACGAACGGGAATTTCAATCAGCGTGGGGCGTTTTTTGGGCGGCTATCGTACAAGTTGTTGACGATGGCATCGGGAAGGTCTAAAATTTAGCCCGTCGGCATAACGGTTTTATAGGGAGGACTTATGAGCGATTTGGATATGATGCAACAGAAGCTTTCCGAGCTTGATGAGTTGAGGGGCAGGCTGAGGCAGGGTGGCGGCCCCACTGAGGTTGAAAAGCAGCATAAAAAGGGGAAGCTCACGGCTCGCGAGAGGATAGAGAAGCTTCTGGACCCCGGCACTTTTCAGGAGCTCGACCTGTTCGGCACGCCGATGGCTACAGCGTTTGACATCGATAAGACGGAAGGCCCGGCGGACGGTGTTGCGGTAGGGTACGGGCAGGTAAACGGCCGCCCTATCTACGTCTGGGCACAAGACGCCACCGTTTTCGGCGGGACATGGGCCAACATTCATATTCGCAAGATATCGGGGGCTATGGAGAAGGCCATTCATGCCCGCATACCTATTGTCTCAATTATAGATTCCGAGGGCGCTAGAATCGAAGACGCCATTCAGTATTATCGCTTTTACTCGCCGGAATCTATGGTCTATTTCCAGACCATGGCATCAGGCGTCATCCCCCAAATCTCTCTGATAATGGGTCCCTGTGTTGGCGAGATGGCAATCTCTGCTTCCCTGGCTGATTTCGTCTTCATGGTCAGGAAGACCAGCTATATGCATGTAGCGCCGCCGCCGCAGGGCAAGACTTCCGAGGAAACGGGTGACCCGTCGGCGCACTTCCGCAAGACAGGCTGCTGCGATTTTCTGGCCAAAGACGAGGATGAGTGCCTGCAAAGCTGCCGCAGGCTGCTGAGCTATTTGCCCTCGAATAATAAAGAGAAGCCGCCTTTCGTGGACACAGGCGATGACCCCAATCGCAGGGAGGAAGAGCTTCTTGCCGTAGCTCCTCTCGATACAAACAAACCATACAGTATGACCAAGCTTATCTCTCTGATAGTGGATAAAGGCGAGTTCCTGGAGGTGAAAAAGCAGTGGGCCAACAACCTGATAACCGGCTTCGGCAGGATGGCAGGAGAGACTGTGGGTTTTGTAGCAAATAATCCCCAGTCTATGGGCGGCGCGCTGACCCTTGACGCAGCGGACAAAATGGCGCGGTTCGTCAGGTTCTGCGATGCATTCAACATAGCGGTTGTCTGGCTGGCAGATACCCCGGCCTTCTTACCCGCCATCGATGAGGAGACCAGAGGACTTATCAGGCATGGCTGCAAGCTGGTGTTTTCCAACGTCGAGTGCACAGTGCCTCAGATTACCATCGCCATACGGAAGCTTTTCGGAGGCGGGCAGTTGGCTATGCCAGGCACAACGCTGGGAGGCGACCTTGACGTGGCCTGGCCCTCTGTGGAGCGCGGGTTGATGGGGGCGGAGGGGGCGGTGTCAATCATCTATAAGAGAGAGCTGCAGTCCATTGAAGATGAGGCTGCGAGGGCGCAGAAACTGGAGCAGCGCACTGTAGAGATGAGGCATAAGCTGCGTGCCCTGGAGCGTGAGTGGGGGCAGGGCTTCATCGACCCCAGGGACACCAGGCCTTTCCTGATACAGGCGCTCAAGACATTTGCCAGCAGGGATGAGGGAAGGCCTCTACGCAAACACGAAAACATTCGCTTGTAGACTAGCGGCGAAGCAGCGCTTCGCCTATTCCTCTCCCTTGACGGGAGAGGTAAGGTGAGGGTGAAATGGGTGCAGTCCGCCAAAGGCAGATGTAAAGAAGATTAGATTTTAAATCCCGATTTCTTTGATTAGTCTAGGAGGGAATCAGATGTCAGACACGAAGGTAAAGCTTGAAAAAGTTGAGGAGCACAGGAAAAAATGGCTGCCCGGTGGAGATAAGACTGCGATAGACAAGCAGCACGGCAGGGGCAAGCTGACGGCCTGGGAGAGGATTCAGAGGCTTTTCGACCCCGGGACGTTCCATGAGATTGGCCTGTGGACACAGGCGATGAAGACCGGCTTCGATATAGATGATCGGGAGCTTCCCCGGGATGCCGTGATTGCGGGCTACGGGAAGGTCAACGGGCGCACCGTTTACTCCTATGCCCACGACTTCACTGTGCTGGCGGGCACGCAGTCCATGATTCAGAACAGCAAGGTAGCCCGGGCCATGGAACAGGCGATGGAGGAGGGCATCCCCATGGTGGGGATGATTGACTCGGGCGCTATCAGAATCCACGACCTGTTCGGCAGAAACGGATTCAAGGTGCCTGTACGGGGCAGCCCGGTCGGCGGCGGCGGCGGCTTTATGTACTATCCTCCGCTCATGTCCGGCGTAGTGCCTCATATCAGCCTGATGCTGGGGCCCTGCTATGCCGGGTCGGCCTACTCTCCGATAATGGCTGACTTCGTCATCATGCGCAGGAACATTGCCTTCATGTCCGTGGCCTCGCCGCCTATCTTGAAAGCGGTCACCTTCAGGGATGTCACCGAGGAGGAGATCGGCGGGGCGCTGCTGCATTCCACCGTCACCGGCTCGAACGACCTGCTGGTCGAAAGCGATGAGGAGGCCATAGACGCCAGCAAAAGGCTGCTCAGCTTCCTGCCCTCCAACTGGAGGGACAAGCCTCCCGTAGTCAATACGGGTGACGACCCCAATCGCGCTGATGAACATCTTCTGGACTTAGTGCCTGCCGACGTGAGCCAGCCCTATGACATGCACAAGGTCATCGCCTCCATTGTGGACAAGGGAGACTTCTTCGAGTTGCAGGCCCTCTATGCGCCGAGCATGATAATCGGCTTCGGACGCCTGGCGGGAAAGACGGTGGGCATTGTAGCCAATAATCCGGCTGCCGGCGATGGCTGCCTCGATGTTTACACCGGAGACAAGCAGGCGCGCTTCATCAGGTTCTGCGATTGCTTCAACATACCGATAATCACGCTGGTGGACAGCCCGGGCTTCCTGCCCAGCCTGGAGCAGGAGCAGCACAGGGACGGACTGGAGAGGAACGCTGCCAAGCCGGTGTTCGCCATCTGCGAGGCCACCACGCCCAGGATCACCGTGTACATAAGAAGGTGCTGGGGCGCAGCGCGCCTGGTCATGGGCACCGAACGCATGGGTGTTGACGCCGTATACACCTGGCCCAGTGCAGACATCAGGGTGGAGGGCTATGAGAGAGCAGCGGATGCACTGTACAAGGGCGAGCTAGCTGCTGCGGAGCATCCCGAGGAGCTGCGCCGTCAGTATATGCAGCAGGTACACCAGAAATACGCCTCGGCGTATCATCTGGCAGGCATCCAGGGCGCTGACGACATCATAGACCCCAGGAGGACGCGGCCGATACTGATAAACACCCTGGAGAGGCTATCCCAGAAGATGGAGCACTGGGAGAAGCTGGGGCCAGGGCCGGCGAGGCCGTGGCGGAAGCATTCCCTGATCCCACTTTAATTAAAAACATCGTTCGATTGACATATGTAGGGGCGACTCGCCGAGTCGCCCCTACGCTTTTATAAGTCGAAAGCTCGTTACTAGATGTAGAGGCACACAGCCGTACCTTCGTCCACATGTCATTCCTGCGAAAGCAGGAATCCAGGCACTTCATAGGTAGGTTTGGTCCGTCAAAGGCGGACGCTAAAGGGATTTTGTAAAGGGCTTTTTGTCGCGGTTTGGGGGATGTGGGGTGAGCAGCAATCCGCCGCAAAAGTAATAGGGGATTTTTGAGGGAATTAGGAGCTGCCCTGAAACCAATTTACTGGTCGCTATCCAACAGACTCGCGAATCACACGAAGTCTGCTTACACCCTGATATCATCTGCCGGCTGGGTCGCGTAGGCCTTGCGCCGGAGAAGCCGTCTCCTGAATAGAGCGCCAGCTTGACTTATGATCTGGCGGAACGTCTTCCACTCTTTTGATATCGTCGGGATTCCCATAAGGTTGGGAGGAATCATAACCAGCGCGTGAACGAGCAAGGCGAAGCAAAGCGCATCTGACTTGTTGACAGAGAACAACCCCAATATGTAAACAGTAGCGAATTCGTATGTGCCTATGGCACTGGGTGCGGCCGGGATAGCCCCTGAGAAGAGTGTCATGCCGACGAGGATGATGCTTATCATCCAGAACGGCAGTTGGATTCCGATGGCTTGAGCTACGAGCCAGGCTGCAGTGCCCAGAAGCATCCAGGCTAAGACCGTAATAGATATCGAAAGCCAAAAAATAAGCTTGCGCTCGCGCAGAAAAGCAACTGCACCCAGCGATGATTGAAGCACCTTGATCTTGTTCAACAGCGGAAACCTGCCGACTTTTCTGGCGAACAGCACGAATAGTACGAGCAAAGCCATAACGACCAGCATCGGTATGATCACGGGCTTGAATACGGAGAGCTGAGGGACTATGAAAAAGCCCACAAGAACGAATATCGATGTAATCACAAAGTCCAGTGCACGACCCATGAACAGGCTGGCGACGACCTTGCTGCCATTGATCTTGTCTGACCTGGTGAGCATGGCGAGCTCTGAGGCATCGCCCAGGACACCCCCACCCTGCGCAAAACTCAGGTTGTTGAGGCTCAGGCCGGCATTCCGTACGAAGAAGAGCCGCGCTGTGGAGACCGTCTCGCGGGGGAGCATCAGCTTCCAGCGGACCGCCTGCAGGAACAACGAAGCGATGACAGCAGCTACCGCAGGGACCAGCACGTCCCAGGATACCCTGCCGAAGGCACTCACCATATCGCTCCAGTGAACGCTCCGCAGCACCATCCAGCCTAATACTGACCCAAGAATAATGCCTGCGGTCACCCAGAGCACTGTAAATAGTTTTCTTCTTGGCATCGTGTTCCTTAAGTTTTACTTATCAATACAGAGACCCGCAGTGAGACTCTCACTGCGAATAGCATTTCCAAACCGGGTCCTCCCGGAGCAGCACAACGTTCCCCAAAGACTTGATTTTAGAGTAAGGCAGGGAAGAGAAGGGAGGTAATGCATCCTGCATTGGGGGATTAAGATAATGGGGATAAGGTCTTATTGCGCATTTTCACGGCCCATCCGCAAATCTTGCCCCATCCGCTACAACACTACCATACTAAAACAATAGCATGCTCTCCAACTGCACAAATACTATTATACCACAGTGTTTCTAGGTAACATTTAGTTACCGAACTTATCAGGATGTCGTTGTCAAGGGAAAATGTCAGGGTTTATTGTTCAGCGATTTTGTCAGTAAGGTTGCCATAATATCATCGTAGTCATTACCATCGCTCCAGGCTGTGACGGCCACAAGCGTTCTTTGTTTGTTTTCGTCCGACGGCT
>JACWAE010000020.1 GCA_014874385.1 Dehalococcoidia bacterium | reverse complement strand
GGGGTTCAGGAAACCTTCTAAGAGGATCAAGAAATTATCCCTGTTCCTGGATTTCTACAATAACCGGCGCCCTCACTCAGCTCTGGGCTGGATGACGCCACTCGAAAAATTATGGTCTTTCCCACAGTACCAGGGTGTCACACCTTCTTTAAAAAGTGTTACCTATGTTTGAAAACAGCACACTCCGGCAAGCAAAGTTGCAATATTATTTAAGGTGAAGTATATTGATTAGTTAGTGGCATGTCCTCTTTATGGATAGACACGACAATATATGAACAGTAACCAGTAACAGTATCTCACAAATAGATAAATCATCGAATATGGTAGGAGGAGGATTACAGTGTTTCGTGACTTCGGATGGCCTGAGGCCCTGATAATCCTGGCGGTAGTACTCATCATCTTTGGCGCAGGGAAGCTTCCGCAAATTGGCGGAGCCATAGGTAAGAGCATTCGGGAATTCCGGAAAGCAAAAGACGGCCTTGATGAGGAAGAAGAGGAAGAGGAGAAACCAGAAGGTAAAAAGACCACCAGGAAATTGACCACCCCTAAGACCGGGACAAAGCAAAGCTAGTATCAGCCTCAGAAGGTTGTAAACAAACGGCTATTGCTATACCCAGAGTCTAATTGGTACCTTCGTTATGGCCTGAAAAACAAACCCCAGCAAGAGCGACAGCGATGGATATTTTCGGCCTGGGGCCCATGGAGATACTCCTCATTCTCATCATAGGTCTGCTAATTTTTGGGCCAGAGAAGCTGCCCAAAATAGGCAGAGACCTAGGCAGAGCCTTTCGCGCCTTTCGGAAAGCTTCCTCTGACCTTACCAATGAAGTGACTAAAGAGTTGGAGGCCGAAAAGCCAGAGGAAAAGGATGAATCCAAGCAGGAAGCAGAAAAAGGGGATACTCCTAACAAGGCAACAAAGGTGTAAAGGCAGCAAGAGCAAGGGATGAGGACAAATTTATTTGTGAGCAATGCTGAGGCGTCCGGTTGGTGAGCAAAGACAAAAAACATACAGTCATCGGGCATCTTCTCGAATTACGACAACGCTTGTTCTGGTCGGCCATCGTATTAGTAATTACCACCATCTTAAGCTTCGTATTTACCAAGCAAATTCTCCACTTTTTGATTGCCCCGGCAGGTCACATAAACCTGATCTTTACCGAAATGACCGAGATGCTGGGCACTTATATGATAGTAGCTCTTGCCGGCGGCATCGTGCTCGCAATGCCATTCTTCGTGTACCAGATTATAATGTTCGTCTCTCCAGCACTTACCCGCCAGGAAAAAAAGTATATATACTTTGCGCTGCCGTGGATAGCGCTGATGTTCGCTGGCGGGGTGGCTTTCGGCTACTACGTGCTGCTGCCGCCCGCAATGAAATTCTTAGTGAGCTTCGGCAGTGACATTGCTACCCCGCAGATAAAGATTGGCAACTACATTTCGCTCGTCACCAGGCTACTGCTCGCCATCGGAGTTGTCTTCGAACTCCCTGTGGTCACAACTTTTCTGGCAAGACTGGGAATTATTTCACCACAGACGCTTGCCCGTCAGCGCAAGTGGGCAATCATCGGGGCCTTCGTTCTGGCAGCTTTCATCACTCCTACAGTTGATCCCATCAATCAGAGCCTGGTCGCTGTCCCCCTGGTCGTCCTCTATGAGATGAGCATCTGGTTAGCTAAGCTTGTTTACCGGAGAAGAACCGAGCCCGTTGCCACCTCCGCCTCCACAACATCGTAGCTCTAGGGGGGTTACGCCTTAGGCGAAGATATTTTCGGGTAGATATGGATGCGTTCCCAGGATTACTTCGACGCCTGACTTTGCCTTTATTTTGTTAATAATTATTTCCTTGTGCAGACAGTGGTCGGCAAGGCAAGGTCCAATATGAATCTTGGTTGGTTTTTCACCCAGGGTCTTGTTCCAGAGATTGAATAGAGCCAGTCTTGGTACAATGCCCGCACCGGGGCAGTCTCCGCAATTGAGCAGACCGATAATCTGGGCATCGACATTCTTGTATCTACTGAACTCACCATCTCTCCTGTTGAAAGCTACGATACATCGGGAACAACCGATACAAATATCGTCCATCGTCCTTTTACAGCCGATAATCAGTATTTTTTCCATTCAGCCTCTTTCCGGTCTGTCATTTCAGTTCGTACATAAATCCGGGGTAAGCCAACTTCACCAGCTATCCTGCAGACTTCGAAATTTCGCTCCAGTGACCATCACTTTCATTAAGGTTATAACGTGACTCTTTTCTGCCTCTATTACTTGTGATAGTATCTCATTTTTCCCAAGCGCATCCTGGACAGCATCATAGAAACCAAGGGTTGCTTTCTCCAATCCAAAAGCTTTTTCCAGTGCATCATCGCGATCTTTTATTTTGTCGATATTAGCAAAAGGGCCATGTTTGGGCGAAAAGAACTCAGAAATGGACATAGCCTTAATATATTCTCTCTTCTCTGGGGATGCGATCATTCCTTCAGTATTTGGTAATTTTTTCAAAAGCTCGGCGAATTGATTCCTGTGAACCACTTCATCTTTGCTGAGCTGTGCAAATATTTCCGAGACATTTTCCTTTTTAGTGAATTTACTGGCCAGCCGGGAGTAGAACTGTGAACCTACCTCCTCGGTTTTTACCGCGAACTCAAGGCAACTCTTTAATGTGATATCTTCTAGCAACTACTACCTCCTGCAGATTAATTTATCTGGAATTTCCCATATCAACCCGAAATAGTGGCATAACCGCCCTAGGCTGGCCTTTTAACGGATGATAAACCTCAACTGTCTTGAGTGTCAAGCCCTGAGAACCATTTAGCTGACTCGCGCCAAGGAACGGGCCGCGCGCAGCCTTTCCAGACCTTCAAGCTTGCGAGCAGAGAATAACTATCCCTGTTTCTAGTGGCTATGGCGCTATTTGAAGAATAATAAAGCCCTCCGGTTGGATGACCGAGGGCTTCCTCATACCAAAAAAAGGAATGGTTTTTGTTAGGAGTAGCCTGTAAACCTAAATAGCAGTCCTCACGGATAAAGGACTGTTTGAGGTAACTTGAACACGGCACCGGGGATCCCGGCAATTTTACCAGCCCCTCTGGCTACACCCGTGGGAAATAACTTGTATAATCCGGACAGGCTGAAACCTGTATCGCGGCAAAGTTTTCTAATAGGCGGCACAATGTCGAATTCAAGGTAATAACGTCTTAAATACTCTACTATCTTCCAGTGGTCCTCAGTCAGTTCGTTACGCATGATATTGCGCGCAAGGAGTCGCCCCACATTCGCATCCCACCTTTCCGATGGCAACAGATATCCATCTTCATCGAGATGCGCTCTAGCGACAACGGTGATAGTGGCCTGCTCGTTCATTTCTGTTACACAAGTGCAAAGTGCCGACAGGTTTCCTCATGGATAAGGCAAGCTAATAGTTAAGCCTCTAGTTGTTCTGCGCGCCAACCGCGTGCCACTTGATCTGATCTCCTGGTTCTGCCAGACCTGCCACCTTGAAAACAACTTCGGGACTACCGGGGAACAGACGCCTTACGTTAACCCTCAGGTCCTTGTCTATTCGCTGTGGCAAGGGCCAAGCCTCATGGCGGCTATTGTAATCTCTCACATATTCAAGCACTTGCCAATGTTGTTCCTTTAGCTCACCTATTCTTTCATTGGTTGCGAGGAACTGTGCCACCTCATGATTCCATACCGCAGGAGTCTTCAAGTAACCTCGTTCACCCACGTCCACAGGTGCCCCTGTGCTTAAGAACATACGCCGTGGGAGTACGATAGCGTCAGCAGTAAGTTCGCAAGTGTTCACTACCTTAACGTTCAGCTTGTAATGGCGGTTGATCTCAGTCAACTGGTCTATGCAATTGTGGCAGGAAGTGGCTACTATCTTAGCTTCTGTGGCTTTTATCTGGTCGGCCTTCACTTTGGCTGCCTCGAGCCTCCATTTACGGTATTCACTCATTGTGAGGGCGCCTCCACCTCCACCACAGCAGAAGTTGTTCCTGCCATGAGGAGTAAGGTCGACAAAGTCCATTACGCTGTTTCTCAGCACAATCCTGGGCTCCTCAATATAATTGCCGCTCCTCGCCTGATTGCACGGGTCGTGGTAGGTGACACGTTCCTTATTGACTGCAGGATTAAGCCTGATTCGTCCAGATTGAATATAATTGGCCACGACTTCGACAAAGGCTCGCACTTTAAAGTCCGATCTCTTTAGCCAGATCGGAGCCATGTATTTCAACTGTCGCATTCCATGTCCGCATTCGGTGCAGATGATGGTATCGCATCCCAGACGATCAGCTTCTCCCAACACATACCCTGCAATGGTGGTAGCGTCCTTATCATCTCCATTGAAGAGAGCGTAGTTGGTGACGTCCCAGTACTTGCTACTCAGGGTGTAGCTTTCACCGGCAGCGTGGAATATCTTGGCCTGGGCTTGAAGAAGGAGCGGGAAAAACTTGACTTCTCTGGGGTTCAAAACCCACAAGTTCTTGGCACCCTCTTTATCGATAGGTATTCTTACGTTCGGATCACCTATATCTTTTTGGAGTTCCTCCTCCATCCATTTCACTGTTTCCACGAACTCTTCACTATCCATGCCCATGTTGTTGCCAGTCTTCACATGGATATCTACGGTATCCTGGAGGCCCTTTGGAGCTTTATGAGCCAGCGTGAGCATGCCTCGCGCCGCCCGCATTATCATCCCAGTGTCAATACCCATGGGACACGTCAGCGTGCACCTTCGGCACATTGTGCACCTGCCGAAGACTACGTCTTTTAACTCTTGAAGCTCCTCCTCATTCAGGCCGTCACCGCTGGGTATCCAGAACGAGACTTTTCTACGCCAGTCATTTCTTTGCCGTTGGTATAGCTTGCGGACCTGCTCAATCTTATATGCCGGTATCATCCTTGGGTCGCCTGTGGCTCTATAATAATGACAGCTATCGGCGCAAAGGCCACAGCGCTGGCAAGTCTGAAAATACACAGCCAGGTTCCTGTTCAGTTTGCTGAGCAAGAAATTTGACAGTTCTTCTCTTGTTCCAAGATGTCTTTCTCGTATTATTGGTGCAGCTTTTGTCATGTTCATCTACCTCATTGTCCAACTTTCGGCTACTGGCTTTGAAACCACATGGACAAGTTTGCTAAATGGGAGATACATAATCAAAACCAGGGCCAGGAAAAAATGCCATGCAAAAAGTACATTGTTAATTTCGACGGCTGGCTGAAGGGTGAGCACTCCCCTTGCGTAGCGCTGAATTTCGTCAGCATGTATAGGCATCCACAGGCGCATGGATAGGCCAGTAAGGATAATCATCAGCAACATGCCTAATACAAAATAGTCGTCGAAGATGGAGAGGACTCGCATCTTAGGGGTGAATCGCCGTGTAAGGAGAAGGATTACCCCGGCCAGGACAAGCCCACCGGCTGTCATTCCCATGGCAAAGGCAACATGGTCGATGCCTTCTCCCTGAACATTGAACCATCTCCAGAGAAACCCGATCTCAATGACTGTTCTGATATGTCCCAATACCACCAACAGCAAGCCCAGGTGGAACAAAACTGTCATTATCCAAAGGGATTTGGACATGCTGAATGTTTTGCCAAATAGCACGATATCTCCTACAACCCTGCGCACAACGACAGAATTGCTTTTTGCTGCAGGGAAAAGTACGGCCTTAGCGCGTGGTTTTGCCCACCAGATGCGTATCCGCCAGATTAACCCCACTACAAAAACAAAGATGGTCACGTAGGGCAGAATCAGAAAGATAAACTGGTCCATAGCCCCCCCCTGCATTATGAAGTTATGTTGCGCTTGTTGTACATATGATGCGTGCACGCAACACCGATATTAGCAATATTTTACATCTTTGTCAAGGGGTCGCAACACTTTTTTATTAAATTATCTTTGCCTATTGACAAAATGTTGCGGAGGCGCTACACTAAAGCTATACTACTTTCGTCGGGAGACGGGGCTGATAGCAATGGCAAACATAGCAGATTTTCTTGAAGATATTCAAAGGCAGCGTGGTATCTCCCTTAGGGGCTTAGGAAGGGAGTCAGGTGTAAGTGCATCCACTCTAAGCAGATGGCGCGAGGGGAAACAAACGCCCTCACCGAAATCGTGTAAAATGCTTGCTGAGTATCTATCATTACCTGTAGAGCATATACTTGCCCTGGCCGGGCACCTTAAACCTCTACATAAGGATGGTGCTGATTCATTGCCGGAGTTCGGTGAATACGCTCGGGAAAAATACCCGGATGAACTCGATGATGACATGATAGCCATGATTGAAGACCTTATTTATCGCAGGAGAAAGCGGCGTGAGCAGGTTAGTTGAGCCGAGGAGGCAAATGCCTACGCTTGCCCAACTTTGGTCAGGTAAATACTGCCCGCACGAAACTGAATGTGTCTGCCGAACAAGTGATTCGTGTCCCAAGGCTAAGAAGGCACAGCTTAATAGTGACCGCAATTACCCCATGATGTACCTTGCGGGTTGTTCTTTCGCCTACAATGGCTGCTGTTGTCGTGTGCTTGATGAAATTAATAACCTGGCGAATAAATATATCGAATTGGCGGGGATAAGTGAACCACCGATTCCCTTAGAAATAATCAGTCTGTTCGACCCGAATCGACTTATTGAGATTCGGCCTCTGCCGCTGAAACGCCTTTTCGGATGTACCTGGTTAGTGGATAAAGAGTGGGTTATACACCTCAACTCGAATACATCGCCCGAGGTGACGAACTTTACCGCCTTTCACGAGGGTTTCCATATCATTTGCGGCAACTCTGGGTTTGCATTCAAGCAAGCAGGTGAGCGCTATAGAAAAGTAAGTGAACGATTGGCTGACTATTTCGCTGCAAGTATTCTGATGCCCAAAAACTTTGTATACGGGCTTTGGCCCGAAGTCAAGGACCCCGTAAGGATGGCGAGAATCTTCGGTGTGCCCCAGTTGGAAATGAAGGACTGGCTAACGCGGTTGCGCATATTAGAAGCCTAGCGCAGATGTCCTATTTCACCATCCCCCTATTAAATTGCAGCGGAATCTTCTTTTTGATATCAGCGACCCTGGATACCGTGTGTTATTAAAGCAGTGAGCTTGTGGGGGCGGACACAACCCAATAGGCGCGAAGGCTGATTTCAATAATGTGAGGATGAAATGGCGAATTATGCATATCTAGATAATGCAGCCACTGCACCTGTAGATGTCAGAGTTATCGAAGCGATGATGCCTTACTTCCGGGAAAAGTTCGGCAATCCTGTGTCTTTCCATGAGTGTGGCTTGCGGGCCAGTGATGCGATAGAGGTAGCCCGTGAGCAGGTTGCCAGGCTTATCGGTGGGCAGCCCGGGGAGATAATTTTCACCTCGTGCGGTACGGAGTCCAACAATCTGGCGATCAAGGGGCTTGCACGAAGGGGCATAGCAAAGGGCAAGCACATAGTGGTTTCTTCGATAGAGCATTTCTCGATACTGCACCCTGTGCGCACCCTGGAGAAGCAGGGATTCAAGGTAACCTATGTCCCAGTTGACGAACACGGCATCATCGATCCCGAACAGGTAGCCAGAAGCTTGAGGCCTGATACTGTGCTCGTCTCTATTATGCACGCAAACAACGAGGTTGGCACGATACAGCCCATTGAGGATATCGCTCGTGTAGTGAAGAAATCCGGCGCAATATTCCATACTGACGCGATTGCCACGGCTGGAATAATACCAGTCGACGTGCAGAAGCTGGGTGTTGATGCTCTAAGCCTTGTGAGTAACCAGTTCTATGGACCACAGGGTGTCGCGGCTCTGTGGCTACGGAGAAATATAGGCATAGATCCGCTTCTGGAAGGGGGCATACAGGAGGGGGATATACGCTCGGGGACACACAATGTTCCGGGAATAGTAGGCATCGGCAAGGCAGCAGAGCTAGCCTGGAACGAGATGCCCAAACGGGCTAAGAAGCTTACTTCGTTGCGGGACATGTTGATAGAAGGCGTCCTCAAGAATATTGAGCATACCATTCTTACCGGTCACCCGGAGAAAAGGCTGCCCCACCATGCCAGTTTCTGCGTAAGGTTCATCGAGGGTGAAGCGATGCTGGCCTACCTGAGTTCCCAGGGAATCTCAGCAGCGAGCGGCTCGGCATGCGCTGCCAAGTATCTGAAATCGTCACATGTGCTGGCTGCAATGGGCATACCGGCGGAGCTTGCACAGGGTTCGCTTATCTGCACACTTGGCATAGAGAATACAAAAGCTGATGTGGATCTGATGATAAAGGAACTACCACCGGTGGTGAAAAGACTGCGGGAAATATCACCGCTCTATGATGAGTTTATACGCCGCAATAAGAAGTAAGCGCATTGACAAGAGTGGTCTTGTCCTGAGATGAGAAAGGTATTCCGTTCCACTGCTGTCCAAATTAGGTAAAAAGAACGTTTTTCCCACTTGATTTCGCTCGTATCTTAGACAAGATTTTGCTCCTTAAAAAGATCAGGTTTCCCATGAAACGTGCTGTCCGAATTAGTTCATGTCCAACCTCAATTGTTCGGGTTGATATGATACGGGCAAGACGCCGAAGGGCTTGTTTAGCCACGCCCAAAGGTCTCGATGTGTAAACAGATTCATTCGCAGTAGAGCTACCAGGTTGGAAAGCGACCAGTTGAACTGAGAACGGAGTTGCAAGAAACGCAGGAGTAGCATTGCAATCAATGCTGCCCAAATTTGAATCTTCACTGCGTTAGCGCTGGTACCGACAAAGGTTTTGATCTTCAGGTTTTGTTTCAGCGCTTTAAAGAACAACTCAATCTGCCAGCGGTCTTTGTAGATGGCAGCAACGGTCGAGGCTCCCAAAGTCATATGATTGGTCAGAAAGACAAGGATTTCATCTTTCTCAGAATTATGAAATTCAATACGGCGGAGGCGATGCGGACATCTCTCAAGAGCGTATTTGCTCGCAAATTGAATAATCTGGTCTCTGAGGATGTTGCGGTTTTGAGGAACCTTGTTCTCTCTGACAACTTCGTAGGAGGCATTTGGCAGCATGCGGGTGACAAAATAGACGCTCTGTGATGTCCACCGACCGAACAATGCGTAGTCGTTATATCCCCGGTCATCCACCACTATGGTACCGGGATCAAAATGGAGTTGCCGGGCTATCTCAATTTCCGGCGTTATGCCGTCGGTGATGACGGCGAAGTATGGGAGATACCCATCATGATCCAGGAGAAGGTGCAATTTGATGGCTCCTTTAGTGCGGCAAAAGCGAGCCCAGTCGAACATCTTGAGACACAAATCGATAACGGAGGCATCCATGCTGATCAATTTGTTCTTGAACCGAAACTTCCTTTTCCCGATGTTGACCTGACTTCGGCATCGATCATAGAGTCCCAGAAAGATAAGCTGGTAAAGTTCCCAAGGACGATGCTCATTGGCATAAGCCAGAGTGGAATGGCTGGGCGCAGTGATACCCAAATGCTTGAGTTTACCTTCGCAGCTTCGCAGACCTCCAGAAATCTCTCGGAGAGAATAGGCCCGTCCCAATTGGCAGAACAACATGGCTACAAACTGGCTCCAGGAACTGAATCCCCTGGCGTGACGCTCGGATTTCGTTTGGTTCACCATCTTCTGGAACTCCAGCCGAGAAAACAACTGCAAAATCTGACTGAACATGCTACAATACTGACTCAAGTGAGCCCTCCTCTGGTTTGATTTTTGGTCAAATCTTTTATACCAGATCAGGGCTCATCTTCAAAACCTAATTTGGACAAGAGTGATTCCGTTCCGCTTTATAACAAAATATTAAGGAAGCCGAAGTTTTCCTTAGAAAAAGAAAGGGCGAGGAGTGACTTTACGCTCCCTCGCCCCGATAAATCTTACTAAACTTAGCCAAGTTCAAGGAACGGCTCTTTCAAATCCACCATCGAATTCACTATCAAATCGACCAGGCCTGTATAGTCAATGCCGCATTTTGCTCCGACGTCATAGTAATTGAACAGGTCTCTAAACTGGCCCTTGCAGTTTGAGCAGGGTGCGCACACAAATTTCTTAATATCAGGGCTGATGACATCCTGGAAAGCGTCAACAACCTGCTTCAGTTTCATTCTTCCCGATATGACCGACCGCCAACTGGGGAAATTCATGGACTGCATGATGGCGAAGCCGCTTCCACCGCCGCAGCAGTAATTTTCCACGCCGTGCGGCGTCATTTCCCTGAACTGAGGGGCGATTTTCCTCAAGATTCTTCTCTGGGGTTCGACGACTCCCATCAGCCTGACCATGTTGCAGGGGTCGTGCAAAGTAACAGGGAAGTTGTTCCTCGTGGGGTCGAGCTTAAGCTTTCCGCTGTTTACGATTTCTTCCAGCAGCGGCATGCAGCTCTCCCTGGGAATGTTCAAATCCCCGGTTAATACCCGGTCTGCGATGACTATGAGGGCTTTATGAGCGTGCCCGCATTCCCCTACTACGATTCTATTTACCTTTAGCTCCTTGGCGATTTGAGCGTGTTTGATCGCTACCCTGCTGAATTGGACATCATCGTACCATACTCCATAGTTTACCCCGTCATAACCAACGAGTTCGCTGGACAGCGTCCAGTTGAGTCCGGCGGCATCGAAGATGATGGCGAAAGCTGCCGGATTTTCCGGCCATGACAGGTATTCACCGGCATTGTGAATAAGCAGGATATCCGCTCCCTTTTTATCGACAGGTATCTCTATCTTCTTGCCTATCTTCTCCTCAATTTCTTCTTCCATGAATTTCTTAATATCGAGAAACGCGCTTGGATTCATGCCTGTGCTGGAGCCTGCTTTCAAGTGCAGCATTGTGCCCGATTCGTGGAGCTCTTTGGCAGCGATGCCCAGCTCCTGGCTGAACACCTTGCGCAGCTCATGGGTTATCAGACCATTGTCGATACCTACGGGGCAGGTCTGGGTACATCTACGACAAATCGTACATCTGTAAGATAGCTCAGCTAATCTGGCAATCGTGGTCCAGTTGAGCTCT
>JACWAE010000019.1 GCA_014874385.1 Dehalococcoidia bacterium | reverse complement strand
TCTTTATTCTCACAGTACCGCAGGAAGATAGTGGGGAGGGGAATGACAAGATCGAAGATGATAAACCTGGAGGACACAGGTACTGAAATGCTGCTTTCAGGCACACTTCTGGACAACCCGTACGGGGAAGGACATGATGAAACGGGCATACGCATCAAGGCAAAAGGTAACAATTAACCAAACAACAACAGGGACCTAACCATCTTTTAGCGCCATAGTTCGGTACAAAAGCTTATAGCCCCGTTCAGGTATATGATAATAAGGGACTTATATGGCTGATAATAATAGTCCGACCAATTCGCAATCAGCTCTAGGGTTAAGGAAAGACGCTGTCAGGTTTTGGGGACTTGTTTTTTACGCCGTCTCCATCATATTCCCTGCCGGAGCTTTTGCGGTTACTGGAGTTACTGCAATGGTCTTCGGGGGAATTACTGCACCACTAGCATTCCTGATTGCCGGAGCGACTCTGTTTCTTGCAATTATTGCGGTCTACGTGTTTAGCGAAAAGATTGCAAACGCCGGGGGGTACTTCAAGTACGTCGAGGCAGGCACGCAGAACAAGTACGTGTCAAAGAGTATTGGGTTCTGGCATCTATTCTGGGTCGTGGGAGATATAATAGGAGCAAGCATCGTTGTGGGCTGGTTCGTGTATATTAGCCTGATAGCACTGTTCAACTACACCCTACCTTTCTATGCAGTGGTTCTCCTGAGCCTCATCGTTCCGTTTTTATACCTCATCGTAGGTTATCTCGGAATCAAGGTTGCAACGCGGACAGCTATGTTCATCGGATTGCTCCAGATCGTGTTCTTTGTAATCATAGGCACTGCACTGCTAGCATTAAGCCATTACCACAGTCTCGCACCTTTCAACATCGCAAATTCCACAAACGGTCTCTACGGATTCTTCCTTGCGATGGTAATTGGTGGTTTCCTGGCTTATGGTGGATATGGCTCGGTTGTGTCCCTCGGTGAAGAAGCTCATCTAGCAAAGAAAAGCCTGAAGAAAGCAATCGTCACGGCCCTTCTGATTATGACCGCATTTGATACATTCGTAGTATACGCTATCGTCGCATCCTCTGGACCGAATTTCAGCACCGTAGTGGGTTCTTTTGCACCAGGGATATATCTAACTCATCAGTACATGGGAATCGACTTCGCAGTCCTTGCTTTTGTCATAGTAATTTTAGCGCAGATTTCCTCTCCTGTCATATTCGGGAACAGCGGAGCAAGGACGATATTCGCCCTTGCAAGAGATGGTGTTTTACCCAAGAGCCTAGCCAGCGTTCACAAGAAGTATCAGAGTCCGCACATAGCCACGGTATGGTTGTTCATAGTAATGGTTGTAGGAGTATTAGCAACACTTGGCGGATTCGTTGCTGCGCTTGGAGTCGCCAATGGACTGTTCTACGGGTTCGCTGCTTGGTTTACTGCAATAACGGTATTCACACTGCTCTATCACATCATAACGAACCAGTCACTTGCACTCTTCCTGAGGAGGACCAAGACGAAGATCAACTTACCATTCCACATAATCGGCCCTGGAATTGCAAGCGTCGTAATGGCCATAGCAATATACTACTCGCTTGCTGGGTTGTCTGGACCCATGCTGGTCGCAGACTTCATGATAGTGGTCTGGATAGTCCTGAGCGTGATCATCATCTACCTGAGGAGAGACAAACTCAAAGTTGAGAGTGCCGAAGAGCTGACTAGATAGACGAAGGCTAGAAAATGGTCACACCCGAATTCAAACAACTCAGGGGTAAGGTAAGTTCTACGGCCAAGTATACTGTGAAGATTGGTAAGAAGGAATTTATCGATTTCTCTGGAGCTGCCATGGCGGTTGGGCATAACTTTGTCCAACCCAAGGAGCTTATCTCCCCCATAACCTACTTGATCTACAGAAACTCCTACACCGAACAACTTATCAAGAAACTTGCTGCCACGTCCGGATTCAATAATGTAGCTTTCTCTACTTCCGGTACAGAGGCATGCGATGCAGCTCTGGAGATGAATTATGGTAGACCCTATGTTTCTTTCGAGGGTGCTTATCACGGACTGGACTACATAACCAACCTTGTGTCTAACGGCGAAGGGATTGACAAGAGAAACAGGATAGTACACCTCAAATTTCCCAATCCGGAGATAAGCGATGAATCCGCTATTGCTGCTAATGAGAGAATCCTAAAACAAGCATCGAGAGAGTTTGACATAGAGGGAAGCGCGGTGATAACTGAACTGATTCAGTCCGATGGCGGTATGAACGTAATGAGTGAACAGTTCGCCAGAGCTCTCAAGTACACTCTCCAAGAATACAACATGCGCCTGATAATAGACGAGGTATACACCGCGTTGGGAAGATCTGGTGAAATGCTTTTATTCAAGAGATATGGTTTCGAGCCGAACTATGTCTGTCTTGGAAAAGCACTCGGAGCAGGCTTTCCGCTTGGAGCAGTCCTATTCAACGACCAATACCCGCTCTACAAGAACAATCTAATTAGTATGCAGGCAGCTACCATGTTCACCTCAAGAGTTGCCCTGAAAGTGCTGGGAAAGATTACTGAAGAGAGAATCAGATGTGTAAAGGAAGCGAGTAAGCAGATTATGAAGACCCTGAGAGAGATTGACAGTCAAAGGATCCGAGAAGTGAGAGGAAAGGGCTTCATGATCGGTGTTGATCTTGTGAACTCGAACGGGAAGCCAGATCCAGGGTATGCACTGAACGTCAGGAACAGGATAGCTAGATTGGGCGTTGTATGTACCCTAACCGGGCCGGGAAACAACGTTCTGAAGATCACTCCCCCGGTAACAGCTCCCATCGGCGTGATAGAAAAAGGGATATCAATAATTACAGAGACTTTGAAAGGCGCAAGCCAATAACCATTGGTCAAGCTTAAGCGACCATCAGCACTCCATCGTCCTTGGTGTCGGGAGGGCGCTTCCGGGTGTGAAGCACCAGTTCTGCCACCTTCATGTACCCAGAAACGCTGTGAAGCCCATGATTGATGTGGACAGGAAGCTGAAGAAGGGCCTGAGGATGCACATCCGGGGATAGCGGGCATAGAGAGGACGCTCCCTAATCAGGGGCGCTGCTCATATATCCTAGAACCGCCCCTCTGGAATTTTCCGGCATGGAGATGTTCCGGAAGCTCGCATCCATTGACGGTCTTCTGAGGAGAATGCTGTCAGTACGGAAGGACAGGCATCTCAGTCTCCTGGTGAATATCACCGGCAGATGGAGGGAATTCACACAGAGATACAGGAATGTTGCGTCACTGGCAGGATATGCAGACGAACTCAGGAGGATACTCTCCCTGAACACATCCTCAGGGGAGGCGATGAGTTGCATGGAAAGTTTTCTCGTCCCCCCCTAAATTGCAAAAACCATTAATCCTGAACTCTTCATTTTTGTAGGCACATAGTTTCCGATAGTTGTCCGGGTATCATCTGTTCTTCGGGCTTTCGATACAACTCTTTTTATTGTATATGTGCCTACCGTAACTACATGAAGAGCTTTGATAGGGTCAAGACCATTCACGGAAAACCATATCTCTACCGGATCACGCCCTACTACGATAAGTAAGGGACTGAAGTTAACAGACATAGAAGAAGGAAAGATAAAAGAGTATACTCGGCTAAGAAACGCTGTCATGCACGGTAAACCAAATATAATCAAACAGAAGGGAGATATTGTAAAATGGTTTGCTTTTGTAGAGGAGTGCAAAAATATCATCCGGAATATTAGACATATTCTAGTTAAAAGATGAGAAGTCAGTTTGATAATAAAACCCAAAGAAGCAGATACTATTAATAGCTGTGCATTTTCATCGCCTGTATGGTTAATCTAGGAGATGAATGTCACAGCATCGAGGACTGCAACGAACAGTATAGGTTGTTGTGGAAAGAGTATATAAGGAAAATTAAAGATGATTCACCGCGGGGCAAATATCTCGAATGGTGGCCACAACAATATGTACCTGATAAAATGAAAAAGAGGGGAATGCTGTTCATAAGTATCAACCCGGGACTTAATGAGAACGCCAAGGATGCAAAGGATTTACTGAAAATAAATGACACTGACGACCTCGATAATAAGGAG
>JACWAE010000018.1 GCA_014874385.1 Dehalococcoidia bacterium | reverse complement strand
CTTCTTGGACAAGCCTTGCGATATGATTCAGACTTGCGGGCGGCTTGCGCATCGGCGAGCTAACCGAGAAGAGCGTATGTGCGTCCCGCCATGCCGCCTTATCTTCGCGCAGCTTTACGGCTTGATAGTCTTTCTTGTCATCCGATCGTGAATAGGCCTTCATCGGGTCTTCAGAATCGGCGTCTGTTTTTAGCCCATTAGTGAAAAACATGGACTGCTGGTCGATGATGCGGATAAAACGGCTGAGCGGCGCGAACCGCTGGACAGGGCCTGTGAAGCTGATGGGATTTTCCCAAGACTCGATTGCCGCATCGACAACAGAGTAATCTTCCCATGCCGGCTTGTCGTTGATGACATGGTCGCGCGGAACGAGGTTTAGCATGAGTGTGTGGAAAAGGCTCTCGCCCTGGAACCATAGGACAAAGCCCTCGATACAGGGAGCGAACTGGCACGGAGTCGGCTTGATCAATTTGTCACCGAGATTTCCGCTTGAAGCCACGCCCGTTCCTGAGAAAGACTGAGCTGAAAGGATCATTTTAGCAATCTGCTTGGGTTTGTACTGTGGACGTTCGGTGCCAACCCGGTGATCGAAAAGGATTCGGCCGCCCTTGTCTGGCGCTTCCCTGACAAGACGCATCAACCCATCGGATTTATCCTTCTTGACTTCGCCATTATCCTTGTACTCATTGAGATCAAGACCAGCGACTTGCATAAATGGATGAGCTTCGTCGAAAAGGAAGAAATGGTCATAACATTTGGCCAAATAGTCAAGTATCTGACTGTCACACGCGAAGGAGCCCGTTCGATACAATTCCTTCCATCTCTTGTTGGATGGCCCCTCAAACGCCCGATACAAAATCGCTAACAGCAGGCGATGAATGGCCACGGTAACGAGCGGCGAGTCGTCGCAAACCTCGCGCAATTGGTCCGCCTTCAGCAGCGTATCGCGGATGCTGTGCTCCACATTTCTGCCCTCAAGGTCGATGCAGGGAATCCAGGGCTCCTCAATCAGATTGAATTCAGCCATTGTCTTTGCCCTCCTTTTCGATCACGATGCCCAGCTTCTCGTCCACGGTCAGCACAAATCCATCTACCCGGCACTGGTTCTGTCCATCAAGCCACAATAGACGAGTATGGCGAAGGTTAGCATTCTTTGCCCATTCCTCTGGGATAACTCCGTCTGTTACCAGTGCGTGATAGATACCCTGATGGCTCAACTTAGCCGAGCGATCAAGCAAGCCTCTGACCTCGACGACAGTAGGCCTCGGGGTGAGTACTGTGTTGACATCGGCCATAATGACCGTGATGGAAGGATTGCCTTCACGCGTAGCTGCCCTGACGGCCTTGTGGACTTCGGGGTCTTCTTCGTCAGTCAACTGACTGTTGAACTGCTCGATGAGGTCTGCTGGGTCACCAGGTTTCAAAATTAGTAACCGGGAGGCCGCCTTCCCCAATTCGGTCTGCTCGGATGCCATCTGCCTTCTCGCATTTTCGAGTGTTCCAAGCCAATCATCCCCAACGGACAAAACGCTTTGTCCGTATACAGTCTCCACCAGTTCCTCGATCTCGGTTGGCACCTCGATTGTGTCTCGTTCTCGTAGCGCCAACCAGGTTCGGAGAAGGATGTAACGGTCATAGATGTACTCAATGCTCTTGCTAAACGTCTCGGGCGGGGAACCTTCTCTCTCGGCATCGCAGAGCACGATAAATTCCGGTATTTCCAAACCCTGCGGGCGCAGTCGCGGATGACGGTGCAGTCTTCCCAAACGTTGGAGCAGCAAGTCGACAGGGGCAATCTCGGAAATCATGATATCGAAATCCAGGTCCAGGCTTTGCTCAATCACCTGCGTTGCGACCAGTACGGCGCGTATAGGCCGATGCGGATTTGTGTACATTCCGTCTGCCTGTTTTTCGCCTTTTCCAAACTTGCAGAGCACTTCTTCTTCCCTCTTGCGTCGCCACATCTGGAGGGTGCGAGCGTGGAAGAGCAAGCACTCCGTTTCCTTCAGGTTGTCTCGAAGATGCTTGTATACCTCGATGGAGCGATCGACCGTATTGCAGATCACTGCAGCACAGCCGCCGTGTTTAAGCCTTTTGGCCAGAATTGCAGTTAATGATTCGAGATCAGTCTTGGCGAAATGCAGATCTATGCCACGCGTGTCGCCTATGGCAACTTCCTCGCAGACCGGCACCTGATCCGCTTGTCCGTTGGGGTAGTGGCGAGCCTGAGCCAGCGTAATGCGAGGATAGCGTTTGTATTCCGCATCGTTCCGGCCTGAATAAGCGCTGATGAGAGCCTTTCGCTTCGCCTCTGGAAGTGTTGCGGATAGGAGAATGACCGTACAGTCCATCTCGGCCAGCCAGTGCAGCAGTTGTTCGAGGATCGTGCTCATGTAGGCATCATAGGCATGGACCTCATCAAAGATGACCATCTTGCCGGCAAGCCCAGAGAGACGGACGAACCAGTGTCTTGTTTGAAGTACACTCAGCAGACTCTGATCGATGGTACCCACCCCGAATGGCGCAAGTAGCGGCCGTTTCTTGGCCGTGAACCAGGATTGGGCTTCTGTATCACCACTATTCTCATCGCTGTTTATGTTACTGGGTTGGAACGCCGGAATCTCGCCTTCTTTGACCTCTGCCATTTGCGCCAGTAGTGCGTTGCCGTGTACAAGCTGTAAATTCAACTTCCCCTGATGTCCGCGATGCTTCAGGTAGTCGTCCAAAACTCGCCTGAACATCGCATTACACGTTGCCTGAGTCGGCATGGCAATGTACATCCCTCGGGCAAAACCCCGGCACATTGCCAGATCGGCCGCGTATAGCGCAGCTTCGGTCTTGCCCTGTCCCATGGGCGCTTCGATGATCATTAAGTAGGGAGATGTTTGTTCTGATGCTAGTTTGACTATGGTCTCTTGCAGGTTGTTCGGGGTGAGTCTGGGGAAGACGCCACTGAAATGGGTCTCTCGGGCAAAGGTTACACCGGGCAACCATCCAAGCTTCTCAAGAGCCTCACCCGCTTGTTTTTGTGCCTGGCTCCAGTATTCGGCAGCGCTAATCTCAACCTTTTTTCTACACTCGGCGGCACATGGAAAGAAATCCTGGTTCGATCCTATCCAATCGACAACCGAGATGAACCCGGCGAGCAGGGGAACAATGAATGGATCAGTGATCTCAGCCTTGGGTTGGGGCGCTTGCTTTAGGTCGAGACCCACGATGTTGGCAAACTCATTCAATAGAGTGTGCCGTGCTGCTTTCCAATCGGTGTTCCCAAGCGTGTCTCGCCCCATCTGGAGTTCAGATGAACGCGGGAAGACGCCGTGATGCCCACCACTAATCTGGCCCAATAGCGCAGAAGCCGAGCAAGGGCCGAGGACTTGGTTCAAGACATGGGCGCTGATAAACCCGTGGGGGCGATCCTGATCGTTTTCGGAGAATTGAAGCCCTAAGCACTGGGAGAGCTCCAGAACCTGCTTCTGGAAGCCCGGGCTGGCCTTGCCGATGTCGTGCGCGCCGGACAGAAATACGACTTGGCTTCGCGCCTCAGTTCCAAGCGCACATTCCAGTCTCCTGCGAATTCTCGAGGTAAGCTGATGACCCCAGACGAGACTTGCCACGGCTGCGACGTCCAACATGTGGCACAGTAAGGGATGGTATTGGTAGTTTGCACTGCCTTGCCCTGTTTTAGCCCACAAACGTAGCGTCACTTTCTCTATCATCGATACATCTGATGGAGTTCGTTCGCCCAGGCGCTGAATTCTTTCCGCAACTCTTGCGGTTTCAGCACCTCAACATCAGGCCCCCATCCTCTTATCCAGGGCGTCATTTCCAGAGTGCTCCCTACTCGGACCGTAAGCAGACAGCCCCCGTCCGGCAAGTCCTCAATCGCCTGAGAAGGGTGCCAGACCGATTCTTTTACTCGGCGAGCTACCCTAGGTGAGAACTTGAGCTTTACCTCTGTTTCTTCACCCCATATTACACCCCAGCTCGAGCCTAGCTGCTTTTCCAGACTCAGCCCATCCGGTATCTCAAAGCTCTCCTCAAGTAGTTCTGCCCTCCTTATGCGGTCGAGCTTGAAAGTAACAATGCCCGTCCGTCCCACACGGCTGGCTTGTCCTATGACATAGGTGGAGTAACCCACGCCGGTCATCTCCACAAAATAGGGGTCAAGGATCCACTCTTTTGTCTCCTTGCTCTGCAGAGACTGGTAATAGATTCTCATCCTGCGCTGTGTGCTCCAGGCTATGGCTACCTGCTCGAAGATGCGTATAAAATCGGACTTTGGTGGTTTTTTGCGAAT
Organism: Dehalococcoidia bacterium; assembly: GCA_014874385.1. GTDB lineage: Bacteria > Chloroflexota > Dehalococcoidia > SZUA-161 > SZUA-161 > JACWAE01. The sequence continues at coordinate 5,993 of JACWAE010000018.1, read as the reverse complement.
CGCATTGATGTTATCCGTCAGGCACTCTGCAAGTGCTTGTGGCAATACTTCTGACAACTTGGCAAGGGCCGTCTGGATATGAGGATTGTTTTCGTCAGTCTGATGCAGAACTAGGCGGGAGGCCAGGAACAAAGCCATAGCCTCATATAACGAGAAAGATACAGGAGGAAGGACGTAGCCTTCGATGATTCCATAGCGGTCTCCTTTCTCAGTAATCGGGACGCCCAGTTCAGTTTGTAGGTCAAGCATGTCTCGCTGGATAGTACGAACAGACACGCCACACAGTTGAGCCAATTCCCTGGTGGCAAGGCCCTCTGGATTCTTGTATAAAAGATGCTGTATTTGTGTCAGACGGATCGAACGGGCAAGGCTTTGACCGGGTTCCATAGCACCTCCGCGTATTGGCATATGCTCGCTTGGGAAAGTCCATAATATTATAGCACAAATATACCAGATGTGGCGACATCTACTGTCGTTAACCTAAGTAATTTTTCCGAAAAAGTGAAAACAATGCGAGGACGAAAGGAGGGGGAAGTTGAGTCCCTCACTGAACAAATCGTCAGAAAGTTCAATCATGCTAACGTAGTATAGCCCAGCCTCCACACTCACCACATGTCCAACACCGCTCCCAAGCTCTAAAATTCAAAGCAAAACCCCTTAATTTCGCTACCCATACAAACCACATATACATGTATTGTAAATACAAATCTTTTGTATTGTAGCGCTTTAGAGCGAGGTTGCAGTTATGTGCTTGAGTGTAGAGAGTGTGGGGTTTAGCCTACTCCTGAAGCTAAAATGCTCGTGACTCTAACTCTGTAAGTGGTACCATTCCCTGCGGCAGGCCAATACCATCTCCTTAAACTACCACTCCAGGCCCAACATAATGCAGGCTAAGCCACTGCCTGCTGCCATCATCACAACCTTATCACCAGACTTAACATGGCCCTGCTCAACACCTATAGCAAACGAAATGGGCAAGGAACACGACCCGATGTTCCCCAAATATTCCACGGTGGAAAAGCCTCTTGATTTGTCTAGCTCCAAGGTACGAAACAGCATCTCTTGATGGATAACGCTAACCTGATGGTTGAAAATCTTGTCCACTGTTCCGTTGTACCATCCCACTTCCTTCTGAAAAGCCTTCCATGTGTCGGTCGCCAAGCCCAAGCCATTTTTCAAAATTCCTTCAAAGTTCGCATGCATACTAGGGTAACTAGAATCGTCGAAGAAACAAGTGTCATTGTCCACACGGCAGAGGCCGTTATGCTGTGAAGCAGCTCGCACCACGCCGCCCAAAAGTTTATGGCCGGATTTAGACAGGGACGAGTGGGTTAATACCGCCGCTACCGCTCCGGATCCCATGGTAAGAGAAGCAAAACCCTCTTTGAGCTTGGCCCGATTAATATCAGGATCCTTCAGTAACGAGTCTATTGTTGCTTCAGTAAGACGCCTACTGCTCTCGCTGCCAACTATAATCCCCGCTTTTACTTGACCTAATTCGATCATATTCGCCAGGGTTACCATACCATTGATGAAACCCAAACATGCGTTTGAGATATCAAAAATAACGGCGGTGGGGGGAAGGCCCAAAGAATCATGGACTACAAAAGCCGTCGCTGGCTCAAGGAAATCACGACTCACAGAAGTAGAAAGAAGACACTCAATCTGATTCTTATCGATTCCCGACTTAGCAATAGCCTTTTCCGCCGCTTTGACACTGAACTTACTCGGGGGTGTATTCTCATCCCAGAATCGACGCTCCCGAATTCCAGTCATCATCTCCAGGCGGCCATAATTGCGGTTCACTTTCTCATAGACAGGGGCTAACCTCTCTTCTAAGCTAAGAGAGGTGACTATGGTTTCCGGCAGTTCGTACCCGAATGCCTCTATACAGACTTTTTTATACAACATCTCAATTCATCCTGACGAAAGCTTTCCTAACGTAACCAAATAATAATCGGAATCAAAACCAGGAAGTATGCAGCTTTCCGTTTCTACTGCAGCTTACAAGGTGTCATGGCAGACTGCCACGATCTTAGAAGCTGAGTTGTCCAATAATTGTATCAACCCCCAGGGGGGGTAGCCTTGCCCTCTTTTATTAGCAATGTCGGGATGCTAAACTTGGTCTTGAGATTTGACCATTTCTCTGAGGACTCAGCAGGTATTATCCTGTCTGGGATATACTTGCACACTCCAGCAATGACTGTGGAAACCTTCCTGGAATTCGCCACGGTGTCTGGCACGTATTCATCTGCTATTGTGAGAAGAGAGGCACGCAACTTGGCAGAAATATATTTTTCCATCTTATCAATAATGGAATCGATCCTCTTAGGTGAAGCACGTTTATCCAATGCATTTATGAGAATAAGAAGCAGTTTATCAGGTACGCATTTCTCCACTACTTTTGCATCAAGCGAAAGTACCTTCCCATAGACAAATTTAGCTGGCGGTTCAAGGATAGACCTTTTTGCCTTTGACGGCATTTCTACACCTCCCGCGCTAATTTGGCCTGTACCGATACTTATAATAGCCCCTTAACATAAATATCACACTTTAATGCACCTTTGTCAAGAGCAGACCGGGATTCCCAATTTCAACCCGCAATCAACCGATTATCATCAGTCAGTCATTGCCCCTGGTGCCGACAATATGTGACCCTTTGCGCCCGGCTGTCAAGCCATCCCAGAGCCGAACAACCGTTACAGCCCACCATTCACACCATCCACATGTCCAACACCACTCCCAAGCTCTAAAATTTGAAGCACTGCCCGCTTGACGATTTTTCTCGTCTATGCTTGACGGCTCCTAGAGCCTTCCAGATAGAGGAGAGTGGCTTTGACCCGGGCGTGGATACCCTGTTCGTGGGAAAGATGAAGTTCCTGATATATGGCGTTTATGTAGGTCTCAACCGACTTGCGGGACAGGTTCAACAACTGGGCTATTGCAGCGTTGCTATAGCCTTGAGCCAGGAGTTCCAGAACCTCCTGATGTCTGGGGTTCAATCTCGCCAGTGCCGAGCCTTGCTTGGGGCGCAGGTTCGATACCACAGCAGGGTCCAACACAACCATGCCAGCCTTACTACCCTGAATGGCACGGACGAGCGTTGCCAGGTCACCTGTTGTCTGCTTAAGAAGATATGCCCATCCCTGCATAGTCTCTAGTGGTAGGCTTGTCACATAGCGCCGCTCACTATGAACAGACAGAATTACGATACCAGTCTGGGGCCTTTCCTTCTTAATCTGCAAGGCTGCCTCGATTCCGTCCAGCTTTCCCGGGAGCTCAATATCCATAATCACTACATCAGGTTTTTCTTGCTTGGCCAAGCGGATTGCAGTCTCCCCATCTCCTGCTACCCCTACTACCTTCAACCCTTGCTCTGCAGAGAGGGTTCGGCATAAAAGCTCTCTAAAAAGCGGCTCGTCATCCACCACAATGAACCTTGTTATCTGCATAGGTACTTCTTCCTTGCGCATCTGCCATCTCATGCTGAATGCTATAAAGTATTTTACAATCAGTCGTTCTACCTCATTATGTCAGGTGATAACACTGTTGTCCATTTAGTTCAAAGTGCTACGGACGCTGACACAAGATTGATTTCTGTGTCAGTCTGAGATATCATCCCATTAGCAAATATGCGGCTCTAGGAATTTTGGTACTGTGGAGATAGTCCCTGGAATCCATCATGTGAACGGCGTTAGAGGTGCCAACTGCTACCTTGCTGTCAGTGGGGATACAATCCTCATTGTAGACACCGGCATGCCAGGCAATGGAAGAAGGATCCTGAAATATCTCAAAGGTCTGGGCAGAGATCCAGCGGAGGTGGGATACATAGTGCTGACCCACAGTGATATCGACCACTCTGGGAGTGCTTTTGAACTCAAGAGGGTCACGGGGGCTAAGGTCGCTATACATGAGGGCGATGCCCGAAGCCTCTCTGGGGAGGAGAAACTCAAAGAGGTGAGAGGGATTATTTCTCCTTTATTCAAGGTGATGGCCAAGCTTATAAGGTTTCGCCCTGTTAAGCCTGACCTGCTCCTGAGGGAAGGAGATGAGATAGGAGGATTCAGAGTGATATACACCCCGGGTCATACTAGGGGCAGTGCTTGTCTTCACCGACCCGGAGAGCTTCTATTTGCTGGCGACGCACTGAGAAGCGACAAGCATGGTAATCCAGAACCCCCCTCAAAGCTAATGAGTGTTGATATGAAACGAGCTTGGGAATCAGTAAGAAAGATAGCTGAACTAGAGTTCAACATCTTGTTGCCCGGACATGGGAGTCCTGTTCTTCAGAACGCTTCTAAAGGTGTAAGGCATTTGCTGATATCAAAAGACAGCTAAGCAGCAGGCTGTTTAACCAAAGGAGGTTGGTAATGCCCGACGTGTATGACTTGGAGTTCTCTGACCAAGCGCTCACAACTTACATTCTGGTTCGCCAGGCCTGGCTTGCTATTAACAGGTATGCGGAGTCTAAGCTTGCCAAAGTGGGCTTAACACCCGAGAAATTCTTAGTACTGTGGACCTGTCGAGACTATCCTGACACTTTGATTCCTGCGGAGATAGCTCGCATTGCCCATCGTGAGAATCAAACCGTTGCAGGTCTGCTGAACAGGATGGAAAAGGAAGGCCTTGTCCAACGGATACCAAAGCGTAAGGGGCATCCCTTCACTGAGGTCAAGATGACTGCTAAGGGCGAAAAACTGTTAGCAGACGGGCTTCCCGTATTTCGGTCCGTAGTGTCCGATTTGATGTCCGATATGCCAGTGAAGAAGCAGAAAGAATGTCAGGAGTGGCACCGAGCGCTTAGAGACAAAGCGCTTGACAAGTTGCACTTAGAGGCAAAGCGACCAGCTGAAAGCATGACAGGGAAGCCCATAACGCTCAAGTGGTAGGAAGCATCTGCACGCCACCTTACATTGTCGGGGCATAAAGGTTCAGAGGTATACTTGCCTAATTACCTTCAAGGATGGCATGAAGCACTACAGGGCGGTAATAGTGTCATGAATGCCTGTCAACTCAATCTCGATATTCCCTCTCACCTGGTTCATTCGCACCTTTCACTGCCAAATTCACATACTGTTCGGCGCGACGCTTTGCCATGAGCTTGCGCTTATAGACCAAGCCATTATTTACATACACCAGCGTATAAGCACAACACACGCCTAACTGGTCTGACGGCGGCACTCCAGGCCAGATAAACACGAAGATTAGAGCCAGGAAAGCGCACATCAGCAGGAAGTCACCCCCATAGCCCACTCTGCTAAACAGAAACGAATGGACGGGGTTTGCCTCACGAATCCCCAAACCCGACCCCAGGAGGAGAATCGTTGTGCCCCAATCGACGAAAACTTCGCCCCCCCATATAGCAGCCGTCACAGAGGGCGGGAACGCTATCTTGGCCGATGCGAATAGCGTCGAAAAGGCTACCACTAGACCCATGAAGACCCCCACAAACAACAAGTAACGGGCAACGGTCCTCAGCGTCTTCATGTATTATTTACCTTCTTGAGCAGATGTCCTCCTATGGGGTAGAAAGACGTCGGAGGAGTAGTAAGGTTAATAGGGTTAGTAAAAATAAATATATAAATACCAACTGTTTATCTATTTTTTCTAACCCTACCGCCCCTATTACCCCTCCATTGGAACCAATGCTATCGGCGGTCGAACCTCAATTAAGTAATCTCATCTTCCCCAGTTACGCTTACCACCTTGAAAACCTTCCTCACCTTCGCAGCTATCCACTCTTCCAGATAACTCACCTTCTCCTGCGCAGGTAAGTCCCATTTCGGGTTCAGGTCAAACTTCACTGTGATTCTTTTTTCTTTGACTTTTGCCTCAGTGACAGACCCTCTGTGACCTTCCCCCATTCTTAGTGCCATCTGCATCTTAGCGTCTTCCGGCTAGTTCCACGAATTCCTGGGGTGCCAATCCCCCTAATGCGCTGTGTGGCCTGACGGTATTATAATCATTTCTCCAGTTCTCGATAATCTCTCTAG
>JACWAE010000017.1 GCA_014874385.1 Dehalococcoidia bacterium | reverse complement strand
CGGACCCCATCCCTACCCCGTGATAGTGCGCGATTTCCAGTCCATAATTGGTCGAGAGACCAAGGAGCAGATTATGACATCTCACGGTAGACTTCCCGACTATATAGTTGCCTGCGTGGGCGGAGGCAGCAATGCCATCGGCATCTTCCACCCCTTCGTCAATGACTTGAGTGTAAAGTTCATCGGAGTCGAGGCGGCAGGCCGGGGCATGGGAAACGGCAACCATGCTGCCACCCTGGTCGTTGGCCGACCCGGCGTGCTCCACGGAGCAAAATCATATCTGTTGCAGGACAAACATGGACAGATAAGCGATACCAAAAGTATTGCCCCAGGCCTGGACTATCCCGGGGTTGGGCCAGAGCACAGTTACTACAAAGATATAGGGCGAGCAACATATGTTGCGGTCTCAGATAAAGAGGCACTGGAGGGATTCCAGCTTCTATCTAACACCGAGGGCATTATCCCCGCCCTGGAGTCAGCGCACGCCGTATATTATGCCGCCCAAATGGCACCTGAGCTCCCCAGGGACAAGCTCATAGTAGTTAACATCTCAGGACGGGGAGATAAGGACATCTCTATTGCGGCTGAGGCGCTAGGGGTGAAACTATGAGCGATATCAAAACCACTTTTGCCAAGCCGGGGCATAAAGCGCTCATTACCTACCTCACCGTAGGCTATCCCTCTGTAGAGACTGCACTGGAGACAGTCCCTCTGTTAGCGTCTTCGGGGTGCGACATCGTGGAGTTGGGCATACCATTCTCGGACCCCTTAGCTGACGGCACCACCATACAGAGAGCAAGTCATCAGGCGTTACAGCATGGGGTCACACCGGAGCTTTGTCTCAAAGTGGCTGGCAAGCTGAGGGCAAAGGTTGATATACCAATGGTGTTTATGACATACTACAATCTTGTGTTTAGCTACGGACTGGATGCCTTTTGTAAAGATTGCGCCCGAGCTGGTGTCAGCGGGCTAATCATCCCTGACCTGCCCCCTGAGGAGGGAACAGAACTGGAGAGCTTTTCACAAAAGTATGGCCTCGACCTGATCTACCTGCTTGCGCCCACGAGCACCGATGAGCGCATCGACCTGGTAGCAGCGAGATCGCGTGGCTTCATCTATCTGGTCTCAATGACCGGGGTCACAGGGTCTCGGGATAAGCTGCCCAAAGAGTTGGAAAGCTTCGTCTTGAGAGTACGGCAGAGAACAAGCCAGCCTCTCTGCGTTGGCTTCGGCATATCCACCGCAGAGCAGGCACAGCGCGTGGCTAAAATAGCCGATGGCGTTATCGTGGGCAGCCGTCTGATACAATTGCTCGAAGAGAAGGACGCCCCCTCGAAAGTACGCTCATTTGTCGGTAGCTTAAGGGACGCTCTGAACAACCGAGTCGAAAACAATAGTAAAAGTCGAGATACAAAAAGGAGGCCAATTATGTAGCAACCGAGTTAGCTGGAAGCTTCAGATAAGTCCCAAAAATGAAAGGAGGAAGAAATGGACAAGCAAGCTACAAAGGTTATCTTGACAGAGAAAGAGATGCCAACTTCCTGGTACAACATCCAGGCCGACCTGCCGGAGCCTCTGCCGCCGCTGCGTCACCCGGGCACCAAAGAGATAACGCGGCTGCCGCCTCCGCTATTTGCCGGGGCGCTCGACGAGCAGGAGTTCAGCAAAGAGCGCTACATCGAGATACCCGAGGAGGTGCAGGAAATCTACAAGATGTGGAGACCTACACCTATGATCCGGGCGTTCCGACTGGAAAAGGCGCTGGATACCCCGGCACACATCTACTACAAATACGAAGGTGTCAGTCCGGCCGGCAGCCACAAGCTCAACACTGCCGTGGCCCAGGCTTACTACAACAAAAAAGAGGGAATTAAGCGCCTGGCCACAGAGACCGGAGCAGGTCAATGGGGCAGTGCCCTGTCTATGGCCTGCAAGTTCTTCGGGCTGGAGTGCAAGGTCTATATGGTGAAGGTCAGCTATCACCAGAAGCCTTATCGCCGGGTACTGATGGAGACCTTCGGGGCCAAGGTAGTGCCCAGTCCCAGCCAGGACACACAGGTAGGTCGCAAGATTTTGGAAGAAGACCCGAACTCTACGGGCAGCCTGGGCATAGCCATCAGCGAGGCCTGTGAGGATGCCTTCGGCCGCGACGACACACATTACTCCCTGGGGAGCGTGGTAAACCACGTGCTGCTTCATCAGACCGTCGTAGGACAGGAATCCAAGAAGCAGCTCGAGAAGATAGGTGTCTACCCTGATATCATCGTGGGCTGCATCGGCGGCGGCTCGAATTTCGGCGGCATGCTCCTGCCCTTTGTCAAGGACAAAATCGAGAAGAAAAAGCCGAAGCTGCAAATCATCTGCGTCGAGCCCACAGCCTGCCCGACTGTCACCAAAGGCATCTATGCCTGGGACTACGGCGATGTAGCTGGCATGGCACCGATTGCCCTGATGTACACCCTGGGACATTCCTTTGTGCCTCCCCCGGTACACGCCGGCGGCCTGCGCTATCATGGCATGGCGCCAATCATCTGCCATCTGCATAGGCTGGGGTTCATCGAGGCGCGTGCCGTAAACCAGATAGCCACCTTCCAGGCAGCAGTGCAATTCGCACAAGCAGAGGGTATCATACCGGCACCCGAGCCGGCTCACGCCATAAAAGTAGTTATCGACGAAGCCCTCAAGTGCAAACAGTCAGGCGAGAAGAAGAACATACTGCTTGCCCTGAGCGGACACGGGCACTTCGACCTGGGCGCCTACGAGAAATACCTCGCGGGTCAGCTAGAGGACTATGAATATCCCAAGGAGAAAGTGGAAGAAGCACTCAAGCAACTGCCCAAGATACCGGCGTAGGTGCTTCACCAGCTCAGCTTGAGATTAGAGCCCTTGTAGGGGCGTCCGCCTGTGGCGGACGCCCCCGCTCTTAAGGTCGTTTGACAACTGGAGAGTGCAGAGGGGCAGAGCCCCTTTGCCAGGGGTTTGGGGGTGTCCCCCAACCTTAAAAGTCCCCCAAGATTGGGGGATTAAGGGGGTTGAGAAGAGTCGCTAAACGCTCTCGTTTACTCATCATTGCGCCTAAGGGGTAAACGGTGCTAATATAGACCGTGGTGCAGGATACGTCAGATGGCACGCAATGAGGAGACCGGTATTATGGAATTAGTTGAGAATATGCTCTGTGGTGCAGAGCAGTCCCTGTCGCGACTCATCACCCTCGTGGAAATGGACGCCCCCGATGTGCCTCAGATAATGAAAACGATTCTTCCCAGAACGGGCAGAGCGTATAGCATCGGCATCACCGGCCCTCCCGGCAGTGGCAAAAGCACCCTGGTCGACAGGTTGACCGCTATAGCCAGGTGTAAAGGGCTATCAGTGGGGATAATAGCCGTTGACCCCACCAGCCCCTTCTCCGGAGGAGCGGTGCTCGGCGACCGTATAAGAATGCAACAGCACTATCTGGATGAGGGCGTCTTCATTCGCAGCATGGCAACCCGCGGCTGCCTCGGCGGGCTTCCCCGGGCCGCCCGGGCGGTGATAAAGCTCCTGGATGCCTTCGGCAAAGACCTCATCATAGTAGAGACCGTCGGCGTCGGCCAGACCGAGCTGGACATCATGAAGATGGTGGATACCACTGTAGTGGTGCTGTTCCCCGGTGGTGGTGATGCCATACAGACCATGAAGGCTGGGCTGATGGAGATCGCCAACATCTTCGTGGTCAACAAAGCAGACCGGCCGGGGGCAGACCAACTGGTCATGGAGCTTGAGGCAATGCTGTCGCTGAATCCGAAGAACTCTTACTGGCAAGTGCCGGTTCTGGCTACCCAGGCGGTCAACAATGTAGGCATAGAGGAACTCTATCGAGAGATCGAAAGACATCGCAGCGTCCTCGAGTCTACGGGGCAGCTCTCCCAGCAGCGTCAGACGCAGCGGAGAGCGGAGTTGATTCAAGCAATAGAGCAGGAGGTCAGCGAGCGGCTTTCCAGTCTGATGGAAAAGGACGAGAACCTGATAGCGCTCTGTGAGCAGGTGGAAAAGGGTGAGCGGGACCCCTATTCAGCAGCCAGAGATATACTGAGTAATAGAGCTATGCTCAGAGGCTGGTTCGCCAGGATGGAAAGCGAAGGTAAAGGAGAGAACAAGAAGAAATAGCTTCGCCCAAGGTGCATGTAATCCAGTCTCATAGGGATAACTGCCACTCCGCACAGTTAAATAACGAAAATGTCACTAGAGAAGTATGCTCTGTCAGCACCGCAACCCTACTATTTAGAATATCCGGTAAAACACGATCCCAGATATGGATATGGGAAGCCCCCTCATGCCAGGCTCTACGAGATAGTCAATAGAAATAGAGCTGCATACAGGCATACCCTGGAAAGCTTTCTCCAGTTCAAAGAAGACTTCCTGGGCATCGCTCTCGAAATACCGCCTGAATCCCCTGAACCCTGCTGGTTTAACAACTGGCTGGGGGCATTGGACTCGGTAACCCTGTTCTCGCTGCTCTGTTTGCATAACCCTGAAAGGTATTTCGAAATAGGCTCAGGATGATCCACAAAATTCGCCCGGAGGGCCATAATCAACCATAAACTGCGCACAAAGATAGCCTCTATCGACCCCTATCCCAGAGCAGAAATCGACTCGATTTGCGATACTATCGTCCGCAAACCTCTGGAAGACTTGAATTTGAGCATTTTCGATGCACTGGAACCAGGAGACATGCTTTTTGTCGATGGTTCACACCACTGCTGCATGAACTCGGATGTCGCGGTCTTCTTTCTGGATGTTTTACCCCGATTGAAGGCAGGTGTATTCGTGGAATTTCACGACATCTTCCTGCCTTACGATTACCCCACAGGGTGGAAAAACTACTATTCCGAACAATATCTGCTGGCGGTTTACATACTGGCAGAAAGTAATAAGTGCGACATCGTTCTACCTAACGCTTTCATCACCAATGACGCGGAGTTGAGCAGCATACTGGCTCCTGTCTGGGATGCGACAAACACGCGCGCTCTCACTGAAGGGTTATCCTTCTGGATTCAGACGAAATAGCTGGGTCTGATTGATATAATCTAATGAAAACCTGTAAAAATAGAGCTTAGAGGATAGACGTTATGGGCAAATGGATAATGCTGATAGTAACAGTCGGCGGTATGGGTTTAGTCATGCTGTTTGCAGGTAGAGCAGGGGCTTGGATTGAGAGAAAAGTCCAGGCATGGCAGCTTCGCCGAAAGAATGAGGAGCAAAAATAGTTCGTATCTACCCATCCCAGAACCGGAGGTTGTTTCCCAGAGAGGGTATTGCGTGGAGAAAGAAGGGCGGCTAACTCATATAATTATCGAAGCAGCTCATTCAACTTCGCTGGATTGCTGCTTTTCATCATAGCTTCTTCTTTAGCCACAATATTTGTTTTTACTAGCTCAGCCAGTGCTTGATCGAGAATCCGCTTCCCCTCTAACGAACCAGATTCCAGGTTAGCAGGTATTTCGAAGACCTTGCCTTCGCGCACGAGCCTTCTTATCCCGCTCGTGGCCAGCATTATTTCAAAAGCAGCTATTCGGCCTCCGTCGATACGGGATAAGAGAACCTGGGATAGCACTGCTTCTATTACCTGTGACAACTGTAATCTAACCTGTGACTGCTGAGCAGCAGGGAAAATATCGATAATACGGTCAATAGACTGTGCAGAATCTACTGTATGCATCGTTCCAAGCACAAGGTGACCTGTTTCAGCCGCTGTTATGGCTGTACTGATCGTGGGCAAATCGCGCATCTCCCCGATTATAATCACGTCCGGATCATGGCGGAGAGCATGAACTAATGCAGTGTAGAAGGATTTGGTATCGTAACCCAGGTCTCGCTGCCGGATAATGCACTTATTATTCCGGAACAAGAATTCAATCGGGTCTTCAATAGTGATAACATTTCGCTTCTTGGTCTCGTTAAGATAATTGATCATGGCTGCCAGGGTAGTTGACTTGCCGCTGCCAGCCGCGCCGGTTACCAGCACCAGTCCTCTGGGCTTGACAATAAGGTCTTTGCAGACCGCAGGTAAGCCCAATTCATCGATAGACGGGACCTTGAACGGTATACGCCGGAAGGCGAGACTCATCGTGCCTCGTTGTTGCAGCACGTTGACCCGGAATCGGGCAAGCCCTGGAATACTGTAGGCGAAATCCAGCTCTAATTCCCTGTGAAAAGCTGCCTTCTGCTCATCTGTGGTAATTTGCTCAAATATAGACTGTATATCCCTGGGTGTGAATGGGGGAAAGCCTTCCTGGGGTATGAGCTCGCCTTCGATACGAAGTACCGGCGGGCTGGGAACCGTGATGTGCAAATCGGAAGCGCCTTTGTCCACCAATACCTTTAGAAGCCCGTTTATCTCCACGCCAGGAACTGATGAGGTCTTGAGGTCGGTCAACGAGCAAATCTTCTGTTCACGCATTGCATTCCTCTTTTCTACGTCTTTGTATCAGGAACCTATTTCGATTACATACCGCGTAATCTCATTCCGACCGGCCTGTCTTCGACTTCAGTCTATCAACCTGAGTTTGACTGAAAAGCCGCCATCCTCGCCAATCCCTGCTTGCCGGTTCGATGATAGCACCTTCCTTCATCCAGCGAAAAAGCGTGTTTCTGCTGATACCGGTAATCCGGCAGACTTCAGCAGTCCTGTAATAACTTTGTCCTTCCAACATTACAGGCATATCTGTTTACTCTCTCAGAAGAGCATTTGGTATACCATAGCGCAAGTTTAACAGTCAGGTAATCACCAGTTGGTACTTTCCTTGCAGATACTTTGGTAACCCCTCGGTACCTCCAACTCCGAGAGATTGTTTACTAACGGGGAGTGCAGAGGGGACTCGCCCCTCTGCCAGGGGTTTGGGGGTGTCCCCCAAACCCCAAATCCCCCAAGACTGGGGGACAAAGGGGGTTGAAAAGGTGTTTCTGAACTCCTCATTCCGATTCCTTTGTCTACCGGACATCCTGTCTTGATTTATGCCATAAGGCTGCTATTGCCTGAAATGTGATGACAATTTAACTTTTTATTCTCTCGTTTTATGACTTCTTTATGGAAAATAGTCAGTATTAGACAGGGATAAACATGAGATTCAATCACCGATGAAAATAGGGCCAGGATATGCTTATAATATAGTACTTCAGGCATTACATGGTGAGGTAACTTCGTGACTAAAAGGCTCGATTTTGTGCGACAAACCTGGTTCAGGGTGCTGTTTATTGGACTCGTCTTGTTCGGCATCACGGACGCTGCCCTCTTTATCACAAATAACCCCAACCTTGCACCAACGGTAATCCTTCTGGGGGCTTTCCTCGTGCCCGTAAGTTTCACCCTCTACTTGTACCAGCGATTCCACCACAGGGAGTTTTCCGTGAATTTACTGGCTATGACATTCCTGTTCGGGGGAGTACTTGGCCTCGTTGTCGCAGCAGTCCTGGAGTGGGGAACACTGCGCAGTCTGAGTCTGCTTTCCCTGCTGGGTGTCGGGGCAGTTGAAGAAAGTGCCAAGCTGCTGTTTCCCATCTTCATTTTTCTTCGCGGCAAGTACCGCCATGAAGTTGATGGACTTCTTATCGGCATAGCTTGCGGAATGGGTTTTGCCACCCTGGAGACTATGGGCTACAGTCTAGTCTCCCTCATCAGTGCGCAGGGGAACGTGGGAGCACTGGATGGAACGCTGCTCGTCCGCGGTCTGTTATCTCCGGTTGGCCACGCTGCCTGGACGGGATATGTCTGTGCCGTGATCTGGCTGGAACGAGAAAGAGCGCATCATCTTATCTTGAACAGGGCTATTTTGAGCGCATTCATAGTAACGGTGTTACTTCATACCTCGTGGGACGTGTTTGGAAGCATAACCAGTCGGACTTCGACTGCACTGGTTGCCACTGAGTATATAGGTCTGGCTGCCGTAGCTTTGATAAGCGTGGCTTTATTTGCATGGAGAATAAATCAAGCAGAAAAGAATCAGCGCAGAAATGAGGAGCCGATTGCTTAAGACCTTATGCAGTCGCACATGCAGAAGTCTTGACTGCTAATGACGAAAACCGTGTGAGTCGGTATTAGCCTCTAACGTCTTAGTTATTCCTCAGCTAAAGCGCCTCTGAATCCAGATTTTGTAATGCTTGGTTTTGCTCTACTAGATTCCTTGCGCTGGTATACATATCGCCGTAGAATATCGCAAGAAATACAATGGAAAATCCCGGCTAAGGCCCCTCCCTTTGGCTCTCAATTCTAGGCCGCTGCCAATTCTTTTTCAAGCCTTCACGCCTAGGTTAGACAAAGCGTACCGGAAATGTGATAACTTTTTAAGCTTTTCCCCTCTAGTTTTATGACTTTTCACGTTAATATATATATCATAGCTATGTTGTGAGGCTATTTAACGCAGAGCTAATTCGTCGAGTAGACGAGGTGATTATCAGCCAAAAGGGAGGAAGTGCTCATGAAAACGACCGAGCTGGCAGACCTCATTAAAAGCCGTCGTTCCATTCGTAGCTGGCAGGACAAGCAAGTTCCCGAGGACTTGCTGCGTCAGGCGGTAGAGTTAGCCACCTATGCCCCTAATGCAGGCAACCAGCAAAATTGGTACTTTTACGTCATCCTCAATAAGAAGGTAATTGGTTCCATTGCCGATGCCGTACAGGCTACTGCCGATTATATAGCCTCCTGGCCTGAAGCAGCTAAGTTCGGTGAAACTACCACGAGGATGCTACAAAGGTCGAGTCTCTTCCGCAACGCACCCGCAGCCATTGCGGTAGCTGCCAAGCAGTACCAATCTCCTCTGGAAGAGCTTTCGGCAACACGGGAGGGAACTGACCCCAGAGCCAGACAAATTCGTCAGGCACGTAGTATAGCCAATGCCAGAATCCAGTCAGTAGCTTCAGCGATTGCCTACCTGCTTCTAATATTGCATCAACTGGGGCTAGGTGCGGTGTGGATGACAGGTCCGATGCAAGCCAAAGACGAAATAGAGAAGATTCTTAGAGTGCCTGAAGAGATGGACTTAGTCGCTTTCATTCCCGTTGGCTATCCGGCCGAGACGCCGGCTCTCCGGGAAAGGAAACCGGTCAAAGAAGTCTGTCAAATTGTCAAGTAGCATACCTTTTCAGGCTCTAATAACCCGAAGGGCAGAGTTCCATAGACTTTGCCCGTGGGTTAATGAGCAATCGCCCGAAGGGCGTCAAGCGAAGCTTGAAGATTCAAGTGCCACGGGCTCTGCCCGTCGGTATCTATTAGTGTAGTGTCTCTAACACTTCGTTAGCTCCCCGGATCTTGGCAAGAATGGTTTCCGCCAGAGTTGGTCGGCCGAAAATTCAGGCTGTAATGCTTCAGGCGTCCCTATCTCCCCTATTAGATTGACAGAACTCTCCCTCTCACGAGCCGGTGGTCGATATAGTATATTGGCTAAGCAAGGGAGTGTTCCTGGAGCTCGCAAGTGAGGTTTGACACTAACGTATGGACTTTTGGGGGAGCAAAGTTTATAATTCGAACGTAATGCCAGCGTAGCTCAGCGGCAGAGCAGCGGTTTCGTAAACCGCCGGTCGTCGGTTCAAGTCCGACCGCTGGCTTTTTAGCACTGCGTAAAGCGGAGTGGCAAGATGGCTCATCACTTCTGCCATTGCCTGCTTGTGGGCCTTGCCATTATTACCTCTACAACATTAAGTTACACAGACAAAGCATAATTTCTCCACAATATCTCCATATCAGGGTTGCGTAATACGACATTGAAGTTGACTGTTTAGCAATTGCGGAGCGGAATATGCTTAAGATATTTATGCTGGATTTCCCATATCAAAGGGTGCCCAAAAGCGCAACCTATGCTAGAATAGCTTCAAAAGCCCCTGCGTTTAGCTTCACGGCAAGGGGCTGGCTGGAGGGAACCCTATGGGTGAAAAGGCTCGGGAGGCGCTGAAGCTTCAATTCGACAAGCGGCTGAGTCTGGAGTTCGAGGGGGCCAGGATCACCTCAGATGCTGGGCTGTCGGCCTGGATGCTGCGGGCTGCAACTGGGGCTCGGCTCTGGGAGGCAAAGAAAGTGGCAAAACAACACTTTTGCTGATGATCCTTGATTACGTTTTTCTTGGACGCTAACTTTCTAACAGAAGTTGTAAACTATCCGGGTTAGTAGTAAGATACTCTCCCGGCACAAAGAATTGCCATTCTCGCCACTGAGCGTCACGAGCTTCGAGAAGCGTGAGAACAGCTTGCGCGGCCCAGTGGCCGTTATAAAGGCCCGGGGGTAGGAGGGAAAGGCACTGAGTCGAATAACGGTCCTGATTGTTGTAATAGCACTGGCTTTGGGCCTGATAGTATACGTTGCAAGCCCGCTTTCTGTTCAGGCTGCCACACCTGGAATTTCCATAAGCCCGATAACTGGAGTCCCGGGGACCCAGGTAACTGTTACTGGCTCAGGTTTTGTTGGCAACGAAACAGGCATTACCGTAACCTATGATGGCACTACTACCGTTGCCACGGGTATCACCGCCAACTCCGGGGGTGGCTGGAGCGCTACATTTGCCGTGCCAGCTTCAGCCTCCGGTTCACATGTTATTGGCGCATATGGTTCGGCCACCACGGCGGCGAGCGTCCCCACTACGACCTTCACTGTAACTTCAGCCATATCGATTAGCCCGTCAAGTGGAGCTGCAGGGAGTCCGTTAACTGTTACCGGCTCCGGTTTTGGCGCCAGTGAGACAGGCATTACCGTGACCTATGACGGCACTACCGTTGCCCTGGGTATCATCGCCACCTCCCAGGGTGCCTGGAGCGTTGCCTTTGTCGTGCCAGCTTCAGCCTCCGGTCCACATAGCATCGACGCATCTGGTTCGGTCACCACAAGCGTCCCCGCTATGACCTTCATTGTAATTCCAGGCATATCCATTAGCCCATCGCGTGGGGCTGCAGGGAGTTCGCTAACTGTTACCGGTTCCGGTTTTGGCCCCAGTGAAACCGGCATTACCGTAACCTATGACGGCATTCCCGTTGCCCAGAGTATTATCGCCAACTCCCGGGGTGGCTGGAGCGCTACCTTTGAGATCCCGGCATCTACCTCGGGCTCACATAGCATCGGCGCATATGGTTCTGTGACCCCGGCGGCGAGCGTCCCCTATATAACCTTCACTGTAACTCCAGGCATATCCCTTAGCCGGTCAATCGGGGCTGCAGGGAGTCCGCTAACTGTTACCGGATCAAGTTTTGGGGCCAGCGAAACAGGCATTACCGTAACCTATGACGGCACTCCCGTTGCCCAGAGTATTATCGCCAACTCTCAGGGTGGCTGGAGCGCTACCTTTGTCGTGCCAGCTTCAGGCTCCGGTTCACATATTATTGCCGCATATGGATCAATCACCCCAGCGGCGAGCGTCCCCAATATGACCTTCGCTGTAACTTCAGGCGTATCTATTAGCCGGTCAAGTGGGGCTACAGGGAGTTCGGTAACCGTTACCGGTTCCGGTTTTGGCCCCAGTGAAGCAGGCATTACCGTAACCTATGACGGCACCCCCGTTGCCCGGGGTATCACCGCCAACTTCCAGGGTGCCTGGAGCGCTACCTTTGAGATCCCGGCATCTACCTCGGGCTCACATAGCATCGGCGCCTCCGGCTCGCTTACCCAGGCAACCAGCGCTACGGAGGTAGGCTTTACTGTCGTACCCGCCATCTCAGTAAGCGATGACTATGGATACGTGGGAGAGACGGTTGACGTTACGGGCTCCGGCTTTGCTGCAAACGCTCCGCTCACATTTAGTTATGACAATCAAGAGATTAATGCGCAAGGGGGGAGCACAGACTCTTCTGGCAGCTTCAGCGAGTCAATCACAATTCCCCAGTCAGTGCACGGTACCCACACTATCAAGGTTGCGGATGATCAAAACAATAACGCTAAAGTCACTTTCACCATACAAAGCACGCCGCCCCCCATACCTCGGCTGCTATCCCCTGGAGACGGCAGCAGGGTAGGTCTCCTGGGGGGGATCAAACCGACCATGAAGTGGACTGGCGTCACTGATCCCAGCGGGGTTACATACACTCTTGAGGTGGATACAAGCCCCGACTTCTCTCAGCCAATCCTCCAGCAAACAGACATCACTGGCACCAGCTATACTCTCACCTCGGCGCAGGCCCTGCCCAAAGGTGAGTACTATTGGCGGGTGGAAGCCGTTGACGGTGCCTCCAACGAGAGTGGCTGGACCCAGCCATGGTTGCTCAAGTCTGGCCTAATGGCGTCCTGGACTTTGGCTATCATAATTATCCTTGCGCTAGCAGCGATTGGTGCAATGGCATACTTCCTCGTGGTCCGTCTGCGACGGAGAAGGGGTCAGTTTATTCCGGTCCCTGCAGTCGATATTTCCGACATTACCCCAGAGCGGCTGCGATTGCCCCAGCAGGCCCCGGTGGCCATTAAGGACCAGGGTACGCCCCGGAGACTGGCTCTACCGCAGCCTACGAAGAGGGGAAAGATGCTGTCCGGGGAAGAACTAGCCCGCCTCAAAGTCATTTTAGATTTTGCGCAGTCCTTGCCGTTGGCGGAGCCGGGCTATACCGTGAACTGGCTGGTTGATTTGCTGCAGAGCAGTACGGGGCTCGAGGTGTCCCCTGCGGTTTACCAACAGTTGCTCGAGGGCGAAGTCCAGGTGCATTATGAGCCGACATGGATGCGCCATCCCACTTACCAGGAACTGACAACTTTGCTGCGCGGGCAACCTATTCTACAGGACTTGAACGCTTTCGTTGACTTAGTTGACCGCTGTGCTTCGGAAGCCACTTTGTTACTCCAGGAAATCCATCGGGATGCGATAGCAGAAATTCCATCAGACTTTCTGGCAAAGGGTGGCTGGGGATTCGTCTCTGCGATTTACTCCGATGCGCTAAGCTGGTTCCAGGGCAAGTCTTTGCGTGACCCTGCGGAACGGGACTACACGTTGAAGCCCGGCGAAGAGGGCAGAACGCTCTGGTTATGGGGCGAGGACAATACGTCTTTCGCTGCGCCCCTCATACAGGTGCTCAACGAGAATGAAGCCTCAGCAGCTCGAGCTCTTCATTTAAAGCTACGCCGCACTTACAGGAACAGCGACAGGGCGAGGCAACTTGTCAGCATGATGACTGAGGTTGAGGTGCAGGGGAACAGGCTCGTGAACGCCTTTAGCCAGGCCTTTAGCCAACTTGCTCGCTCCACCCGATAGGCGTCCCGCCTGGAGTACCTGATCTTCTGGCCCTTTTCTATTTTTCATGTTTGCCTTGCTTCAAATCATATTTCAGGATGGTCACAAGGGCATTCTTTTATAGCGTGGAAGGTTCGTCTCGTAGGGCAGCACCTCGCTGCTGGCCATCCCTCTTTTGGGGCAGTTGACACCTGAAAGAAAAGGACAAGAGTAACAGAATGTCAAGTTGTTTCATCCATAATTTTCACTTGGTCGGACTAAATTTTGAAAAAGGTCCTGATTCTTTGGGATAAAGAGACTTTTACTCTGATTCTTAATAGCAGGTCGCCGGGTGCTCCGCCGGCTTTTCCGAGTGAACCCATCCCCCTCAGTCTGATCGTCTGTCCGCTCTTAATCCCAGATGGTATCTTTACCATTAAATTTCTGGGTTTTCCCCATTTTCGATAATGGTACCCAACTTCGCCGCCTAGCCGGGCTATTTCAGGAGTCACTCTTAGAACGTCAACCAAGTCCTTGCCCCGTTCCGGGATTTGAATTCTGAAGACCTTTTCCAAAATGAATTTTATGAGCTTACCTGCGAATCCTAATTGGGTTAAGGGAGATAAAGGCGGCGTGCCCGATTCGCCGGTTTGTGTGGGGTCATGAACATAGCTTCTGGAAGTAAAGCCAGGGCGGTGGTATTCATAACTCTGGAACCCTGGACGATAAAATCCCCGGAAAATCTCATCTGCATTACGGAAGCCAAATGATCTGGAAAATTCCTGGAATATCTGCTCGATATCCGAGCCTTTGAAAATATCTTCCTGGGAATGGGCCTGTCGGTATTCTTCGTAAGCAGAAGGTCCATACCGTTCCCTGAGCAAATCATACTCTCTTCTTTTTGCTAGATCAGAAAGAATGGCATACGCCTCGTTCAGGACTTTCATTTTATCGCTAGCGGCAGCGTCATCTTTATTCCTATCGGGATGATATTGAAAAGCCAGTTTACGATAAGCTTCTTTAATCTCTTGCTGGCTCGCATTACTATCGACGCCTAGTACCTCGTAGTAATCTTTCTGATATGAATTGTTCACTGCTTAATTATAATACTTCTACCTGTCGTTGGTCATCAATTTGGTCAGTGGTAACAGGTCAGGGAAAATATCAGTAGCCAATGGGTCAGGGATGATCGAACACGCTCGTGGCTGAATATTGTGGTTTACCGTTGCACTATTACTGACATTTGTTGTGCAACGATGCCCAGGGGCAACGTTGCGTGGCTCATACCAAACTGT
Organism: Dehalococcoidia bacterium; assembly: GCA_014874385.1. Lineage (GTDB taxonomy): Bacteria > Chloroflexota > Dehalococcoidia > SZUA-161 > SZUA-161 > JACWAE01. Next base: position 26,265 of record JACWAE010000017.1, on the reverse strand, counting down.
GATAGACTTAAGTAAGATATAGAGGAAGAAAGAACATTCACTTTTTCTATGGCTCTAAAAGAGTGCTGCGGGTGATAAGCATGGAAGTGGAGTTGGGCGAGACGATGGGGATAGTCGGGCCTAACGGCGCCGGCAAGATCGGACTCGATCGTATCGAGTAATTCCGGGGCAACAATGTCATCGTCTCTCCTATTCACCTCCACCTGGCTATCAAGAGAAGCCCGGTGCCCAGGATCGCGGATTTCTGGGACTGCTGGTGGTCGATTCACCACCAGAACGGTACTTGAGCAAAACGCTATTAGAAGGGGTTAACTATGGGAAAGGCCATAATGGTGCAAGGCACTGCGTCGTCGGTGGGCAAGAGCACCCTGGTCGCTGCGTTGTGCCGTATCTTCCGGCAGGATGGCTGGGATGTGGCGCCGTTCAAGGCGCAAAACATGTCCCTGAATTCCTTCGTCACCCGGGACGGCGGCGAGATGGGTCGGGCGCAGGTAGTACAGGCAGAAGCTGCGTGTGTGGAGCCATCCGTCGATATGAACCCCATCTTGCTGAAGCCGGAGGCGGACAATCGCTCGCAGGTGGTGGTCAGTGGTAAATCGCTGGATGTCCTTTCGGCTAAGAAATACTACTCGCTGAAAACAGATTTGTGGACGGTCGTAACCGGGTCCCTGGAAAGGCTCATGACCCAGTACCAGGTAGTGGTGATCGAGGGAGCGGGCAGCCCGGCCGAAATCAACCTAAAGGATAGGGACTTGGTCAACATGGGGGTGGCCCGCCATTTACGGGCGCCGGTGCTTCTAGTGGCTGACATCGACCGGGGAGGAGTGTTCGCCTTCATCGTTGGCACTCTGGAGCTTCTGAAGCCTGCGGAGCGTGCTCTTGTCAAGGCGTTTGTGATAAACAAGTTCAGGGGCGATCTCTCTCTGCTAGCCCCCGGCCTTGAGTGGCTGGAACAGAAAACCGGAAAACCGGTAGCGGGGGTAGTTCCCTACTACCACGACATCAATATTGCCGAAGAGGACTCTGTGTCCCTTGAGAAACGCGTCCGGATGAAGGCTAGAGGCGACTACCTTCTGGACATCGCGGTGATCGGACTGCCTCACATATCCAACTTCGATGACTTCGATCCGCTGGAACAAGAAAACGGGGTTCGGCTGCGTTACGTAGAGGCGAACGATTCCCTGGACAGCCCGGATCTCATTATTCTTCCCGGCACTAAGAGCACCATCGCAGATCTGGAGGCGCTCACGCAGGCAGGGCTGGCTGAGAAAGTGGTCGCCCGTGCCCGCAGTGGCACACCGGTTATCGGGATCTGCGGCGGTTACCAGATGCTCGGCGAAGTTATCCGAGACCCTCAGCATATCGAGAGCCACCACTCTCAGATTCCCGGCCTGGGGCTGCTTCCGGTGACTACGACCTTTGCCCCGGTGAAATCGACCCACCAGGTGAAAGGGCAGGTCGCTCTGGGCCGCGGTCTGTTGGCAAATGCGCTGGGTCTCCCGGTAGCGGGGTATGAAATCCACATGGGCCAAACCACTGGCCAAGGTATCGCGCACGTGTTTCGAATAGAGCAGAGGTCGAGAAAACCTTGCCTGGAACTGGAGGGCTGCCTGGATCCGGCCGGCAATGTCCTGGGCACCTATATTCATGGCCTGTTCCACAACGAGGCATTGTGCCGTTCCATTCTAACAGGGCTGGCTGAAAAGACAGGGATTCGATTGGACTTCAGCACTACAGTGTCTTCTAAAGAGGCGGAATACGACAAGCTGGCCGATGTTTTTCGAAGGTCCCTTGATATGGGTCTTATCTACCGGATCATCGGGCTGGATAAGTAAATGGCTGAGCGCCTGACACTAGGGGAAGCCATTGACGCTGCCGACCCGCCACCGGATTTTACATTTACTCATTTTAGTGCAATCTGTTAAGAAGAGGCTGAGTATTCGTACCCAGCCTCTTCTTGATGATCCCGATGGCAATGGTAGCGTCTTTAACCCTTCCCTATTTTGAACATCTTGGTGCCGCAGGCAGAGCACACACCCTGGGTCGCTGGCTTGCCATTCTTCATGGTAATGGACTTGGCATTCTTCATTTCTTTCTTGGCGCGGCACTTCATACAGTAAGCTTGCATTTCACCTCTCCTTTACTTATCGTTCTTGCGAAGCAGGCTATCATAAGAACACGCTCGTGTCAAGAGTATCCAGCTTATGGTTGATAACAGCCCTACTCCACTGACTGACCTGCTTACCATGTCTTATCTTGCGTAGCGACCCGATTACTTGCCCTTGAAGTTGGGCTTCCTCTTCTCGAGGAAGGCTTTGGCTCCTTCCTCAGCATCCTCTGTCTTGAAGATGTCTGAGAAAAGACGCCCCTCGTTTTCCACCCCTTCCCTCAAGCCCATCTCCATGGCGGCATTGACGCTCTTCTTAGTGTAATCCAGTGCCACAGCGCCTTTTGACATCAGCTTTTTCACCATGGCGTTTACAGCGTTCTCCAGCTCTGCAGGCGGCACCACCTGGTTGACCAGGCCGATGCGATATGCCTCTTTAGCATCAATGGGGTCGCCGGTCAGGCACATCTCCATAGCCTTGGTTTTCCCCACCAAGCGGGTCATCCTCACGCTGCCCCCACCGCCGCACATGATGCCCAGCTTAATCTCAGGCTGGCCGAATTGAGCCGTCTCCGAAGCTATCCTGATGTCGCACCCCAGCGCTATCTCCGAGCCCATGCCGAAGGCAATCCCGTTGATTGCAGCTATCACCGGCTGCGGCAGGTCCTCGAGCATGTTGGGGCTGAAGTACACCTTGTGGTCGTCCCTGACCTTTCCGCCCTTTTTGGTTGTCTCGACCCATCTGGATATCGTCTTATCAATGTCTGCGCCAGCCATGAAGGCGCGCTCCCCTGCGCCTGTTATGACCACCACCCTGACTTCCTTATCGCTGGCGATTTCCTTTACGGCTGCCTTAAGCTCGTCCGACATCGCCGGGTTAAAGGCATTCAAGACCTGCGGGCGGTTAAAGGTTATCCTGCAAACCCCCTCTTTTTTCTCTACAATGATTGTTTCATAAGCCATCGCACCCTCCTTTTATAGTTCAGTTGGAGCTTCTTGAGCTATCTACTTCTTTTGCTGGGGCACCTCCGTCTTCACCAGCTCTATGAACTGGTTCACGTCCGAGCCCGCACCAAATATCGCTCTGACACCCTGCTTCTTGAGCATATCGTAGTCTTCGTCCGGGATGACTCCTCCCAGGACGACCATAACGTGGCCCAATTTGTTCTTCTTCAACCCCTCCATCACCCTGGGAAGATGGGCTTCGTAGGCGCTGGTGAAGAAGCTCATGCCTATAACATCCACGTCTTCCTGCACAGCCATTTTCACCACTTCTTCCGGCTGGCTGTAGCTGGCATAAACTACCTCGAAGCCTGCATCCCGGCAGCGGGATGCAATCAGCCTCAGCCCCCTGTCATGGATATCGATCCAATGCTTTACCAGCAGAACTTTCGGTCTTCCATTTTTAGACAATTTCGTAACCCCCCTTTACAGTAGTTCGACGGGCTGTTGTCTTTAGAACTTTAGCATTACGTTGTATTCAGGCCCCCATCTCATGACCTTCCGCAGTGCCTTCGAGATCTCCCCTGCGGTGGCATGCGCCTTGGCAGCCTCGATGCAGGCGGGCATCACATGGCCGTATTCGCCTGCCTTCAACTTTTTGCAGGCCTCGACCACGCCGTTGAGCGCTGCATCGGTCTTAGCCTGGTCTCTGCGCTTCTTGTACTCCCTGGTTCTCTCGATAGAAACCCTGGCGACCTCGGGGTCAGGCCTGAACGCTTTGACCTTAAGGGATTCCTCAATCTGATATTTGTTCCACCCTACTACCACTCTCTTGCCTTTGTCGATCTCGTCCCTCCACTGGTCGCAGCCCTTTCTCAGAACCGTAGCCAGCATTCCAGCCTTATGAGCTTTGACAAATCCGCCTGCATCCTCGATCTCCTTGAGAATCTTTTCTCCCTCTTCCTCCATCCGCTTGGTCAGCCATTCGACATAGTAGGAGCCTGCCAGGGGGTCGCCCACCTTGGTTATTCCGGTCTCGTGTACCAGAATCTGCTGTATCCTGAGTGTCAGAATAGCGGACTCCTCAGTGGGGATGCCGATAGGCTCGTCGTAAGCCGGTATCTGCATCGCTGTCGTGCCTGAAAGCGCCGCACCCAGAGCGTGGTAGGCGCTGCGAATGATATTGTTCAACGGCTGCTGCTTGACCAGCTCGAAGCATGAGGTGTTGGTATGTGTTCTCAGGTGCATAGCGGCTGGCTTCGTGGCACCATATCTCTCTCGCGTAATCCTGGCCCAGAGCTTTCTCCACGCCCTGAACATGCAGATATACTCGAAGAAGTCGTTGCACTGCGCTATCTGGAAACCTATGCCGGTCAAGAAATCATCGGGATTCAGACCGGCAGCTTTGCATGAGTCTGCAACTGCTCTGGCGGTGGCAAGGCAGAAGCCCATCTGATGGATAGCATCAGCGCCGGTCTCCGAGATTGCGTGTCCCTGGATATTCGTGTGGTTCCAGCGGGGGATATTCTTGACGCAGAAGTGTATATTTTCGGTGGCCAGCTTCAGTGCGTCCTCGGTTTCCCACATGAAGTTGGGAGCATACCAGGCTGTGAATACCCAGTTCATGGTGTTGCCGCGCAGGCTGCCCCTCGGCACGCCTCTGTTCTCGGCGTAGGCTATATAAAGAGAGAACATGGGGAGGGTGTCGCCGTTTATGAGGATAATGTTGTTCTTGGATATGTCTAAACCATCGAGCATGCGGGCGAAATCGTCGAGGGTGTTGCAGGAAACCCCGTCTTTCCCGATGTAACCTTCGGCTTCCGGATCGTCCGGGTCGATGCCGAAGTATCCCGGGTAGTCCCATACCAGGTTGTAGCTCCTGGCGCCGAAGTAGCCCTCCATACCGGCCTTGGTCAGGGCATCCATACGCTCCTTGGTATGCTCGGGGAGACCGTAACCGTGCACTGGCTGGTTAACCCAGGGCTGGTATTGGTAATGGATGGGATAGTTGCTTCTAATGTAGGGGTAAGCCCCGGGCATTGCGATGTCCTTTGTATAGTCGATGTCCTGAATATCCAGCGGCGTGTAAACAGGCTTTATCGGTATGCCGGAGTTCGTCTTGGCGGTGAAATCCTTACCCTGATATATCTTGTTAACGGCCTCCTGCCATTGCTCCAGAAACTTCTTAGCTTCTCCTAAAGTTTTTTCATCGAACATGTGTCACCTACCTCCTTATATTTCGCCACTATCGAGGTCGCTTAATAATCTTTTTTCAACCCCCTCTATCCCCCAATCTTGGGGGAAGTAATGGCTGGGGGGGCACCCCCAAGACCCCCGTCAAAGGGGCTACGCCCCTCTGAACTCCTCTTTAGTAAACGACTGCCACTATCTGCCTTTGAACTGCGGTTTCCGCTTCTCTTTGAAGGCCTTCATGCTCTCAGCTACATCCTCACTGGAGAAGATGGTCGGCATCATGAGCACTGTCCAATCCCAGTCCTCATGGCACTTGCGGTTCAATACCCTCTTAATCATTCTCTGGGCCAGCGGCGCGCCCTGCTTCATCCCTTCTGCTATCTTCATGACCTCTGGCATCAACTGGTCATGGGGGACCACTTTGTTTACCAGCCCCACGGCCTTGGCTTCTTCAGCAGTGAAAGTGGCACCGGTGAGAGTCATGTACGAAATGGTGCGCTTGCCAACGTGCTCGGCGCCACGAAGCAGTGTCTCTATCGGTATCTGGCCCCAGTTGACTTCCTTGGTGCCGAATTTAGCCTTGTCAGAGGCAATAACAATGTCGCAGGCAAGGGTGATACCTGTGCCGAATCCGAATGCGTACCCGTTCACAGCCGCAATAACCGGTTTAGGCAGGTACTCGATATGCATAAACGGCCGAGCCACGTTCTCTATGAACTCTACACCCTTGATGATTTTATCGAACTCGAACTTCCCTACGTCAGCGCCAGCGCTGAAAGCGTCGCCTTTTCCGGTGAGTATGACCACCCTGATGCTGTCGTCCTTCTCGATGTCGGTCAGAGCATCATCGAGGTCTTTGAACAACTGGGGGCTGGCAGCGTTCAGTTTATCAGGGCGATTGAACCAGATAGTGGCTATCTGGTCTTTCTTCTCAAGCAATATTGTTTCGAAGTTCATAAATTGTTCCCCTTTCTCCTTAAGTTTGTCATCAATCTAACAAGCAACCTATGCGTAGCCGATAGCCTGGAGCTCCTTGTTCAGCATTTCCTTCAAATAGCCTAACCTCTCCTTGCCAGGCTTGAAGTCGAAGTTGATTGTCCCGTAGGGGTCTACCTCCTCTCTTAACAGCCTGACCTGTTCTTCTGTGGGCTTCTCAGTCTCCGGGATATTCGATGGGACTTCCAACGGGAAGCCAGTGTTGTTGACCACATCCTCTGCTTTAACGCCCGGATGCAGGAAGTCTATCCGGAATGGTTTGTCCTTCTCCTCTTTGGTAATGACACAGAGATTCGTGATATAGCGGATAGGGCCGGGTCTATACCCTGATTTGATTCGCTCTTGCGCTCCGATAAGGTACCTGGTGCCCGTTATCACGTCGACCTTGGGAACGAAGGTCATCTTGGAATGCCCGGGAAAGTAGCCTATCATCTTGCGGTGCATCTTTATTACCTCGGGGGCACCGGCTCCGCCGGGTCCGCGCAGCTTCGGCTTATCATATTCCCCGACCACTGACAGGTTGATATTCCCGTACTGGTCTGCCTGAATACTCGATATAGCCTCAACGTCGCCTCTTCCCTTCAAGTGAACTGAGTTGAGGTCTTCCAGCATAGTCCACATCAGGGCGGCTCCCCGTGTTGCAGAGGACTCAGCCCGGATAAACGAGAGCTGGAACGGCCTGAAATCGACTGCGGCGTAAGCGAGCAAGCAGCTATTCGGCGCGTGGGTAATCTTCGCCAAGATATAGCTGGCATAGGCAAGCGGGGTAAACGAGCCCAGGACGACTACATCGCCATCTTCGATCTCTTTTGCCAGGGTCACGCACATCAACTCGCCGACGGTATAGTCTTTAGCATACTGCTTCATAGGAACTTTACCTCCCTTGCTAGTCTGCGAAGGATAGACGCCTGGCGCATGCCGCCGATAGCTTCCAGATATTCCCACTCCGGCTTCATCACATAATCTTCTATGTATTTTTTGAATGTCTCAGCGCTGGCTGCATATTCCATGTACTTCATGATGTGCCAGGCATCGAATACATAATGCGGAGCGCATGAGGTGGGGTGGGCGCCGAGCGGAGCCTCTATGACCATGTCCACCTGGAATTTGGGGACCTTGGTCTTCTCAGGATGCTTCCATATCTCTTCGCTGGGCACTACTTCCTCTACCGATACAATCCTCTTCTTCGCCGCCCTCATCATCTCGATGTCAGTGCCTGTTGTGCCTTCCATCTGGATATTTCCGGTTTTGTCCGCACGTACTGCGTGAATAATGGCAACGTCGGGCACAATAGCGGCAGCAGCTATAAGTTCCTCTCCGGTGAAGGGACATTTTATGTTTTTATAGAATTCGGGCCTGTATTTTACCAGGTCGGAGCCGAAGGGGCCTCGGTAGGGCAGGAACGGTACGTTTCTTCCCCCTGCCTCCAGGCCTATGATTACGGCCAGCCCTGTTATCTCGTCATAGGGTAGGCCTTCCTTCTCAATCGCCCTGCGGAAGTTGGGAGCCAGGCCGAATGCCTCCATGCTCACGAATGAAAACATCAACCTTTTCAGACAACCAGCCCCTATGAGCAGGTCGACATCTATACTGCCCACGACGGTTATGGCTGTCAGGTCCTTGATTTTGGAGCGGATGATCTCGCGGATAATTGCCATAGGATGGCCGCCTAACCAGGAACCCCCTATAGCCACTTTGTCCCCATCTTTGATGATCTTGGTGATGTCGCTTAGTTTCCCAACCTTGTTTTCACTGGGCATACATCCCTTCCTTTCTTATAGATTTGGCTTGGGGCTCGCAGCGTTTTTGCTTAGGAACATTGAGGATAGTGCACACCTTTCAAGGGAAAAAGCAGACTGTGAAAATTTTAACAAGGTCGAAGGCGACTGTCAACAGTCGTGCTCATTCGCCGAGAATCATGCGGGCAGCGCGCAGCCCGGATAGTGCAACTGCGGGCACGCCGCCACCGGGCATGGTCCAATGCCCTGCCAGATAAAGATTGGGGATGGGGGTCTTTTGCTCCAGCCTTTTCATAAACATCTGCGGGGAGAAGGCCCATCCCATGGCAGCACCCATAGTATTCAGGGTGTACCTTTCATAGGTCAGAGGTGTAGCAGCATCCTGCACAACGATATGCTGGGAAAGGCCCGGGATGAGTTTCTCGGCCTTGGCAATAAGTTTCCTGGCAAACCTCCCTTTCTCTTCCCGCCAGCTTTTACCTGCCAGATAGTAGGGTGCCATGGTCATAATAATCATAACATGCTTACCCGGTGGCGCCAGGCCGGGGTCAACTAGCGTGGGAATTGAGATTCCAAAGCAGGGGATGGCAAGCTCGCCCTCTAACAGGCGATTCCACTCTTCCGTATTATCGTAGGTTTCGTAAACTATGGTCTCCGGGGCATCGACGCCTGTTGTCCTCGGGTCGATATCAACCCCCAGGTATACATAGAAGGATGACAGGCTTATTTCGAGCCGGTTTAATGTTTTGACAAAATCTTCGGGCAGGTTCTCTTCGCCTACCAGGTTGAGGAAGGTAGCTCTGGCTGCTATATTTGACACAACCTGTGCTGCACGAACCTGTTTCCCCTTCCTTGTTTCGATGCCCGCAGCTTTGCCCTTTTCCAGAATAATCCTGTCCACAAAGGTCCTGTACTCTATCTCGCCGCCATAACTTTTGAGGACTCGGACGAGGGTATCCGGCACTGCCTGAATCCCCCCGAGTGGGTAAAAATAGCCGCGAAGCTGCTCGGTGACCATCAGGGCGGCATAATCTATCGCTGAGTTATTCCAGGGGGGATACCAGAGATGCCAGTTGGCGTTAACGAGGGCTTTCAATTTTGCATCTTTAATGTGCTCATCGACCAGCTCTTGAAACGACCTCTCCCTGTACTTCGCCAGCAAGGGAGATAGGGTCGGGAGTTTCTTGATGTCTTCGTAAATTGATTTGATTATGTCAAATAAATTTGTTATCCCTTCGCTTTCCCGGGGGAACAGCTCTTTTAGCTTCCGGGGAAAATCCTCCACAGCCCTGCTGCTATCCAGTGTCAGGCCTGGGAAGATAAAACGTTGAAACTGCTCTTTGAACTTAAATTCGTCTTCTATCTCCAGAGCGGAGAGGACTCTCTGGAAAGCTCCGCTTTCTTTACCTCCCGTCAGGTGCAGGACTCCGGCATCGAACTTAAAACCCTTTCTGGAAAAGGAGGTGCAGCAACCGCCGGGCACGGAGTGCTGCTCGAAGACCTTGACCTTCTTGCCCTTCTTCGCCAGATAGGCTGCGCAGGTTAAACCACCTATTCCCGCCCCTATTACCGCTACGTCATATTCTTCATCGAATTGCCTGGTTTGTTTTGACAATTCCGCTCCCTTTCGTTCTTAGCTTAAATCTTTTGTCCAGTCAGGAATCCGGAAGCCATAGCCTCCATAAGCTTCCCGGGCTCGCTGCAATCTCCCACAAGATAGAACTCAGGGGCCTTTCCTTGCAATTCCTGAGCAAGGCCAATATCAGGTGTTATCCCCACTTTTACCACCGTGTCAGCCTCGATGAATTCAGTCGAACCGGGGTAACTTATCTGCGCTCCTCTATCGGTCACCTCCGTTACTTTGGCCTCTTTGAACATCTTTGCTCCGGCGTCTTTTAGCTTTTTCAGGAACACCCACCTGTGGGTGACCTCTATATCGGAGCCCAGTCGCTTGGACTCCTCCACTATGGTCACTTTCTTTCCCCGCTCTGCCAGCGTTTCCGCAAGCTCACAGCCTGCGAAGTTGCCGCCGACAACGACTACTCGCTTTCCGAAGGGGAAGTTGAATCTTAAAAGCCATTTTATAGCCGAAGGATTATAGAAGTATTTTACAAAGAGGGCGGCAACGTAGGAGACAGCCTTCTTCGCTAAGCCGCCTTTTCTCATAGCGTGCCCGCTGAAAACGGCCTGCACATCTCCTCGATCTAGTACGATGTCATTCCTGCTGCCTGGCACTTCAAGGGGAGAAGGAGCACCACCCGCTGCCAGGACAATTGCATCCGGCTTCACTTCCTCGACCAGCGCAGGTGTGACTCTAGTATTCAACCTGACCTCGATGGGGAGCTTCCCGATTTCCCTCTTCATGTAGTCGAGTGCCGGTTTCATGCGCCTATTGGTTATCGATGCCAGCAGCAGTGCTCCGCCCAGCCTTGGATTCTGGTCGCAGAGAATAACCTTGTGCCCTCTAAGTGACGCTATGCGTGCTGCCTCCATCCCACCTGGCCCGCCACCTACGACAAGCACCCTCTTGCTCCTGGCTGCCGGCTTCTCCACGGGGTATTCTGCCTCTCTCCCCATCCTGGCGTTGACACTGCAGTGAACAGGCGGGGTATCTACTCCCGAGATGCAGCGGCAGCAGTTTATACAGGGTCTGATATCCTTGAAACGTCCCTCGCGAGCCTTATTCGGCATCTCCGGGTCGGCGACCACTGCTCGCGCCATGTACACCAGGTCTGCCTTGCCTTCAGCCAGAACTCGCTCAGCTATCACGGGATCCTGAATCTGGGTGCCCGCAGCCACAGGTATATTGACCGCTTTTTTCACTCCCTCAGCGAGATAAACCCATGCCCCTTGTGGTACCCACGTCTGTATTATGGGTACAGAGGCATAGTGCCAGCCTGACATTACATCTATCTCTGCTACGCCTGCTCCTTCCAGCATGCGTGCCATCTGCTTGGTATCTTCAAGGTCGTACCCCTTCGGCTCCATCAAATCAGCGCCACTGAGCCTGCAGGTAATGGGATAGTCTTTGCCAGTCTTATTCCGGATGTTTTCGATGATTTCCAGCAGGAACCGCATCCTGTTTTCCAGACTGCCGCCGTATTGGTCTGTTCGTTGGTTGGTTATGGGAGACAGAAACTGCGATATTATATAGCTCACCGAGGCTATAACCTCCACGGCATCGAAGCCAGCCTGCTTGGCCCTGATGGCTCCGTCTCCGTAGGCCTCCACCATCTGCTGAATTTCGTCAACGGTGACGGCCTTAGGCATAGCTGGCTCGTAAGGCCCGCCCAGACGGAACGCCGAGCCGGGATGCCCTGTCGGCGTTGTACCTGAAGGGCTTATGTACTGTACCGGACCGTCCCCGAATGCCCAGCTATAGCCCACACCCATCTGAGCGTAAACCTTTGCTCCGTTGGCATGGACCAAATCAACCAGTTCTTTAAGCCCGGGGATAAAACGGTCGTGGTATATCCCGTAAAGAGGGCCTTTCAACAGCCTGGTGGCGGTGCAGCTTATCCCGATGAGCGCCACGCCCCCCCTGGCTCGCTCGGCATAGCAGGCCTTTGTTTGTTCGCATACAGTGCCATCTTCTGAAATGGCTATGCCCATAGCAGTCAGCTTTATTCTGTTTTTCAGCTCCATGTTTCCGATTTTAATTGGCTCGAACAGCTTGGTTAATTTCATTCCTTGAGTCTCCTATCTGCTTACAACAATTTAATGCACCTGCCAGTGTGATGTCAAACCTCGCAACCGCTATGAAATGATGACACATACTCGTAGCCGTTGACATTGGGAAGCTGATGCGATACCATTCTAACGGTTGTGGTAAATCGATATGTTCAGGTAGAGAAGCAGAAGCAGGAGCATAGTGCCCCTGCTTTTTTGTGATAAACAGGAATAAATACTGCCCTCGCCCAGAGGGATAGAGAGGACAGATGCTATGGTAGGGATTACCTCATTTGGCGCTTACATACCTTTATTGCGTATAAACCGCAAGCTTATCTCCTCCGCTACAGGATGGTTGGGTTCGGCAAGCGCCTTGCCCGGCGAGAAGGCGGTAGCCAATTACGATGAGGATAGCCTCACCATGGCCGTAGCGGCTGCCGTGGATTGTTTGAGAGGAATCGAGCGTGAAAAAATAGACGAATTGTATTTCGCCACTACCACATCACCGTACAGGGAGAGGCTGGGAGCAGGCATAGTTTCCACCGCTCTCGACCTCCGTGCTGACATCAGAGCTGCTGACTTCAGCAATTCGATCAAGGCCGGAACCACTGCTCTTCTCGCTGCGTTGGACACCGTTAAGGCAGGCTCTGCCAAAAATGTTATAGTCTGTGCCTCCGATTGCCGCGTAGGCAAAGCCGGCAGCAACCAGGAGCAATCCTGCGGCGATGGCGCTGCCGCTTTTCTAGTAGGAGAAGGCAAGGTTATCGCTACAATCGAGGGCTCCTATTCCCTTTCCTATGATTTCGTAGACTACTGGAGAACAGAAGCGGACAGGTTTGACCGTGCCTGGGAAGACAGGTGGATTCGCGATATAGGCTACAGCAGGATTATCCCCGAGGCTATCTCAGGGCTGCTGAAGAAGTACGAATTGAACATCAAGGATTTCGCCAGGGTAGTTTATCCCAGCCTCTATCCCAGAGAGCATGCAGCAATGGGTAAAAAACTGGGCGCCGAGCCTAATCAGATCCAAGAGCAGCTTTTCACCACCGTGGGCGATACGGGAACTGCCTATCCTCTGCTGATGCTGGCGGCGGCGCTTGAGGAAGCCAAACCCGGCGACAGAATACTCGTTGCCAGCTACGGAAATGGCAGCGATGCCTTATTCCTTCAGGTGACGGCAGAGATAGATAAGGTGAGAGCGAATAAGAGGGGTGTCAAGAAACACCTGGCCTCCAGAAAAGACCTGACCAATTACGAGAAATACGCTACTTTCCGCGACATACTTACCGTAGATATAGGGCGACGGGGTGAAGATGTGGGGGCTACCCAGTTGTCGACGCTGTGGAGGGAACGCCGCATGGTTCTGGGGGGCTGCGGGTCGAGGTGCAAACGCTGCGGCACACCACACTACCCCCGCCAGATAGTATGCGCGAATCCAAGCTGCGGGGCTGTCAATGAGATGGAGCCCTATCGCTTCTCTGACAAGAAGGGGCAACTTTTCACCTACACGGGAGATTCCCTGGCTCCCAGCTTCAGTCCGCCTGCAATCTACGGTATCGTAACCTTCGAGGGCGGCGGCAGGTATAACTTTGACCTGACTGATTGCGACCTTGAATCGCTCAAGGTCGGAATGCCTGTGGAGATGACCTTCCGCAGAAAGTACCGCGATACGGTGCGGGGAATACATGGCTATTTCTGGAAAGCAACTCCACCCAGAGCCTAACCGGGTTTATTCGCTGAGAAGATTTACTTGAAAAGGGGGCAAGATGGCCGACGGAATAAGGGACAAAGTCGCTATTATAGGGATGGGATGCACCACCTTCGGAGAACATTTTGACAGGAGCGTCGAAGAGCTTATTGTCGAGGCTTGCATGGAAGCCATCCAGGATGCCGGCATTGAGAAAAAAGATATCGGGGCAGCCTGGTCCGGCACATGCTACGAAGAGACCAGCATAGGAAAAGCCTCCATCACCCTGTCTGTGGCTTTGAAACTGCCTTTCGTTGGCTCAACCAGAGTGGAGAACTGGTGCGCCACAGGAACAGAGGCCCTGAGGGGTGCCAGCTATGCGGTTGCCGCCGGAGCCTACGATATCTGTCTGGCATGCGGGGTGGAGAAGCTCAAGGATACCGGCTACGGGGGGCTTCCTCAAAATGAGGTGCAATGGGGTACGGTGCGCAGGCTTGTTGACTCAAATCAGACCGCACCGGGCATGTTCGCCATGCTGGCTACGAGATACTTCGCCAGATACGGCATTGCACCCGATGAAGGCAAGAGAATGCTTGCCATGATATCGGCCAAGAGCCATCACAATGGCGCTCTCAACCCCAAAGCACACTTGAAGCGAGAAGTTACTGTGGAGCAGATAGTTAATGCCCCTATAGTTGCCTGGCCTCTGGGCTTGTTCGACTGTTGCGGCGTGAGCGACGGGTCAGCCGCAGCTATTGTCTGCAGGGCTGACATGGCGAAGAAATTCAGGCCCGACCCGATATATATCAAGTCCCTTCAGATTTCTGCAAGCTCAGGTGTGGAGATGCTGTACGATGACGACTGGACTCATGTGGAGTCCACCACCCACGCTGCTGCCGCAGCATATAAGGAAGCGGGAATAAATAACCCTCGCGAAGAGATAAGCATGGCCGAGGTCCACGATTGCTTCTCTATAACCGAGGCTGTTACTATGGAAGACCTCCAGTTCAGCGGCCGGGGGAAAGTGAAGCAGGATATAGAGTCAGGATTCTTCGAGCTGAAGGGCGGGCTGCCTGTTCAGCCCGATGGCGGGTTGAAATCATTTGGGCACCCTGTGGGCGCATCCGGGCTGCGCATGGTATATGAGATGTACAAGCAGCTTCAGGGGAAGGCCGGCCCCAGGCAAATCAAGAACCCGAAATTCGGCTTAACTCACAACCTGGGCGGTGTCCCCTCGGTGAATGTCGCCAGCATCTCCATCGTAGGCCTTTAGGTTTGCAGAAATCTATCCACAACAGGCGGATAGAATCGGCACTACGAAGAATCTCTGATAATAGCCTACGGTTAAATACTGAGATTCTTCGGTCCGCTCAGAATGTCTGGCCACCATCGACAAAGTTGTAACGCCATATGGAATGTTATAATATTAAAGTTAAACATTGTTTGAGGAGGTGACAAATGGCGAAGCTTACCCAAGAAATGAAAGATATGATATCAACGCAGCAATGCTTCGTTGCCACAGTTAATCGGGATGGCACTCCGAATATCGGCCCAAAGCGTAGTACGAGGGTATTAGATGACGAACATCTCGCCTACACTGAGGTCACCGGGAAACAGACCTGGGGCAATGTGGATCAGGGCAGCAAGGTGGCCATAGCCTGCGCTGACAGAGAAAAGCTCAAAGGTTTCCGTTTTGTAGGTACTCCAGAGGTGATAAAGGCTGGACAGGTCTATGACGATGCAGTGGCTATGCTCCAAAAGCTAGGCATGCCGTCACCAAAAGCGGTGATTAAGGTTAAGATAGATAAGATTTATAACCTTGGCATACCGGGAGCTGGGGAGGAAATAGCCTGATGAACGGGCGCTGCTCACCTTTCGACAGGCCTGTCCTGAGCGAAGCCGAAGGGCTCAGTAATTACCAGGCGGTTGTGCCACCATCGAGACAAATTATTTGTCCGGTTATATAGCTTGAGGCTTCCGAGGCCAGGAACACAACTGCTCCCCTGATTTCATCGGGTCTCCCTATTCTACCCAGGGGAATCCACCGTTTCATATTCTCCCCTGTCTTCGCTATCAACGCATCGGTCAGGCGGGTAGATAGGAAGGACGGGGCAATTACGTTGATTCGTATATTATGAGGTCCCCATTCCACTGCCAGTTGCTTGGTCATGATGTTAATCGCTGCCTTGCTTGCCTGATAAGCGATGAATTGACCCGATTTGGGGTCTACCGCAGAGACCCCACCGACAGACGAAATATTTATAATATTGCCATACTTCTGCCTTATCATCTCCCTGCCCACTTCCTGGCAGCAGATAAAGGTGCCCCTGGCATTGATATTCATAACGTAGTCCCATTTATCAAGAGTCATCTGATCCGGCGGTGCCGCCCATACCACACCGGCATTGTTCACCAGAATATCGATTCCCCCCCACTTCTCCAGCGTTTGAGCCACCATTTTTTTGACGCCTTCGACCTCGCTGGAATCAGCCACTATCGATAGGCACTCGACCCCTACATTTTCTAACTCCTTTTGTGCTTCGGTCAACCATTGTTCACGGCGAGCTGTTATCACAACCTTAGCACCGGCCCCGCCCAGAGCAGAGGCTATTTCCTTGCCCAAGCCCCTCGAGCCTCCGGTAACTATCGCCACCTTGCCTGTCAGGTCGAACAATTCTCTAACGTGCATTTGTAATACTCCTCGGGAAAATTATTAGTCCTTGATGCCCGCCAGCCGTTTAACTATCTTCTTCCTCTCCTCGAAGTCGTAGTTGTTCAGAATAGCGATGGTCTCCATAACAGGCGACCCTCCTCCGTGGACGTCCGCTACCTGCCAGACCCCTGCCCAGGAGGATGAGAGATAGTCCGATAGTGTGCGCTGCAGCCGGTGCATGTTCTCGGCAGATACCTTGGGGTTTCTCATCGTATACTTCTTGATAAATGGACCTAACTTCCGATGATAGTAGTCGTCTTCGAAGGGCATAGTGGCCGGGAAGCCGCCAGCGACATCGGCGACCATGCCCCAGGAATCATAGGTATTTTCTCCGGCGAGACGCCTTCCCACGTTGGCATATATAGCGTTCGGGACCTGAGTCCCCGATGAGGATTTCGTGGATTCCATAGCGGCGGCTATGCCAGCGGCGTAAATCAGCTCGGCAATCCCGGCTAGATGGGCAAGTTTCTCGCGAATGTGATGCTTATCTCCCACTCCATAGTACTCGGCGGTAAGGGCTATCAAGCCCATAACAATATCTTCGACAGCCGGCTTGCAGCCGCAGTAGCTGTGCCTGTGGGAAGTGGCAAATGCTAGAGCCATCCTGCCGCCGAACTCATGCTCGCCGCACATAAACACCCTGTCCCAGGGGATGAAGGTATCGTCAAAGATAACCAGAGCATCGGAGCTTCCATGTGTGTTCAGGGGCGCTTTCAGCCGCTTCCTCTGCCTGGGGGCGCTGGCGCGGTTAACGATGTATACCTTGTCCCAATCGGCAGGTATGGCAAAGGAAACTGCCCATTGCTTCTCATCTGCTGTCAGGGTTCGTGTCGGGAGGACTATCAGTTCATCACAATAGGATGCCATTGTGATGTCCTCTTTGGCTCCCCTGACGACGATGCCATCCTTGGTCTGCTTAACAACCCGGACATACATGTCAGGGTCAGCCTGCTCGTGAGGCCGTTTGCCTCTATCACCTTTAGCGTCCGTCTGCACTGCTGCGCCAATTAAATCTTTCTTCTGATAATCCTTTATGTACTCCAGAAAGCGCTGATAGTATTCAGTTCCATGGGCATCGTCTATCTCTTTGGTGACAACAGAGAGTGCATTTATGGTATCGGTTCCCATGCATCTCTGGATGCAGAATCCTGATAGTCGGGCACCCGTGCGAATCATCTTTTGTTTGTTGAGCAGGTCTTCGACACTGTCGCTGACATTGCAGAAGCGGTTTATCTTCCTTTTTGTGTATTGTGAGGTGGCAGTAAACAGCTCTTTGTTTTCCCGGTCTTTAGCCATGTCGAAGGTTATCCGCATCACATTGATGCCAGGGATGATACGGGGGTCATCTCGTTTGACAAGCTGGCCTCCCATATAGACGTTGGGCCTCATTCTGCGCAGGTCTTCGAGATATTGCTCGGACGTCCTCATTCATAGCCCCCTTAATATCCAGCGCTCGCTGATGCTTTCAGTTCTCCAGAAACCGTTCGCAAGCCGTGGAGAAATTACCGTGCGATAAACGTTTGACGTGCCCTGGCTACCAGGTCACCGTTCTGATTGACATAGGTGGTCTCAAAGTTACAGATAATCATAGCGCCGCTCTTGCCCTCTTTCTCGCTCAAGCCTGTGACCTTAGGGGTGGCTATCAGGATATCGCCTGCCCGCACTGATAAAAAGAAATCGTACGATATTCCGCCATCGAGAATGCGGGGGAAACCCCCTCTGGCCAGGGCTTCACGAAGTTCACTCACTATCTCAGCCAGTCCAGTGGAAGCAGAAGGCGTTTTGGTAGGCCAGCCCCAAAAGCCCGGCGGAGCCATTATATTACCATATCTTGATTTCCTGGCATATTCTTCATCGCAGTAAAGGGGGCTATCATTCCCCACAGCTTCAGCATATCTTCGTATCGCGCCCTTCTCGACATGCCTGATTATAGGTGGGTCGGTTCTTCCGATAAATTGCTTCGCTTCCTCTGGAATCATGCACATTACCTCCTGGCTCAATTCAAAACTGGGACGCAAACTGCCTGTATATACGTGCCTTTGCCGATTCTAAAGGCTTGCTATCGTTGCCTGTAGTCAGACAACTTTAATATAGTGATTTCTGGGGGATTTTTCAAACTGTTCTGCTTATTGTTTTTTAGCGGGAAAGTGCAGTCACCCTCCTACCCATGCGTAGAACCAAAAACATTGACACTCTCTGGAGAGATGAGCTATACTCTCGGCTGAGAATAAGTAAATGGGGAAGTATCATTATCTGATATGGTTCCCATTTTTGTATCTGGGCGCAGCACTCTATAGTCCCGTGATTTCCCAAAAGTAAAGATATGGCAGTACTATAAAAAAGCGGGCATTCGCCAACATAATGGCTGTGGTCAACTCTGATAACAGTAAATAAATCTCAACAGTATTAAGGAGGGAAACATGGAGTTAAAAAAAGATGATACTCTGGCGAAGATAATAGACAGAATTGCAGTTCAATATCCGAAGAACGAGGCAATAGTCTCAGGAAAGCAGCGCATAAATTATGAGACATTGATGGATAGAGCGAATTCGGTAGCGAACGCCCTGATTAAAATGGGCGTTAAGAAGGACGATAAGGTAGCAATCTGGATGAGCAATATACCGGAGTGGGTATATGTGCATTTTGCCTGTATAAAGATAGGAGCCCCTGTTATCCCTCTCAACACTCGATACCGCACCCATGAGGTCGAGTACATACTCAGGCAGTCTGATTCCACCACCCTTTTTATGATGGACCAGTTCATCAAGATTGACTACATCCCAATGATTTATGAGCTTTCCCCCGAGCTCAAGGAGTGCCAGCCCGGTGAACTGAAGTCTAAGAAGTTGCCCTTGCTCAAAAGAGTAATCATGCGCAGCGACAAAAGCTATCCGGGTATGCTCGAATTCAACAAGGTGCTGGAATCAGGCAAGGACTACGCCAGCAGCGGAGCCGTGAAGAAGGCTCAGGAGAAAGTCAAGCCGGAGGATACTTATGTTATCCCCTTCACCTCGGGGACGACTGGATTCCCAAAGGGCGTGGTGACCACAAACTACCAGTACAGCCGGATTATGGAGGCGGTCAGCAACAGGTTCAAGATGGAAGACAAGGACCGCATCCTGGTTGTCTCCCCGTTCAGCCACAATATGGGAAACATGACCGGTATGCTTTTAGGCGCCTGCAACGGCGCGTGCATTGTCCCGATGGAGCAGTTCGACCCTGGCGAGGGCTTACGGTTAGTCGACGAGGAAAGGGTTTCAAAGTTCACCGGCTCACCTACCATGTACATTATGATGTTAGAGCATCCCGATTTCCCCAAGCGCAAGATAGGGGTAAAGGCGGCTGTAATCGGAGGCGCCGATGTATCTCCAGACCTGGTAAGAACCATCATCGCTAAGATGGGAATAAAGGACCTGATATCAGCCTATGGCCTGACTGAGAATACCGGTGTTAGCACCATGAGCCAGCCCGGTGACCCGCCTGAGGTAATCGCCCACACGGCCGGCAAGCTGATATTCCCCGATTGCGACCTGAAGATACTGGACCCGGATACGGGGAAAGAAGTCCCCAGAGGCACCCAGGGTGAAATTTGCAGCAAAGGTTTCTACGTCATGAAAGAATACTACAAGCTCCCTGAGGAGACTAAAAAGGCTTTCAACAAAGAGGGATGGTTCCGCACCGGAGACCTCGGCACTATGGATGAGAAGGGATACATCAAGATAACGGGCAGGCTCAAGGATATGTTTATCACGGGAGGCGTGAATGCTTATCCGGCTGAGATCGAAAGCTTCCTCATGACCCATCCCAGGGTAAGCATGGTCTCAGTCGTGGGTGTGCCTGACCACAGAATGGGCGAGGTGGGCATGGCTTTCATAAAGCTGAAAGAAGGGCAAACAGCTACTGCTGAAGAGATAATAAAGTTCTCCAGGGAGAAGATGGCCAACTACAAGGCTCCAAAGTACGTGAAGTTTGTAAACGACTTTCCCATGACAGCCACGGGCAAGATTCAAAAATTCGTTTTGAAAGAGGGAGCCGTAAAGGAGTTGGGGCTGGACAAATAGTTGTGCGCGGTTTAGGGCTGGTTCTCCACTAATGAGATTGGCTTGCTGAATTGAGTATAGCGAAAACCTTCGAATAAGCCCTCTGATGAGAGGGCTTATTATATTTCCGGCCTATTGCAGGAGGATAGAGATGGATTTCAAGCTCACAGATGAGCAAGTGAAGCTGCGACAAGAATTTTTCGATGTGTGCATGTTCCCGTGAACAACGTTGTTGGGAAGGAAAACCAGGGATGGGCGGTAACTCAGATGCTGGCTGGGTTCGAGAGGTCTAACCTGGGAGCCATTATGTGCATGCAGCGTCAGATAGAAGACCTGGTTAAGTTCTGTAATGAGACAAAGGCATTGGACAAGCCGCTGGCGAGTAACCCTGTTATCCGACACCGGCTAGCTCAGGTAGCTTGTGAGCTTGAGGCAACGCGACGTCTTGCTTACAGGATAGCTGATGCGCAGAACAAGAAGGAGATGACACCTTTCGATGCCTCAGCAGTAAAGATAATCTCCGGTGAACTGCAGGCACGTGTTGCTCATTTCGCCACTGAGCTATTCGGCCCTTATGGCCAGGTCAGGCTTTCCCGGTGGGCAAAGTTCGATGGAATCTACGAGACCTGGTATCATCATCAGTTCAGACTCAATGTCGCCATGGGCACAAACGAGATTCAGAGGAACATTATTGCCTGGAACGGCCTGAACCTGCCCAGAATGAAATAGACATTGTGGACTGGCTCGGATTGGGCAAAGTGCGTCACTAGTGAATCGGTATAGTTTAATAGTCAAGCAAGACCCCTTTGATTTTTTCGCAATTTCCTTTACAATATGCGCAATTGGTCAGGAGGTTGACACCCTAATCCGAAGGAATTAAAAGAAAACAGATGGAGTAACGGACACAATACATTATGTCCTCAGCCGACGGGATGGCGGAAGACTAAAGCCTGGCTTCGCAAACCGCCGGTCGTCGGTTCAAGTCTAACCGCTGTCTTTATCTTTACAGGAAGGACACCAGTGAAAAAAGTCGCCGTTATCACAGATACTGTTTGTTGCTTGCCTGTAGAGCTGGTACAGAAATACGATATCCATGTAATTCCCATCCATATAGTCTATAAAGGCAAAAGCTACCGCGATGGCGTTGATATAAGCCCCAGCGAAGTCTATCAGATTATGCGCAAGAAGAAAGACCTTCCCACCACCTCAACTCTAGCAGCAGGTGAATTCCTCAATGCGTACCGCCAAGCTAGCCAGAAGGCAGAGAGCATAGTCTGTATAACCCTTACCAGTTTGCAAAGCAAGGTCTTCGAAGCTGCCATGGTAGCCAAAGAGCAGGCTAAAGAGGTGATACCGAATACCACTATTGAGGTTATAGACAGCCGTGCTGTTGCTGGTGCGCTAGGGTTCATTGTTCTCGAGGCTGCCCGCGCTGCCAGCAAGGGGGCTGAGCTTCCTCAGGTAGTGGAGGCGGCGCGCAACATGATGGGTAGAGTAGGATTCCTGGCAATGGTAGACACGCTCTACTTCCTGGCAAGAACCGGGCGCATTGCCAGGGCAGCAGCCTGGGCTGGGTCGCTATTGGATATGAAGCCCGTTCTCGATCACAACCCGGCAGTGGGAGAGACAATGCCGGTAGCACGCCCCAGGACCAAGGCGAAAGCTGTACAAATCATGCTCAAGCTCATGGCAGAAAAAGTGGGAAATCATACAGTTCACGTGATAGTGCATCACGCCGACGAACTGGAAGATGGTGAGAAGCTGAAAGCGGAGATCGGGGCGAGGTTTAAATGCGCTGAACTTTATCTCACAGAATTCACCCCGGCCATGGGAATCCATGCCGGGCCCGGTGTCCTGGCTATATCCTTTTACGCTGACTAGCCTGCCTGTTCCCCGCAGTAAGGACAGCTAGTGCCATACAAACCCGGGCGGAACGCCGTTGAATAAATGAGACAAGGGTTAAAAGAAGGACGCTGAGTGCAGAAATAGTTATAACAATATCATAAGGGAGCAGGGTTATTAGAGCTCGATGTTCCTCATTCAAGTTCTCCCTCCATTCCGATAGCCCGAGTCATAACAAGCAAAGCAGCAGCCATCATTAATGTCCCCATTTGATCTCCTCGGCAACCTGTTTGGTTTGCTCGAGGAGGGAATCTATACTAATATCGCCCAAATCTTTAGACAGCTTGCTGATAGGGCTTTCTACAAGTTCCTCACTCGTGAAAACATCTAGTAAGCTATCGGTTACCTTATCATCCTTTTTAGGGGCCTTTGCCTGAGCTGGGCCTACTACTACAACTTTATCTTCGCTGCTTTTGGGAGCTGGGGGACTATTTTCAGTCATCAATAATGCCTCCTTCGAGCCATCGTCAACCATACCAGCATTATCATAGCAATGAGAGGCGGGGGAAAACTGCCTTCCACTGTATAAATCGCACTCGAGTTCTAACCACAGAGCATAATCTAGAGCATCAGCCCTGTGAATAGCCCATCGGTTCAAATCCCGTTAGGAAATCGTACTTAACCGAAATCAACAATGCGTGTTGTGCTTGACACCAGATTAGACAGGACGTTATGCTATCCAGCAGTGTGACTCGGGACATGGTGAAAAGGGGGAAACGATGAGCAAACTCATAGAGAAGCTGGAGCGAATTTCTGAGGGCAGCGGCCAGCCGATGGGTTTCGGGGCGGTGGTCTCCAGAACAAAAATTTCGCAGATATTGACCATTGCCAGCGTGCCTGCGGGAAATGCGCAGTTGATAACCGTCGCCACAAAGGAAGGCCCTGACGCTTTGTTGCTGACCGTGGACAATTTGGAGAAGGATAGCAAAGCACTGGCCAAAATGAACCGCGACAGGGCTGAAATTCCCTGGGGGGTGTCTCTGGAGACGGTGAGCAAGGAAGATATCGCACAACTCATCGAACTTGGCTGCGATTACGTTATTTTCAACCCGGCCAGGGCTCCAGCAGCGATCCTGATGGAGGAGGGAATCGGTAAGGTGCTCAGAATCGATGCCTCGCTGCCCGAGAGCCTGGCAAAGGCAATAAATCGTCTTCAAGTAGACGCAGTGCTCCTCAGCCCGGCCAGCGGGGACGAGCCCTCCTTTACCGTTCATCAGCTAATGATATTAGAGCGTCTGGCTGGCAGCACAGGGAAACATGTCCTGGCAACTATGCCATCCGGCTTGTCAACTAGCGACATTGAGATTTTCTGGGGGCTGGGAGTGCGAGGTGTGATAGTAGATATGGCAGGGGAGCAGCCCGAACAGAGGCTGTCTCAGGTGAAGGAGGCTATTCAGAAGCTACCCGCCACACGCAAGAAGTCCAAGGAGAAATTCAGGGCCACGCTGCCTATGACGAGCCGTTCCTCAGAAAAAGAAAAACGGGAAGAAGAGGAGGAAGAGGAGCCTTAACCCAGCACGAACGCCAGGATTATAATTATCACAATAATCGCCCCGGTCAGTATCCCTACCCTCTTCAAGTCGTTTCTTACATATTTATAGTCAGGAATAGTGAGCCTAATACCGGGCTGAGCCTTGGTCCCCTTTTGCGGAGCCGGGCTCTTTGCGGGAACAGGGCTCTTTTTTGCAGCGGGTGCAGCTATCTCCTGACTTGTGGTTGCAGAGACTGCTTTTGGTTCAGGAGCAGGTCTGGCTCCCTGCCGTTTCTTTCTCGACTTACTGAGTTGCGAGTATCTTGCGGCTCTCTTGCGTGATTTTTTGGGCATATTATCAAGTCCTTCTGAAAAGTTCCTCTTCGCCCCGGGGCTCAAGCATGTATATTAATTTACGTCCAATTTTAGACCTTCGATGTTGGTTTGGCAAGTGGTGGGATAGAGACACCTGATAGACATGTCCCCTGCGGTGTGATAGACTCTGGCCTGATGGGAGCTCTCTATGAATACCAATACACGCGAGGCAATGCTATATGAGAAGCTAGGTAACTCCATTGTCCGCTGCCACGTCTGCCAGTGGCGCTGCGTTATCCGGCCGCAGAAGTACGGGCTGTGCCAGGTGCGCCAGAATAAGGATGGCATACTTCATATCCTGAACTATGGCGAGGTATCCTCAGTAGCAGTAGACCCCATCGAAAAGAAACCCCTGTTTCACTTCTATCCCACGAGCCTGGCCTTCTCCATCGGAGGTTGGGGCTGCAACTTCCACTGCATTCACTGTCAGAACTGGCAGATTTCGTGTCAGGCCCCCTGGGAGGAGAAACATGACTCACAGCACATATCTCCTGAGAAATCAATCGAACTCGCTAAACGCTATGACTGTCAGGGCATCGCCTGGACCTATAACGAGCCTGCCATCTGGCTGGAGTACACTCTGGATTCAGCCAGGCTCGCCAAAGCGGCGGGGCTGTATACCGTATATGTAACCAACGGCTACTCTACTCCCGAGGCCCTTGATACCATGGGCCCTTATCTCGATGCCTGGAGAGTCGATGTTAAAGGCTTTTCCGACTCTTTCTACAGGCAACTTGCCAAGATATCCAAGTGGCGCGGTATCCTCGAGGTCGCCGAAAGGGCAAAACAGAAGTGGGGGATGCATGTCGAGGTAGTCACCAACATCATCCCCACCATGAATGACGATGATGCACAGCTCGAGGGCATCGCCACCTGGATAAAAGACCGCCTGGGGGAACTCACCCCCTGGCATGTGACGCGGTTCTACCCGCAACACCAACTGCAAGATCTGCCGCCCACACCGGTCGAAACACTCGAACGTGCCTACAGTATCGGGCAAAAGGCCGGGCTTCGCTTCATCTATGTGGGCAACCTGCACGGACACAAAGGAGAGAACACGATATGTTACTCCTGCGGCAGGGTGGTGGTGCAGCGCGTAGGCTATCAGACCAAAATAGTGGGACTAAATGGCACCAGATGCCGCTTCTGCGGAGCGGGGCTCAATTTCAGGACATAATCCTAATGTAGTTGCCCAATTCATTGGGCAATCTAGCCTGATGAATCAGGCAACTACAAAAAAGAGGGGGCTACGATGATTAGAGAGCCGATTGTAGCCGGGCAATTCTATCCCAGTTCGCCTTCTTCACTGGAAGCTCAAATCAGCAAATTCATCGATAAAAAGGCACAGAAGGAAGAGGTTATCGGCCTGGTCTCGCCGCACGCCGGATATGTGTACTCAGGTCCAGTGGCCGGTGCTGTGATGTCGCGAATCAAGTTCAAAGATACTTTTATAATCATGGGCCCCAACCACACAGGCTACGGCAAGCGCTACAGCATTATGAGCGAGGGCACATGGAAAACGCCGCTGGGCAGCGTGGAGATAGACTCCAAGCTCGGGAAGCAGATTCTGGCAGAATCTAAAAACCTGGAAGAAGACCAGGTGGCGCATCTTTACGAACACTCAGTCGAGGTTCAAATACCGTTTCTACAATACCTCAAGCAGGATTTCAAAATAGTGCCCCTTGTGCTCTCATATGGCCCCAGAGCTGTGTATAAGGAGATCGGCAAGGCGATAGCAAAGGCAATCAAAGACTTAAAAGCTGAAACAATAATCATCGCCAGCAGCGACATGACTCACCGCGAGTCGCAGGAATCAGCAAAAAAGAAGGATACCCAGGCTATCAACGCCATACTGGAACTGAATGAAGACGAGCTGTTAAATCGAATTGAAAAGCTGCACATCTCGATGTGCGGCTATGCGCCAACAGTGAGTCTCATCTCGGCTGCCAAAGAACTGGGAGCCAAACGAGCGGAACTGGTCAAATATCAAACAAGCGGCGATGTAACCGGCGATTATTCCGACGTGGTAGGTTATGCCGGGATAATAGTGAAGAGGTGATAGGAGGGAAGCCATGAAACCGGAGAAAATACACCCTCTGACAAGGCTGGCCAGGGAAACAGTGGAGAGCTATGTCCGGAAAAAGGAGATTCTCCAACCCCAGGAACTGTCGCCGGAGATGAAGGAGCAGGCCGGTGTTTTCGTATGCATCAAGAAACACGGGGCACTTAGAGGCTGCATAGGGACATTCGAGCCGACGAAGTCCAATGTCGCCCTGGAGACAATGGCCAACGCCATATCATCGGCGAGCAGAGACCCGCGTTTTCCCCCGGTGGCTACGGCAGAGCTTTCCGACCTCACCTACAGCGTGGATGTACTCACCAAACCGGTGCCAGTGAAAAGCAAAGACGAGCTTGACCCCAGGAAATACGG